>NZ_JASGBI010000001.1:2318517-2644221 GCF_030053425.1 Lysobacter stagni | reverse complement strand
CCAACCCTGCAGTTCCGCGCGCCGCGCGCTCGCCGTGCCGGGACGCGCGCCGCCGCGGTACACCGGCAGATACAGCAGCAATCCCGTGTTGCGCAGCTGGCCATCCTGGATCAGGTGCACGGGACCGGACAGCGTCGCATCGCCCGTTTCCATCGCCACCGTCATCGCCGCCCGGCGCACCGGTTCGGAATACATGTCGAAGCCGATCGCGCCGACATTGGCCGGCGTCTTGGGCTCCAGGAACAGGATGGGCCCGTAATCGCGCCGCTGCCCGCGCGGCCAGATTTCCAGCATGCCGTGCCCGGCCTCGCGCCACTCCAGTTGCAGCTCCGGCAGGCGCATGGCCGAGACGAACCCGCCAAAGCCCAGTCCGACCATGCCCGGAAAGCGGCGCTGGATGTCCATGCCGTCCACGTACGCCTGCCACTGCATCGGCGTCGGTCGTGGGCGCGTGACCGAGACGAACATCGACACGCCACCGCGCGCGACCAGCTCGTAACGGGTCATGCCCTGGCGCAGCAGTTCGGTGATTTCGGCCGTCTTGGCGATGAACTCGGTTTCGGCGGAACGCAGCTCGCGCTCGCGCGCCGCGCGCCATGCGGTGAACACCAGCACCAGCGAACCGACCAGCACGATGAGCGCGAGCAGATAGCCGCGACGCGGCGACAGCTCTGCCAGTTCCGGCGTGCGGGCTTCGCGGACGGCTTCGGCACTCATGTGCCCAAGCATACCCTGCCGCGAATTTATCGCATTCAGGCCAGCGGACCACCCGGCGGCCCCGTGCGACCGGTCAGTCGCCCGAGGTCTGCACCATCGATCCGCCCGGCGGTGGCAGGGCCATCAGCTGCGTCGCGCCCACCCGGAATCCGCATGCCTGCGCCATCACCAGCGCCCGCTTGCGCGTGGTGACGTAGCCGCGTTTTCGCATTCGTCGCAGCATTTCGGTGCTGATGCCCGCGGCGGCGGCGGCAGCGTATGCGCTGTCGAAACACGCGACATAACGCGCCACCGGATTGGTCAGGATGTCCGTATCGATGTTCATGGTGCATCCATCCCACCAGATATTGCGCCAATCGACAATCTGAATGTGTCTTTTTCCCAGGCCGTGTACGCAACAATAAGTTGCGGTCGCGCAGCGCTCCTTGCGCACCGACGCAACGACGAGCACACGGACATGCCCCAGTTTCCGCACAAGGATTTCGCCCATCGCCTGCACCAGGCGCTCGACTACGCCGGGTTTCCGGCCGGTCGCCAACGCACGGGCGCGGTCGCCGAACACTACGACGTCAGCCGAGAAACGGCGCGCAAATGGCTGGTGGGCCTGGCCCTGCCCGAGCTGGAACGGATGCTGGAACTGGCCGTGCAGCAGCGCGTGAGCTTCGAATGGCTGGCCACCGGCCGCGGCACGCTGGAAGGTCGCGGCCTGCACGTGCGCGAACACCCCAGCAAGTACGATGACGCCGAGGAACTGCGCCTGATCGGCCTGGTGCGCAAGCTACCTCGCAAGCGCCGCCGCGCCCTGATCCAACTGCTGGAAGACTGACCCTTCGCGCCGGTTGAACGGCGCCACCACGCCGGGCCGCCCGGTCCTTGTGCGTGGCCGCATCGCCCCTATACTGACCACGTCAGCGAGAGCTGTCCCCGGGGGTGCACTGGCTTCGACGGGGGTTGCGAAATCGCCTGGCGCATGCCGAGGGGGCAGCTTTCCTCGTAAATCCAGCGGCAAAACTCATAGTTGCCAACGACGACAACTACGCTCTGGCCGCTTAAGGCCTAAGCCCCGAAACTGCTTGTGTCCGTGCTCGCAGCGTAGGGTCATCATCACGGAATCGCCGGGGACGGTTGCCTGTCAGTCCCTGGTTAACCCAAAACAGGCTGGTTTCCGGGTGCGCTTTGCGAGCCGTGCTGCCCGGGAACGAGACCTAACGGAACGCTAAGCATGTAGTGCCGGGGATGGAGTGCCTTCGGACGGGGGTTCAATTCCCCCCACCTCCACCAACACCTGAAAGCCCGCCGAAAGGCGGGCTTTTTTTTGGCCGCTCCACGGAGGGCCGCACGGCACACAGAGGCAACGCCTTCCGCCCTGCAACGCGTTCCAGCGTCGATGCCGCGCGGCACCGGGCGGCGATGCGGACCAGGTTCCGGTGAGCCCGACGCCCCTGCCCTCCAGTATTGCCCGATCTGGCCGATCACATGATAAGTTCAGATCCACAGGGGGCCTTCCAACCGGAAGGCGGGGAACAATCCATGCAATTGAAACGAACCGGCCGCGCCTTCGCGGCTGTCTGCGCGCTCGCCTTCGCCACGGCGGCCGGTGCGCGCGATCGCAACCAGGGTGCCGTCGACGTCGATCCGACCCAGAAGGGTCCGGTGTCGGGCCTGGGAATCGAAGCCCACGACATTGCCGCCATGGCCGACCGCATGGTCCGCGACATGCTCGGCAACGCCACGCTCGCCGGACGCGCCAAGGCGCCGCGCATCATCATCGACAGCGCGTACTTCACCAACGAAAGTTCGCAGCGCATCAACAAGAACATCATCACCGACCGCCTGCGCGTGCAGCTCAACCGCGCCAGCCAGGGCCGGATGACGTTCATCGCGCGCCAGAACGCGGCCATGGTCGAGGAAGAGCGCGCGTTGAAGCGCGAAGGCGTCACCGATGTCGGCACCACCGGCATGACGCGCGCCGTCGCCGGCGCCGACTACCGCCTGACCGGCAACATCGCCTCGACCGAAGCGCGCGATCCGCGTACCGGGCAGATGCAGCGCTTCACGCAGATCGTGTTCGAGATGGTCGACCTCGAGTCGGGAATGATCGAGTGGTCCAACAGCTACGACATCGAACGCGCGGCGACGGACGACGTCATCTATCGATGATCCGGTCGGCGGCGCACCGCGCCGGCGATCAATGAAAACAGGGGGAATACGTATGGGATCGAATGGTCTTCGGCTGGTGCTGCTGTGCGCCGTCGTGATGCTTTGCGCGTGCGCCGCACGCACGCCACGTGCGGTGGATCCGCAGGCGCAGGTGCCGCCTGCCGAGGCCTCCGCGCCGGCAGGTACGCATTGAGGGCGCCCATGAAGAGCCTGCGCATCGCCTCGATCCTGATCCTGGCCGCCGGTTTCGCGGCCGGTTCCGCTTCTGCCGCCGAGAACCAGGTGGTCAAGTGCAAGACGGCCAAGGCGCGCAAGTCCGCGCCGTATGCCGGTCCCGCACTGGTGGCCAACGTGCCGCGTTCGATGACACCGATCGACCTCAACGCCGTGCAGTTCACCGACAAGGCGCTGGCGCGCCAGGTCGTGGTGGAAGGACTGTTCGCGCGCCGTACCGAGACCGACACCGTCGAGGTCACCGCGCGCTTCATCAACTGCACCGGCGAACCGCTGCAGGTGCAGGCGCGCTCGTCGTTCATGGACGAAACGCAGAACCCGACCGAACCGACGTCGGTGTGGTCGCGCGTGGCGATTCCCGCCTACGGCACCGGCGTGTACCGCGAGCGCTCGATGGGCCGCGACGAGGTGCAGTACTACCTCGTCGAACTGACGGCCGCTCCGTGATGCCGGGCCATGCAGTGCGCAATGCCGGACTGATGGCCGGCATCGCGTTGGCGATGCTGTGCCCGCGTGACGCCACGGCGCAGTATCGCCAGGGCATGCCGGAGGTGCTGCCGCAACCGGCGCGCGCCTCGAACGACACGACCGCCGCCGATGCCGATGCCTTCCGCGCGGCGTATCGCAAGGCCGGCAGCCCGCGCATGGTGGTGTACTGGAACCGCGACCTGAGCGACGCGGTCACCACGCAATACGACCATGTGGCGCAGGCCACCCATGTCGAGGGGGGCGCAGCGGTCGCGCAGCTCAGCGACGATGGACGCACGCTGACGCAGGACGCTGGCGCGGCCTCGGTCACCACCTTGCGCTCGGGCGAGCGTCGCATCGACGACAACGGCTCTCGCCAGCAGCTGCCCGAACATACGGACTGGCCGCTGATGACCGCATTCAACGCGCGCCTGCAAGGCGCCGGCGCGCAGCTGGTGGACCGCACCGTGGCCCTGCGGGCCCACGCGGCCGACCAGTCCGCCGAGCAGCGCAAGGACACGCAGACTCTCGAACTGAAGGCACTGCAGGGCAAGGCCGAGCTGCTGGTGGAAGTGCTGCAGACGCACGATGCCTCCAGCCCCTTCGGCGTGATGTTCCGCGTCGAGGTGAAGCGCGTGGCCACCGGCGAACTGCTCGCCAGCCTGGTCAGCGACGGCAAGGCGCCGAAACCCGCGCCGGGTCGTTTCGTGGCCGGCGGCAAGGGCTATGTGCGCGAAGCCGCACCGGAGCAGACCCTGGCGCAGGCCGGCGACGTCGTCGCCAACGCCACGATGACGGCGCTGACGCGTCACTGGCAATAACCGCCACACCGGGCGCTCGCGACCGGGCGCCCGCACCACCGCACACCGGAATACAACGATGCAGATTTCCGCACGCACCGCGCTCACCACGGCGCTCTGCCTGGCCCTCGCGGCGACTTCGACCGGCGCATGGGCGCAGGAAGCCAACCTGGTCGTCGACACGACCATGGACCAGGACGCGCAGCACACGATTCCCTCCATCCCGATCTTCTTCGGCGACCGCTACGAGGGAACGCTGTCGCCCGAGAACGGCGCGATCCGCCAGATGCACTCGCCGTCGTTCTTCAAGGTGGAGCCGCGGCTGTTCAACGTCGCCTACTTCGACATCCAGATGTACGACGACGAGTGGTTCAACTTCGGCGTCATCACCGACCAGCAGGTCACGGTCACGTTCTTCCGCGAGGTGACCGACAAGAAGGGCGTCACTTCGTGGAAGTGGATGAGCGCCATGGGCGGCTGGTTCGATACCCGAAGCAACGAATGCATCGGCTACGTGCACTCGCCGGACAACGGCAAGTACCGGGTCCGCCTCACCACAAACGCACCGGATGTGGTGGCGTCCTACAAGCTCGTCTTCATCCCCGGAGCCATGCGCGTGGACAGCGCATGCGGCAAGAAGCGTGAGCAGCGCGAGATCGACTACATGGCCGGGCCGGCCAAGCCGGCGTCGCTGGCGATCGCGAAGTCGTGGGAGGGTCGCGAGCGCCGGCCTGTGTTCGAGCCCCTGCCCGCCTTCGTACGCCCCGACAGCGCCGATGCCGATGTGTACGCGCAATCCAAGCGCGAGGCCTTGCGTCCGTTCTACAAGACGCTCTACCTCGACGGCGAGCACAACGCCGTCCTCAATTTCGAACGTCTTGGCCTTGCCGCGATGGAGCTTGGTGCCTACGACGAGGCCGAATGGGCGTTCGATGAGGCGCTGCAACGCATCGAGTCCTTCTACGGCAAGACGGAAGTGGCCCGGCAGGCGCGCAGCAAGTGGACGGGCGAAGGCATCAAGGACTTCAAGGGCGAGCCCTATGAACGCGTGATGGCCTACTACTACCGTGGCCTGCTGTACCTTCGCGAAGGCGATTACCAGAACGCCCGAGCCTCGTTCATGGCCGGCGAGTTCCAGGACACGCTGTCGGAAGCCGAAGAGTTCCAGGGCGATTTCGCGCTGATGAACTACCTGTCGGGCTGGGCGTCGTACTGCATGGGCGACACGACGCAGGCGTCGGATGCCTTCGCCGTCGCGAAGCAGGTCAATCCGGCGGTGAGGCTTCCCGGCAAGGAGAACACGCTGCTGATCGCCGACATCGGGCGCGGCCCGGTCAAGATGGCGCGTGGCAGCGAGAACAAGCTGCTGACCTTCGCCGATGCGCTCGACGCCGGACGCGACGAGCGCGCGAGCGTCGCCGCGGGCAAGGCGCCAGCACTCGCACTGGACGAATACAGCAACGTCTATTTCCAGGCGACCACGCGCGGCGGCCGCGCGTTCGATTCCATCCTCAACGGCAAGGCGCAGCTGCGCAATGGATTGCAGGGCGGCGCCGGCGTGGGTTACGTGCTCACACAGTCTGGGCTTCCGCCGCTGCAGCTCGCGGGCCTGGCCATCCTGGCCGTGTCCGGCGGCATCAGCACCAAGGTCAAGCCCGATGCCGACGTGCGCCGGTGGGACACGCTGCCCAACCACGTGTCGGTGGGCCTGCTCAGCGCCAAGCCGACGCAGCAGGTGAGCTACCGTTTCAGCGCCGAAGGCAACGCCAGCATCGCCGCGACGCCGGTGATGCGCGCACACCACGGCCAATGCGGCATCGCCTGGAGCCGATCGCGGTCCGCAGTCGGCGCGCCAACCGGTGCGCCGGGCAACGACGCGGACATCGTCAAGGCGCGCGACAAGAACAAGGAAGCGCAGGCATTGGACGCGTCATTCCGCCAGATGCTCGCGCAACACGGCGGTGCGGCGGGAGCCGACGCGACCGGGGCGCAGTAAGCGCCGCTGCGCTTCCATCGTTCCAGAAAGGCCCGCCGCGTGCGGGCCTTTCCGATCTGCCACGAACACCCGGAAGGCATTCCCTGCCCTTCGGCCATCCAACCACCACGACGATCCTTCGCAGCCCCTTTCACGCGCACTCGCATCCACGCTCCCTTCATTCGGAGCCGTCCGATGGTTCGCGATGACCGCGGGTGTGGATTCTGACGGTTCCCTCGCTTACGACACGACACATGTACAAAGCCCATCGACTCGCCGGCGCGGAACTCACCCAGACCGAACGCTTCGCCCTGCTGGCGCTGCGCAACCGCGCGCAGCTGTTCGCGTGGGAACGCGCGCTCATGGCGGCGCCGACCATGCACCGCCTGGCGGCGTTGGGCCTGGCCACACAGGATGGCGGCCGCTGGGATCCAACCGCCCGGGGCATCGAACTCATCGCGCGCCTGAGTGGCCAGGATCTCGGCTCCATCGCCATGCGCGATGCGTCGGCGACTGCCGGGCACGACGAAGGCGACGCGCACGTCGTCGCACGCAACGTTCCGTAACGAAGAAGGGGCGGCTTTCGCCGCCCCTTCCCTGTTCTCGCGAACGCATTTCTTCGTCGCGAGCTTTCCTGACGAACGCCGCGATCAGAAGCGGATCGACAGGCGTGCCATGGCCTGGTGGTCGCGTCCTTCATCGGCGTACTGGCCTTCGTAGCCCACTTCCAGCAGCGTGCGCGGGCTCAGCCAGGCCGACACACCCAGTTCTGCCACCGCGGCGTCTTCGGCCAGCGGAGTGCCGGCAACGCTGAAGTCGGCGCCGCCGTTCCAGCCCAGGCGGGTCTGCGACGACAGATCGCCCGACGCATGACGCCAGCCCAGGCCGCCGCGCAGGTTGAACCAGCCCTCGCCGGTGCCGCCGCTGGTCAGCGACAGCTCACCGCGGACGCCGACCGTCGACACGTCCAGCGTGGTCGTTTCACCGTCCACGTTCAACGCAACGCTGCCACCGGTTTCGGCGAACGCGTCGTTCTTCGTCTCCACGCGGGCGAACTGCACGTACGGCTCCAGCGAACCGTGCTCGCCTTCGATGGCGTAGCCGCCTTCCACGTACGCCTGGCGGGTCTGCGCATCGTAGTCGGCCACCAGACGCTGGCTGAGGCCTGGCAGGTTGACGAAACGCTCGCTGTCGATCGAATGCTGCGCCACGCCCACGCCACCGCGCACGGCGAACGCGCCCCAGCTTTGGTCGGCGTACAGGCCCAGGTGCAGCGTGTCGGCATCGCCGCTGGAGGCGCGCGAGGCGACTTCCATGTCGGTGCGTTCACTGCCACCCATCACGCCGAGTTGCCAGCCGTTCTCGAAGCGGTGTTCCGCGCCGACCAGCAGGCCGCTGCCGTTGTACTCGGCGGCGCCGGCATTGCCGTCGCTGTCGAGCGAACCGCCCGCCATGAGCACCTGCGCCCACACCGCATCGCCCGGCTGCTGCGTCTTCGCCAGCGGCGAACGACCACCGCTCATGCGGTCCAGCGCGGCCTCGCGCACGCGACGGGCATCGTCGGCCAGCACGCCGCGCGTGGTGGCGTGGAACTCGCCGTCGAGCTGGTCGAACGCCGACGCCATGTCCGCCAGTCGCAGGCCCATCAGGCTCGATTCCACGCGAGCGGTACCATCCGTGCCACGCGCGCCCGCAGCGGTACGGACCGCGTCGATGGCGGCGCCGACGGCGGCGGTGTTGCGGGTGGACATGGCCAGCTCGTAGCGGTCCGGCGTCACCATCAGCACCACCGCGTTGGCGTCGTAGCGCACGTCGAAGCGGGTGTTGGCGGCCAGGCCCGACTGCGGCTGCAGCAGGCTGTCGTAGGAACCGGTCACGCCACCTTCGGCCTGGACGATGGCGAAGCTGTCGCCCACGTTCGGCACGAAGGTGTTGGTGGCGTCGCCGGTGATGCCACGCAGGATCGGCTGCAGCTCACCGCCGGCCGTGTACGTGTGGCCGGCGCCAACCACGCGCAGCGTGTCGAAGTGACCCGCACCGTTGCCCGCGGTGCGGCCATCGATGTCGGCCACGAGCACGCTGCCCGCGTTCTGCACGACATTGCCCGCCACCACCAGCGTGCCCGGCGAATTGCCCGGCGACAGCACGCCCTTCACGTCCATCGAACCTTCCACGCGGCCGCTGCCGCTGGCGGTGCCGTCGGCGTACACCCACACGTTGCCCGCGAAGGTGCTGTTGAAGGCCAGGTCGCCCTGCTCGATGCACGCGCCGATGGCGTTGGAACCGCCGGCGCGCATGTCCAGGCGGCCCGAGCCGGACTTGATCAGGCAGTGGCTGCCGTCCAGCGAACCGGTCAGCGAGACCGGCGCACCGCGCGTTTCGAAGCGCGCGTTGTCACCGGTGACGTGCACGTTCTGCGTCACGTTCATGCCCGACAGTGCGGTGAAGTTGCCGTCCTGCCCGATATAGATGTCGCCGCCGGCAGCGCCCGCCGCTTCCTGCGAGGTCACGGCGATGGAACCGCCCTGCACCTGCATCAGCACCTGGCTGTTGTTGCCCGACAGCGTCAGCACGCCGCCGCCGAGCTTCTGCACGATGCCCGAGCCGCCGATGTCGCCGGCCACGGTGATGTCGAAACCGTTGGTGTCGAACACGGCCGAACGCGTGTTGTCGACGAAGATCTCATGCGTGATCGTCATCGAGTCCAGCGAACGCAACGTGGTGTTGTCGGCGATGGTGACCACGCTTCCGGCGCGGCCGAGCGAAGCGTCGGACGCGAACTCGACCGTGCCACCCTTCACGTTCAGGCCGTCCTGCGAGTTCTCGCCCTTCAGCGTGAGCGTGCCGTCGCCGATCTTGTTGAGGCTGCCGCTGCCGGACAGGTCGCCGTTGAAGGTGACGTCGTGGCCGGCCGTATCGACGACGGCGTGCGTCGAGGACAGCACGAAATCGTTGTCGCTGGTGAAGCCGCCAGTGGTCTGCAGCACGCCGTCGCCGATGGTGACGACACCGGTGCCGAAGCTGGCATCGCTGGACACCTGCACGGTGCCGCCCGCGACGACCAGGCCACCGCTGAAGCCGTTGTTGCCGGTCAGCGCCTGCGTGCCGCCGGTGACGATCACCGAACCGGTGCCGTCGATGCGACCGTCGAAGCTGCCATTGCCGCCGGTCAGCGTCAGGCTGTTGCCGCCCAACGCCACGTCACCGTCGCCGGTGAGGCCGGTCAGCGTCGCGTCGCCGTTGGCGCCGGAGATGTCGAGCGTGCCATCGCTGCCGATCGCGACGCCGTCGGAGTTCGCCAGCGAGCCGTTGCCGACCAGCGCCAGCGTTCCCTCGTCGATGGTGGTGCCGCCGGTGTAGGTGTTGTTGCCGGCCAGTTCCAGCGTGCCGGTGCCGGTCTTGGTCAGATCGCCCGTGCCGGTGATGGCCTGGTCGATGTGCGTGTCGTGCGTCTGGACGTCCAGCGTGCCGCCGCCGGCGTTGAGGACGAGGTCGCGCTGGTTGCCCAGGTCGAAATCGTCGCCCCACTGCAGCGTGCCGCCGTTGAAGATCACGTTCGAGTCGGGCGAGCCCAGGTTGCTGTCCGCGATCACGTTGACGATGCCGTCGTTGATGACGATGTCGCCCGTGTTGGTGTTGTTGCCGCGCAGGAACAGCGTGCCGTCGCCTTCCTTGGTCATGTCGCCGCGGCCGTCGATGTCGCCGTTGAGCCACAGCTCATGACCGTTGGTGTCCAGCGTGCCGCCGGCATTGGTGAACGAAACATCCTGCGGCAGCGTGGTGTCGTGTTCGATGCGCAGCGTGCCGCCGTCGAACAGCAGCGGGTCGCCGACCTGCGTTTCGTTCACGACCTGGCCGGTCTCGATGCGCGGCGCGGTGCTCAGGTCGGCGGTGATGATGGTGATCGTGCTGCTCAGAATCACCGGGCTTTCCGGCGCCCAGACCTGCGTCGGGTTGGCGATGGGCACGTAGGTGAAGGTGTACGTGCCGGCGAACAGGTTGGTGAACTGCAGGCCCTGCCAGTTCGCGGGTTCACCGCGCGGGTCCAGGTTGATGCCGCCCAGCGCGCCTAGCCCGTTGTTGTAGAAGTTGGTGTCGCCATCGACCAGTCCACCGGGTTTGCCATGCGACAGCAGCGCGAACGGCAGCGTGACGTCCATGCCGTTGGGGCCCTGCAGGCGCAGCGAACCTTCGGTGTAGGTCGTCTGCGAAGCCGGATGGTAGGTGCCGTACCAGAAGGTCAGCGACCGGTCGCCGGAGTTTTCGTAACCGATCGAGATGGTGTGCGCATGCGCCATGGGCATGCCGAGCAGCACGGTGAGGATGCCCGCGCCCAGCCGCGTCATCGTGGCATCGGCGACACCTGCGCTGACGGAGCGCGCCCCCTTGACGCGGCCGCGGACCAGTTCTGAGGCCACGACCCATTGGTTCAGGGCACGGTTCCATACAACGCGAAATACATGATTCATCAGATGCGGCTCCCCCGCTGAAGTAAAAGAAATGCAGAACGGGCGGGCACGCACGCGCACAGCCGATCGGCAACGGCGATGCGTTGCGGCGACTGTCGTGCAATGGGCGTGCCAGCGCGAAATGGGCGGGGTCCGGTGTGAGGAGCCCCGCTCGATGAGGTTTATCGTCAACGGGCCGACATTCTTGAACCCGATCACATTTTTCTGGCACGACGCGCCAGATTCGGCAAAGTTGGCATCGCGAGGCGCGCTATGCGGGGTTGCGGAGGTCGCGAAGCGCCGACATCAGGGCGCGCGCATCACGCATCCCCTCATCGCGCCCTTCTCCGCCCCCGTCGCAACAGGCGCAGCGCCGCCTGTTCCCACTGCCGCTCCCCGCGCGCATTGGCCACGGCACGTTGCAGCCGGCCGTCTTCCCAGCACTCGAACACCAGGGGGTCGATGTACGAGGCACGGCACACGGCCGGCGTGTTGCCCAGGCCCGCGGCCACCTCGGCGATCACGCCATTGCGCAGCGAGGTCACCTCGGCCACGTGGGGCGTGCCGTCGTCCTTCATGGGCACCTCGCACCGCGCGAGGCGCTGGATCGCGTCCAGCGTGCCGCCCCAGGTGCGGAAATCCTTGGCGGTGAAGTCATCGCCCATCGACTCGCGCAGGTAGTCGTTGACCAGGCCGGAGTCCACCGGTTGCACGTTCCCCGCATCGTCGACGTACTGGAACAGCAACTGCCCCGGCAGTTGCTGGCAGCGGCGCACCAGGCGTGTGAGGCGAGCATCGTCGAGCACGGCGTCGTGTTCCTGCCCGCCCTTGCCCCGGAAGCGCAGGTGCGCCCGTCCGCCGCGCAGGAATTCGACATGTCGGTTGCGCAACGTGGTCAGGCCGTAGGAGCGGTTGTCGCGCTGGTATTCGGCATTGCCCACGCGCACCCGCGTGTCGGCCAGCACGGCCACCACCAGCGCCACCACCTTCTCGCGGCCGACGCCTTCGCGGGCCAGGTCGCGGCGCAGCACGCGTCGCAGGCGAGGAAGCGCCGCGGCGAAGGCGACGATGCGGTCGAACTTGCGCGCATCGCGCACCTGCTTCCAGCGCGGGTGATATCGATACTGCTTGCGTCCGCGTGCGTCGCGACCCGATGCCTGGAGATGCCCATTGGGCCGCAGGCAGATCCACACATCACGGTAGGCCGGCGGAATGGCCAGCGCACGGATGCGCGCCAGCGTGCCGGCATCGCGCACGGTGCGGCCTTGCGGATCGACATAGCGGAAGCCGCGGCCCGCGCGGATACGGCGCAGTCCGGGCTGGTCGTCGCTGACGTACACCAGTCCGCCGTGCGACGCCGATTCGGCGGCGCCGTTGTCCGGCGCCGGCGCTGCGGCGGGTCTGGAACGTGCCATGCGCGCAGCATTGCGACCCGCGCATCAACGCCACGTGGTGACGCCGCCTGCGCGATGATGCGCGCATGCCCTTCCTGCGCAGTTCCGCCCCCGAAGTCACGCACGGCCCCAGCGAAGGCGCGTGCTATCTGTACGTGCTTCCGTGTGCGTACGAGGACCTGCTCAAGCTGGGCTTCTCGCGTCATCCGCTGCAGCGCATGCAAGCGCTGCACACGCGCTACTTCGAGTTCTTCGACCTCGACCGCGCGGTGCTGGTGGAAACCGAAACCGTGCGCGATGCACGCCGGCTGGAACTGGACCTGGGCCATCGGCTCGCCGAACACGGCGCGCCCTCGCCGCTCACCGTCCGCCGTGAGGCCGCCGGACACACCGAGTGGTATCGCGGCGCGCAGGCGCTGCTGACCGACGAGGCCGAACGCCTGCGCGGCATCGGCCATACCGTCCACGCTCCGCTGCGTCCCTGGCTGCGCGCGGAACTGCTGCGCGGTGCGGACGCACTGTTCGACTGGGGCGCGGCGGTGCTGGACGCCGTACAGGGCGAACCCGCGCATCTGGACGCGCCCGCGTTGGCGGACCTGCGTCAACGGGTGCTCGATCGACTCGATGCGTATGAAGCGCTGGGAATCGCGGTCGGCGACTTCCTGCCGGCCGCACTCGCGCACTGGCGTGCGCAACGACGGGGCTGATCGTCCGGGCAGTCGCCTGCGACTCGTCGCGTCAGATCACCAACAGGCTCCCGCCGCCAGCGTCTGGCGTCGCCCTTCGACGAGGGCGACGCCGGTACCCGACACCACTTTACAACCATACCCGCACCACGAATGGCGGTGGTCGGAACCGCCATCACCGTCCCCGGCGAATGCGATCAGCGGGCGCGCCCGCGCGTGAACAGGTTGACGATGGCCAGCAGCACCACCGCACCGACTAGCGACAGCAGCAGTCCGCTCACGCTGAAGTTGCCGTCATTGATGTCGCCGCCGCCGATGCCGAGCATGCCGCCCAGCCATCCGCCGATGAATGCACCCACGATGCCGACGACGATGTTGAGCAGGATGCCCTGCTGCGCGTCGCGCCGCATGATCAGGCTTGCCAGCCAACCCACGACGCCACCCACGACCAACCAGATGATGATGCCCATGCCCAGCCCTCCTGTGCCATGAGCGGCGGATGCTAGGCAGCACCCCGTGACGCGAGCGTGTGTGAATGGGCGTCGTGACACGACCTGCACGGGCGGCGCGCGCGCTTCACGCACGCGCAATCGTCGCTGTGCAATCGTCGATGTTCCGTCCGACTGACTGGAGCGACTGCCGTGAAAGTGGCTGAAATCATGAACACCGACGTCTTCCTTACGGCGCCCCACCGCACCATACGCGAGGCGGCGGAGACCATGCAGCGCATGGATGTCGGCAGCCTGCCGGTCGGCGATGGCGACCGGCTGGTCGGCATGGTCACCGATCGCGACATCGCCATCCGCGCGGTCGCCAGGGGCATGAGCGCCGACACACCCGTTCGCGAGGTGATGACCGAGCGGATCCGCTATTGCTTCGACGACGACGAGCTGGACGATGTGGCCCGCAACATGGCCGATCTTCAGGTACGGCGTCTGCCGGTGATCAACCGCGAGAAGCGGCTGGTGGGATTCGTCTCGCTTTCCGACTTCGCCTACAGCGGCGACGATCACTCCTCGGAGGAACTGCTCAAGGGTGTCGCACGCCCCCACTGAGCACGACATGCGTGGGACGGGGATCGGGCTTCCCTGCCCGGTTCCCCTTCAATCTTCAGCTAAGCGCGGCGAAACCGAATGCGCCGTCGCCCAGCCGACGCACCGCGTTGCGTTCGGCCAATCGCGTCCACGCGGCCATCGCCACGGGCAGCGCCTCGTTCCAGTCCAACCGCGATGGACCACGCACGCGCTCGTAGCTGGTTTGCAGGCTTTCTGTCATCGCTTCGAAATCCTGGCCGTGGCCGCGCAGATAGGCGTCGAGACCCAGCTTGAGCGCGGGCAGGTAGTCCTGGGTACGAAAGCCGGGGACGTAATTGCGGTAGTGGTGCATCCAGTGCGCAATCTCCTCGTCCATGTCCACCGCTTCCACGGCGATCGAGCTCTCTGCGTAGAACAGTTTGGTATTCATCGTCATCGCTCCTCTCTCCCTGAAAAGGGGCCGTGTTGCGCCGTTTCAATGCCCGCAAAGTCCCGCAGGAACTCTCCTCATACCCCGCGGACACTGAAGCCACACGCAACACGCGTGCCAACGCATCGGCGCGTCGGAACGCCGCGAACGCGACGTGAAAATCCTTCCGCACGCGCGCCTGCGCACGACTCATCTGCACGCATTCACGGTGAATCGGCACGATGCGATGGCGCATGGACGGAAATTGTTTCCATCGACCGTGAAGCTTCTTCAAGACGTCTTAACCTGAGGCGACATAGGCTGACGGCCCGCCCCGGAGGGACGCAGCCGTGCCCGCATCCTTGTTGATCGTCGATGACGATCGCGACTTCACCGCGTCCGCCGCCGATTTCGCCCGTATGCGCGGTTTCCAACCGTATGTGGCCCATTCGCTGGAGCAGTCGCGCCAGATGGGACACCTGCCTCCGCTGGATCTGCTGCTGCTCGACCTGGACCTGCCCGATGGCAGCGGCCTGGAGCTGCTGGACGATCCGGCGATGCCGGAGCACGAGCACGCGGTGATCGTCACCGGCCAGCCCACGGTGGAATCGGCGATCCAGGCGGTGTCGCGCCCGGTCTACGACTACCTGCTCAAGCCGCTGTGCCCGGAGCAGTTCGATGCACTGCTCGCCCAGTCCGCCGCCGCGCATGCGCGCGCGCAGGCGGCGCACCATTACGGAATGGTGGGCCGTTGCGATGCGATGCAACGGGTGTACGCCGACATCGAACGCGTCGCGCCATCGGATGCGTCGGTACTGATCTGGGGCGACAGCGGCACGGGCAAGGAGCTCGTCGCGCGCGCCCTGCACGAACGCAGCGGGCGACGTGGCCCGTTCGTGCCGGTGAATGCGGGAGCGATCTCGCCTGAACTGCTCGCAAGCCACCTGTTCGGACATGAACGCGGCAGCTTCACCGGCGCCACCCACCGCCATCCCGGCCACTTCGAACAGGCGCAGGGCGGCACGCTGTTCCTCGACGAGATCACCGAGATGTCGCCGTCTGCGCAGATCTACCTGCTGCGCGTGCTCGAGAGCGGCTCGCTGGTGCGCGTGGGCGGCACCGAGACGGTGCCGATCGACGTGCGCGTGATCGCCGCCACCAACCGCGACCCGCACGCGACGATGGCCGAGGGACGTCTGCGGGAGGACCTGTTCTATCGTCTGGCCGATTACCCCATCGTGCTGCCGTCGCTGCGCGAGCGCGGCGACGACATCCTGATGTTGGCGCAGCACTTCCTCGACGCTCTCAATGCGCGCCATGGCACGGAAAAACGTCTGGCCGATGACAGCGAACGCCTGCTGCAGCGCCATGCCTGGCCCGGCAACGTGCGCGAGTTGCGCAGCGCGATCCAGCGCGCGTACCTGGGCAGCGATGGCGCCATCGTGCGCGTGTGGCCGACGCCGCGACGGACCGGCATCGGCGGTGTCGATACCGATGGCGTGGTCTTCACCATCGGCACCAGCTATGCGGAGATCGAACGCGAGATGCTGGCGCGAACGCTGGAACACTTCGACAACGACCGCACCCGCACGGCGCAGGCGCTTGGCGTCAGCGTGCGCACCATCCACAACCAGCTGGCGCGGCTGAAGCGCGCCAAGGATTCGCGGTGACCGTGCCCTCCACGCATGCACACGACACCGGGCAGGGACGCCAATGGATGCACCGGCTTCGCAATGAGCTCAACACCATCACGATGGCGAATGCGGCCGCCATGAGCCTGATCGACCATGGCGAGCCGATCGAGCGCGTACGCGAACACCTCAGCCGCGCCGAGGCCGCATGTCGTCGCTGTCAGGACCTGCTGCGCGACGACGCCGAAGAGGTGTGAGCGCAGGATCGCGCGCGTCACCGGCCACTTCGAAAGGAAGGCCTGCGACGCGCGGGGCGCGGCGTGTGTCCAACTTTCCGGACGCGAAATTGCTTCCGCCCACGACGTGGACGCTACGTCAGGGACGCACGCTGCCGTTGTCTTCCTGCAATTCAGGCTTGAACGGAATATCGGGTGGCGGACGCGCGCCTGCCGGCTGATCGTTGAGGTTGGGATCGTTCAAGCCGCAGCCACCGCCCAATGCGAGCAGCGACACGACGCATTCGATGCGCTTGTTGGTGCCCGGGATGGGAATGGCGACCTTCTGGATGCCCTTGCGCACCCATTCGGCCAACAGCGTTTCATTGGGCACCCAGTATTTGTCGAACGACGTCGGCTCGAAATCGATCGGCTTGCGCTTGAGCCACGTGCCGGAACGGTCGAGGTCGCGGATTTCCTGGGTGAGCGCGCCCGGCGGCTCGCCCGGTGAGGCGGAACCGGTCGCTTCGGGAAGGCGCACGGTGCCGTCGCTGTTGTACAGGCCGGGTGTGACGCCCCGTTGCCCACCCGGAACATTGCGCGTGCTCTCGCCCCAGTCGTCGCCGCGTCGCGGCGTGGACCAGGTTCCGGGCGCGGGCGTCGGACTCGGTCCCGCACCGGCGGTGGCCGCCGGTTGCGACGGCGCGCCCGGCGCGGTTGCGGCCGCCGCGGGCGCGGTCGCAGCAGGTCCCGGCGCCGCTGTGGCGGACGGTGCAGCGCTGGGTGCCGTGGAAGGCGCAGACGAGGGGGCAGTCGCAGCAGTGGTGGCGGGCGGTGCCGATATCGGCGCTGCCGCAGGAGCGGCCGGTGTGGGAACGTCGCGCGTACGCACGGTCGGCGCGGTCGATTGCACCTGCGGCGCGGTCACGGTCGGCGTGCGCACGACGGGTGCCTGCACACGCGGCAACGGCGCGGTGACTTCGCGCGCCGTGATCTCGCGCTCGCGCGGTTGAATGGTGGGCACGGCCATCTCACGCGGTGTCATCTCGCGATGGATCGGCTGCACCGGTTCGGCCACTTCGGCCTGCTGCACCGTGGGGGCGGTGGTGCTCAGTTCGGGTACGGCGAGCCTTGGTTCCGGCGGGCGTCGTCGCGTGGGCGGCAGCACGAACACGTTCGGCGCGTCCGGCGTCGGTTCGCTCACGGTGACCGCCTGTTCCACCGGCGGCGCCGGTTGTGGCGGCACCTGCGGCTCGGGCACGTCGCGTTGGGCGACATCGGGCAACGGGGCATCGACTGACGGCGCGGGCGGCGCCGGAACCGAAGGCGCTGCCGGCGTGGAGAGCTGCGCGGTTTCTTCCTGCGTGGACGGTTGCGGCGGCTGCGGACTCGGCGCGGGTTGTGCGGGACGCGGCTGCTGGGTGGGTTCGGTCGCGCCACCGCCCGGCTCCTTCGGCGTGCCTCGCCCGATGTACTCCACCATCACCACTTCCTCGCCCTGCGGCGGCGGAGCACTGAGCGCCATGAAGCGCAGGTACATCAGGTACAGCAGCATGGCGCTGAAGAACAGGTGCCACAGCACGGTGAACACCATCGCGAACCAATGCGTGCGACGGTCGGCCTTGTCGGGGGAGGTTTCGTGCCAGTCCTGCCGCAGCAGCGTGCGGAATGCCTGCCAGCGCGTGAGTTCGGCCATGCGCAGCGGGCGCGTCGCGAGCGGCCGCTGCAGGAACACAGCGACGATCGCATCCGACGTGGCGCCGCGCACCGCGCCGACGCGTTCGCGCATGCTGTCGAACCAGGCCTGCCAGCCCGACGGGAATTCGCCCGGTGGACGCCGCAGGTGCGGCGCGATCAGCTGCAGCCGTCGCTGCAGTGCGTGGATCAGGTCGGCGGCGGAGAACATCTACGTCGCCGGATCCGGCTCAGGCCGCCGAATCGCGTGGGATGTAAGGTGCATCACCGGTCGCATGGTCGGTCGCATCGCGCACCGCCGTCACGCCGGGTACCTTGCTGAGCAGGGTCTTCTCGATGCCCTGCTTCAGCGTCACGTCGGCCATGCCGCAACCGTGGCAACCACCGCCGAAACGCAGCAGCACGACACCATCGGCGGTGACTTCCTGCACCGACACGTGACCGCGGTGCGAGGCCAGCTGGGGATTGATCTCCTGCTCGACGATCCAGTGCACGCGCTCCACCAGCGAAGCCGAATCGGCCGGCGCTTCGCCCTTGATGCGCGGCGCGCGGATCTGCAGCTGGCCGCCGGTGGCCTGGGTTTCGTAGTCGATCTCCGCGCCGTCCAGGAACGTCACGCTGGCGGCGTCCAGCCACAGCGTGAAGCCTTCGCAATCGATCGCCCATTCGTCGCCCTGCAGATCACCGGGTTCGGCGAACTCCAGGCGCACGTCGGCGCGCGGCGTACCGGGATGGACCGCCGACAGCCGGACACCCAGCCCCGGCAGGGCTTCGCGCTCGATCAGCCTGCGGAAGTGGCTCTGGGCGGATTCGGAAATGTTGATCATGGGGCTATTCTACCGGTGTCCGCGCAGCCTGATGGCGCGCCCGTCACCCGCGATCGCCGACGATGCGTTCCGTTCAGTCCGGGACGCACGACCGGTATCGCAGCAAGGAGCCTTGACCCGTGAACGACCTGATTCCCCTCGCCCAGGCCCACTGCCTGGCCCGCCGCGGCAGCGAGCATCGCCTCAGCGAAGCGCGCGTGCGCGAGCTGTTGCCCGAGGTTCCCGGCTGGGAAGTGGTGGAGGACGGCCATGCGATCTCCAAGACGTTCCACTTCGCCAACTATTACGAAACCATGGCATTCGTCAACGCGCTGGCATTCATGGCCCATCGCGAAGACCACCATCCGGACCTGGGCGTCCACTACAACCGCTGCGTCGTGCGCTATTCCACCCATGACGTCGGCGGGCTGAGCGAGAACGACTTCATATGCGCCGCCAAGGCCGAAAGCCTGTTGTCCTGATTCCCGCATCCGCATACGCGAGGCCGCACGCATGAGCACGCTTCCCCGCATCGCCCCCTTCACTGCCATCGTCCTGGCGCTGGCGGCGTGCCAGCCGGCGCAACCGCCCGCCCCGCCGGTACCGACCACCGAACTGCTCGCCGTGGACACGCCGCCGCCGTCGTACCCGGAGGAACTGCTCTGCGACAACGTCGGTGGACAGGTCGTTCTGCAGTTGAGCATCGGAACGGATGGACGGCCGGCATCGGTCGAAGTGTTCCGTGGCAGTGGCGTGGCGGCCCTGGACAAGGCCGCACTGGAAGGCGTACGCGGTTGGCGCTTCAAGCCGGCCACACGCGACGGCCAGCCGCTGACGAGCAAACTGCAGGTTCCGGTGAACTTCCATCCACCGCAGGTGCGGCCGCAGTCGTGCTTCGCGCTGGACGAGCAGCGCCGCCGCAGCGGCGGTTGATGCGCGTCAGGCCAGGCGGTCGAGCACGTCGATCAGCTCCGGTGCCAGCGGCGCGTTGAGCAGGTACGGCGCCTTGCCGCCGTCCAGCGCGAATTCCAGCGTCGAGGCGTGCAGGAACAGGCGCTTCAGCCCGGCCTGATCGCGCAGCCGCTTGTTGGCGTCGACATCGCCGTACTTGTCGTCCCCGGCGATGGGGTGGCCGATGTGCTGCGCATGCACGCGGATCTGGTGGGTGCGGCCGGTCTCGATGCGCACTTCGCAGTACGACTGCCCGCCGCGGCGCTCAAGCACGCGGAAATGGCTGAGCGACGGCTTGCCGGCCGGGTTCACCTGGACGTGGCGTTCGCCGCCCTGGCGCAGGCCGATGTGCAGCGGCGCGTCCACGGTCATCACGCCGTCCGGCATGCGGCCGGTCAGCAGGGCCAGGTAACGCTTGGCAATGCCGCCGTCCTCGCGCATCAGCGCCTGCAGCTCGGTCAGGGCCGAACGCTTCTTGGCGACCACCAGCAGACCCGAGGTGTCCCGGTCGAGCCGGTGGACGAGCTCCAGCGTCTGGTTCGGACGCAGCGCACGCAGGGATTCGATGGCCCCATGGCTGATGCCACTGCCGCCATGGCTGGCCAGCCCCGAGGGCTTGTTCAGCACCAGCAGGCGTGCGTCCTCGAACACGATCGCAGCTTCCAGGGCGTCCAGCAGCCCCTTGGGCGGCGTGGGCCGGTCGCCGGCCTCGGCAACGCGCACCGGCGGGATCCGTACCTCGTCCCCGCCTTCCAGCTTGCGCTCGGCCTTGGCCCGGCCCCCGTTCACGCGGACCTGTCCGGACCGGACCAGCTTGTAGACCAGCGAACGCGGGGCGCCCTTGAGCTGGCCCAGCAGGAAGTTGTCCAGCCGTTGGCCGGCCCGTTCGTCAGGCACGCGGACGGTACGGACCTGACGGTCGTCGGCGCCGGGCCGGGGGGCCTGGCCGGTCTTGGGTGGGGCTGAATGGGTCATCCGGCGGGGGTTATCTGTTACACTCGCGACGCGAGATAAGGTTTTGATTTCGCAGGAAGTTGCACACCAGTGGCCGAAAGCCCTTTCCTGCGATTCCGGTCCGCGTCTAACCACTGCCCCCGGGGTAGCCATGTTAGCAGCGATGGCCCGGCGGAACCGGACCTCGCCCAGCGGGTCAAACCGCTGCGATGAACAACGTCCCGTGCGGCGTCCGCGCCGCCGGCCCCTAGCTGTCAGGAAAGAAACAATTAAAGCGCTCCCGCGGCGTGCCGTGGTGTCGTAGCGCTGGAAAACTTGAAGCCGGCGCGCCAGGGCTTTCCGGGCGCTGGCCGGCTTGCGGTATCCAGAAGCGAAACGCCCACGGCGTTCCGCGGCTGCAGGACGCGTTGCGTTCTGCGCCGACCACGCGCAGGAGCGCGCGAGGAACGCAACAATGAAGCGAATGCTGATCAACGCGACGCAGGCGGAAGAACTGCGCGTCGCCATCGTCGACGGCCAGACCCTGTACGACATCGACATCGAACAGCCGTCGAAGGAACAGAAGAAGTCCAACATCTACAAAGGCAAGATCACCCGCCTCGAGCCCTCGCTCGAAGCAGCCTTCGTCGAGTACGGCGGCGAGCGTCACGGCTTCCTGCCGCTGAAGGAGATCTCCCGCGATTACTTCCAGGCCGGCGTCGACCACAACAAGGCGACGATCCGCGAACTGCTGCGTGAAGGCCAGGAAATCGTCGTCCAGGTGGACAAGGAAGAACGCGGCAACAAGGGCGCTGCCCTGACCACGTTCATCTCGCTGGCTGGCCGCTACATGGTGCTGATGCCCAACTCGCCCACTGCCGGTGGCGTGTCGCGTCGCATCGAGGGCGAAGACCGCGCAGAGCTCAAGCGCGCCATGGACGCGCTGAACATCCCCGACGACATGGGCGTGATCATCCGCACCGCCGGCGTCGGCCGCGATGCGGAAGAACTGCAGTGGGACCTGGACTACCTGCTCCAGGTCTGGAAGTCCGTCGCCGAAGCCGCGCTGACCAAGCCCGGCCCGTTCCTGATCTACCAGGAATCGCGCCTGATCATCCGTGCGCTGCGCGACTACATGCGCCCCGACATCGGCGAGATCCTCGTCGATACGCCGGAGATGTACGCCGAGGCGCGCGACTTCGTCGAGCAGGTGATGCCGCACAACCTGCGCAAGCTCAAGCACTACACCGACGACACGCCGCTGTTCAACCGCTTCCAGATCGAATCGCAGATCGAGAACGCGTACGAGCGCGAAGTGCGCCTGCCCTCCGGCGGCGCGCTGGTGATCGACCAGACCGAGGCGCTGACCGCCATCGACGTGAACTCGGCGCGCGCCACCAAGGGCGGCGACATCGAGGAAACGGCGTTCAACACCAACCTGGAAGCGGCCGAGGAAGTGGCCCGCCAGATGCGCCTGCGCGACCTGGGCGGCCTGGTGGTGATCGACTTCATCGACATGGCCAGCAACAAGCACCAGCGCGATGTCGAGAACCGCCTGGCGCATGCGCTCAAGCAGGACCGTGCACGCGTGCAGATCGGTCGCATCTCGCGCTTCGGCCTGCTCGAACTGAGCCGCCAGCGCCTGCGTCCGTCGCTGGGCGAATCCAGCCAGATCGTCTGCCCGCGCTGCGAAGGCCACGGCCGCATGCGCAGCGTCGAGTCGCTGTCGCTGTCGATCCTGCGACTGGCCGAAGAGCACGCGATGAAGGAGAACACCGGCCAGGTGCTGGTGCAGGCTCCGACCGAGATCGCCAATTACCTGCTCAACGAAAAGCGCCGCGCGCTCAGCGAAATCGAGAAGCGCCACGACGCGCCCATCGTCATCGTCGCCGACGAGCAGCTGCACACCCCGCACTACGACGTCACGCGCATCCGCGAGAACGAGCTGGGCGAGGAATCCAACAAGCCCAGCTACCAGCGCGGCACCCCGCGCAAGCTGCCCACGCATGCGCTGACCAAGGCCAACCTCAACATCCCGGCGCTGCCGGCGGTGACCAACGTCAAGCCGGCCCAGCCCGCGCCGATGCGCGAGCCGCGCGAGCAGGCCGCCGCTCCGGCACTTGCGCCCGCCCCCGTCGTGGCGACGCCGACGCATTCGGTCGGTGTGGTCGAGCGCATCCTGCGCTTCTTCCGTGGCGGCAGTGCGCCGATCGCCGTCGAACCGGCGCCGACCGGCCGACCGCAGGACCAGCGCGGTGGCCGCGGCGAGCGTGGCGATCGCAACGCACAGCGTCGCGAGGGTCGCGACAACCGCAACGGCAAGCAGGGCCGCGATGGCCGCCGTGACGATCAGCCGCGTCGCGAGGAACAGCGTCGCGAGAAGGGTCAGCAGCAGCCACAGCAGCAAAAGCAGCCCAAGCCGCAGGAACAGCAGAAGCAGCAGGGCAAGCAGCAGCAGGAATCGCAGCGGCAGCAGAAGCAGCCCCAGCAGCAGAAGCAACCGCAACAGCAACCGCAGCAGGCCCAGGCCGAGCCGCGTGCGCCGCAGTCGCAGCCGCAGCCGCAGAACGCGGTAGAGAACGCGCCGCGTCCGCCTCGCAACGAGCCCAAGCCGGACGTGACGCCGGCCACCGATGCCGCAGCGATCGCGATGGTCGCACCGGCCGTGGTCGCCGCGGCTGCCACGCCCGCCGCAACGCCAGTCGCCGAACCCGCGGCCGAAACCGCACCGGGTGCGGGCACACCCCCGGGCGATACGCCGCATGCCGAGACCGGTGAGGGTGGAAGCCGTCGCCGTCGTGGTCGTCGGGGTGGACGCCGCCGCCGTCGTGGCGGCGGTGGTGAAGCGGCTGCAGGTTCGGAAGATGCAACGCTGCACGACGACGCCCTGGGCCTGGACGACGACGACGACCAGCACGACGACGTCGAGCCGATGGCCGCGACGTCGGCCACGCCGCGCTCGCAGCCGGAGTTCGACTTCGACGACGAAGTGGAGCCCGTTCGCGCGTCGGCGCCGAGCGCCCCTGCTTCTCCGGCGCCTGTCGTGACCCCGGCCGCACCCACCGTCACGCCGGCGCACGCCGCCGTTGCGGCCGTGGCCGCCAGCGTGATCGCCCCTGCTGCCGCGGCTGCCGTCGAGAGCACGCCGGACGTCCCGGCGCCCGCAGTGACCGCGCCGGCCGAGATGTCGGCGGAAATCACGCCGGAGCCGGCCGTGGTCGTCGAGCCGCCGGTCGTGCTGCCGGAACCGGTGCCCGCACCGGAAAAGGTGCAGGCCCCGGAAGTGATCGAGCCGGCACCGCAGGAAGATGCGGAACCCGCTCGCGATGCGGTCGAATCGGCCGATTCGCGCCCGACCGTTGCCTCGGCAGCGGCGGTGACGGAAGCGCCGCGCACGCCGGGCCTGTTCGATTCGCTGCCCTCGCCCAGCCCCGTCGTCGAAGCGACGCCGGCGGAAGCGGCGGTGATCGGCCAGTCGGAGGGCAATGCGGATGCCGCCGTGGAGAGCGACACCGACGAATCCACGCCGGCCGATGCCGCCGCCCTCGAGCACGCGCACCTCGCCGAGCAGCGTGAGCAGGAGCACAAGCAGGAACAGGGCCACGCCTGAGTTCCCGCCGTCGCGATGCGATGAATCACTGGCCGCCTTCGGGCGGCCAGTGTGTTTTCAGGCTGGTGATGCGATCGAGCGCCATCGCTGGGTGCGCGGGTGCGTCGCGGTTCCCGCGGATGTGCCGCTTCGTCAGATCGCCTGGGTCGGATCGATCACGCCGTAACGACTGGCCAGTCGCGCAAGCGCGATGGTGTCGTGGATCTCCAGCTTCTCGAACAGGCGCGTCTTGTGCGTGTTCACGGTCTTGGCGCTCAGGCTCAGGCGCTTGGCGATATCGTCCTGGCGCAGCCCCTGGACCAGCAGCAGGGCGATCTCCATCTCGCGCGGCGAAAGCAGATCGAACGGCGAGCCGTCGCCATCGATGCCCGCGAGCGCCATGCTCTGCGCGATGCCACTGGCCAGGAAACGCCGGCCGCGCGCGACCTCGCGTATCGCACGCAGCAGCTCGCCGGCATCCCCGCCCTTGCCCACGTAACCCGATGCGCCCGCTTCCAGCAGGCGTTTGGGCATCGGACCGTCCTGCAGCACCGAGACGATGATGACGCGCGTACCGTGGTCGCCCTTGACCACGCGCTCGGTGACTTCCAGACCACTCAATCCGGGCAGATGCAGATCGCACAGGACGACGTCGGGCTTGAGCCTGCGGATCAGCGGCATGGCCTCTTCGCCGCTTTCCACATCGCCCACGACTTCGATGTCGGTCTCGCCCGACAGGATCATGCGCATGCCGGTCCGCACCAGCGAATGGTCGTCCACGATGAACACCCGGATCGTCATCCCTTTCTCCCTTCCATCGCGCCGCACTGGGCGCCGGTACCCGACAGGGCTTTCGGCCCATGCCCAACCCTGAATTGGGGTACAAACTGAACCGATTCTAATGGGGGTGTTCGCGATGCGCCGAGTTGCCAGTGCCGTCTTCACGATCCTTTTTCTCGCCTCGCCTTCCGCGCCGGTCCTTGCGCGGGACGCCGCCCGGGCTCAAATCCCCGCCGCCCAATGGCTGGGCGACGTGCAGTCCATCGCCGCGGCCGGGGACGACGTCGGGCGCCGTGCCGCGATCACCGCACGCCTGGACACGCTGGGCCTGGAATGGAAAACGCTGGCCTTCGACGCAAAACAGCGCCCGGGCGAGAACCTGTATGCCGAGGTCGCCGGCCCCGCCGGTGCGCCACTTCTGCTGATCGGCGCGCATTCGGATCGCGTCGCCGTGGGCGATGGCGCCACCGACAACGCATCGGGCAGCGCGACCGTGCTCGCGCTCGCACAGCGCTTCAAGCAGCGCCCCCTGCAGCACCATCGCGTCGCAGTCGCCTTCTGGGACCTGGAGGAAGCCGGTCTGCTCGGCTCCAAGGCCTTCGTCGCCGACGGCAAGACGCGCCCTGCCCTGTACGTCAATTTCGACGTCTTCGGCTGGGGCGACACGCTGTGGATGATGGCGCCCACCGATGCGCAGGCGACGCTGGTCCAGGGCAGTCGCACCGCGTCGCAGGGCAATCGCCTGCAACTGGTGAGTGGCGAGCAGTACCCGCCGACCGATCACCTTCCGTTCCTCGCCGCAGGCTGGCCGGCCGTGTCGTACTCACTGGTGGGCCGTGATGAAGCCGCGCTGGTGCTGGATGCGTATGCCGGCAAGAAGCTCGCGCAGCCGCCGAAGGTGATGCAGGTGATCCATTCCGACCGCGACCGCGTCGACCAGATCGATGCCGCCGCGGTCGCACGCGGCGTGGACGCCGTCGAGCAGGCGCTGCGCGAGTGGGACGCGCAGGCCGGTGCGGGCGGGGCGGTCACGTCCGCGTCCGGAAACGGCGAGTAAGGTTTCGCGGCGAGTGACAGCATCGCGTCCCTCACCGACACCGGAGCGACCATGAGTTCCAACGCCGAGCACGCCGCCCTCTTCCGTCGACTGCACACCGAAGGCGTGCTGCGTCTGGCCAACGCGTGGGACGCCGGCTCCGCGCGCCTGATCGAAACCCTCGGCGCGAAGGCCATCGCCACCACGAGCGCGGGCCTGGCCTGGAGCCGCGGTTATTCCGACGGCGACACCCTGCCCTTCGCGCATCTGCAGACGGCGGTGGCGGAGATTGCGCGCGTCGTGCGCGTGCCGCTCACCGTCGACATGGAAGGTGGCTATTCGGACGAGCCGGCCGCCGTCGCCGATCACGTCGAACGACTGGTCGGCCTGGGCGTGGTCGGCATCAACCTGGAAGATGGCGCGGGCACACCGGAGGCGCTGTGCGCGAAGATCGTCGCGATCCGCGAGATCGCCGCGCGCAACGGTTTCGATGTGTTCGTCAACGCGCGCACCGACGTATACCTGCGCGGACTCGCACCGCCGGAGCAGCGCGTGGCGACCGTGCTCGAACGCGCCGCGCGCTATCGCGAGGCGGGCGCCGATGGCCTGTTCGTGCCGGGCGTGACCGAGGCCGACGACATCCGCGGCATCGCCAATGGTGCGGGTCTGCCGCTCAATGTCCTGTTGCGTGCCGCATTGCCGCCGATCGAAGCACTGGAAGCCCTGGGCGTGGCTCGCCTGAGTGCCGGTTCGGACCTGGCCGAGGCCGCGTTCGGGCAGACGCGCGCACTGGCCGCCGCTTTCCTCGCCGACGGTCGCGCCGGCCCCGGCCCGCGCTCGGCATACGGCGAACTCAACGCGCTGTTCACTCCGCGCGACTGACACCATCGGTGGCTTTGCCGCGTGCGGCGGATGCGCGCGCGATCGACGGGCTATCCTTGCAGCGCCGATCCGGAACACGGAGTTCCCATGCACGCCTCTCCCACCTTCGACGCCTTCCGCATCCACAACGACGCCGACGGCTACCGCAGCGGCGTCGAAGCGATCGCACTGGACGACCTCGCGCCGGGCGAAGTCGTCATCCGCGTGGCCTTTTCGTCCGTCAACTTCAAGGACGCGCTGGCCGGCACCGGCCAGGGCAAGATCCTGCGGCGTTTCCCGCTGGTCGGCGGCATCGACGTGGCCGGACATGTGGTCGCGTCCACCGATGCGTCCTTCCGCGAAGGCGATGAAGTCCTCGTCACCGGCTGCGGCCTCAGCGAAACCCGCGACGGTGGCTACAGCCAGTACGCGCGACTGGAATCGAAGTGGGTCATCCCGCTGCCGAAGGGGCTGGGCCTGCGCGAGAGCATGATCCTGGGCACCGCGGGCTTCACCGCCGCGCTCGCGCTGTTCCGCATGCGCGAGAACCGCCAGACGCCCGACCTCGGTCCGCTGGCTGTCACCGGCGCCACGGGCGGCGTGGGCTCGCTGGCGGTCGACATCTTCAGCCGCGCGGGTTTCGAAGTGCATGCGATCAGTGGCAAAGCCGAGCATGCCGACTACCTGAAGGCACTGGGCGCCACGCAGGTGCTGGGGCGCGACGCACTCGCCACCACCCGTCCGATGGAATCGGCGCGCTTCGGCGGCGGCCTGGACAACGTGGGCGGGGCCATGCTCGCCAGCCTGCTGGCGCAGACCACGCCCTATGGCAACGTCGCCAGCGCCGGCCTGGCCGCATCGGCGGACCTGGGCACCACGGTCATGCCCTTCATCATCCGCGGCGTGTCGCTGCTGGGCGTGGCCTCCGCCGGTACCGCCCGCGACGTACGCGAAGCGGTCTGGCAACACCTGGCCGACGACTGGAAACCCCGCCACCTCGATCGCATCTGCACGCGGGAGGTCGGCCTGTCCCAGTTGCCCGAGGTCTTCGCCACGATGCTGGCCGGCGGATCCTTCGGCCGCACTCTGGTCGTGATCTGACGCACGTCCTGCATCGCCGGATACGACCGGGGCGCGTGCCGACTGTTGCTACCGCCATGCCGCTGGCTACAATCGCGCCAGGTCCAGGGGGAAACATATGGCGCGCATTCTGATCGTCGACGACTCGCCGTCGCAGTTGATGGGCATCCGGCGCATTGTCGAGAAACTCGGCCACGAAGCACTCACCGCCGAGGATGGTGCGGCCGGGGTGGAAGCGGCCAAGCGCGAACTTCCGGACATGATCCTGATGGACGTGGTCATGCCCAACCTCAACGGTTTCCAGGCTACGCGCTCGATCACGCGCGACCCGACCACCTCGCACATCCCGGTCGTGCTGGTCACCACCAAGGACCAGGACACCGACCGTGTGTGGGGCATGCGCCAGGGCGCGAAGGCCTACATCACCAAGCCCTTCAGCGAGACCGACCTGTCCGACGTGATCGGCCAGGTCATGAAGGTCTGACCGGGGCTACCGCAGTACGCGACTGACGGCCTCGACGACGATCGCGAAGGCTGTCACGTCCGGTAACCCAGAGGAAGCAGATGGCGTCGCGTATCGCGCGCGACGCGTTCGGGCCTTACGGAACCACCCGTCTCAGGCGCGACGCCAGTCGTTGCCGAAGGCCTCGCGCATGCGTTCGTAGGCCTCGCGCTGCGCATCGTTGTGGGCGCGCGGCGCCAGCACTTCCAGTTCGACGATCTGATCGCCCGGCGGGTGCTTGCCCGACGGATCGTTGGGCAGACCGCGTCCGCGCAGGCGCAGCTTGCGGCCCGCCTCCGAGTTGGCGGGAATCTTCAACTCCACCGCACCGCCCAGCGTGGGCACGCTCACCGTCGCGCCCAGTGCGGCTTCCCACGGCGCGATGGGCAACACGTGGATCACGTTGCGGCCGTCCACCTCGAACTGGGGATTGGCGGCGTACTCGATTTCCAGCAGCAGGTCGCCATGTGCGCCCTGCCCGGCCAGCCGGATCACCTGACCGGGGCGGATGCCCTTGGGCACGCGCACGTCCAATGTCCGGTTGTTGACCGAGATGCGCACGCTGCCGCCCTCGTAAACCGTCTCCAGCGCGACGGCGAGCTTGGCGCGGGAATCGCCGCGCGGCTGCGGACCGCGTTGTCCACTGAAACCACCACTTCGGCCGAACAGGCTTTCGAAGAAGTCGCTGAACCCACCGCCTGCACCGCCACCGGCGAAGATCTCCTCGAAATCCACGCCGCCGCCGTAGCCGTTGCCACCGAAGCCGCCCGGCGGAGGCTGCACCTCGTCGCCGGGACGGTAGCCGCGCGCGCGCAGCTGATCGTAGGCGGCGCGCTTCTGCGGATCGCGCAGCGCTTCGTACGCCTCGTTGATGGCCTTGAACTTTTCCTCCGCACCGGCTTCCTTGCTGACATCGGGGTGGTACTTGCGCGCAAGGCGCCGGTACGCCGTCTTGATCTCGGCTTCACCCGCGCTGGACTCCACGCCCAGGGTTTCGTAGTAATCCTTGAACTGCATGAATCGTCCCGTCCGGAGGTGCCGGCCCCGTCATGGCCGCAGGCACGGGAGGTTAACGCATCGGCGGCGACGACACCGCGATGCGAGCTTTGACGCCATCGCAGCGGCCGACGTCTAGAATCGTCGGAACCCTTCCACAGGACGCCCCCATGACCATCCAGATCGGCGAACGCATTCCCGAAGTCCCGCTGCAGCGCATTCGTGAGGGCGTCGAGACCATCGACACCAACGCGCTGTTCGAGGGCCGCAACATCGTGCTGTTCGCCGTGCCTGGCGCGTTCACGCCGACCTGTTCGGAAAAGCACCTGCCCGGCTTCGTGCAGCATTTCGACGAGTTCCGCAGCCGCGGCATCGAGGTCGCGTGCATGGCGGTGAACGACCCCTTCGTCATGCAGGCCTGGGGCCAGAGCCAGCACGTGCCCGACGGCCTGATGATGCTGGCCGACGGCAACGGCGACTTCGCCCGCGCGCTTGGCCTGGAACTGGACGCCAGCGCCTACGGCATGGGCCGCCGCGCCAAGCGCTTCGCGCTGTACGCGCAGGACGGCGTGGTGAAACTGCTCAACATCGAAGCGCCGGGCGAGTTCCGCGTGTCGTCCGCCGAGCACATCCTCGAGCAGCTCAAGCACCTGTAACGCACGCACGGGTCAGCGCAACACGCTGAACCCCAGGCTCGACCACGCACCGCTGTCGGCGAGCGCGGTGAGCGTATGCTCGCCCGCCTCGCCGAAGTCGTGCACGAACGGCGTCTGCCCTGCGGATTCGCCGATCTGCCTGCCATCGAGCAACCAGCGGATGCGCGCCTCGCTGCCGAGCGCGCGCAGCGACAGGCGCACGGCATGCGCGCTGCCCGGTGCGGGTGCGAGCGTCGCGCGATCGGCCAGGCCTTCGATTCGCAGTTCCTCGGCGGCATCGCGCCCGTCGGCGGAGCAGTCGGGCGACAACGCCGGCAGTCGCGAGGCGCGGCGCGCATCGACCGCCAGCCAAGGTGAGGCCAATGCCGGCCAGCGCGCCAGCTCGCGCCATTCGCGTTCGTGCGGGCGCGAACACTCGGCCGACAGACGCAGGCCGCTGCGCCGATCCACTTCGAAACGCTCGATGCCCACGTTCCACAGACGTGCATCGCGTTCGGCGAACGTGGGCGGCACGACGTCGTCGAGCGTCCAGGCTTGCCGCCGCTTGCGGCACAGCTGCGGCGCCTGCGGGTCCGGCGGCAGTCCCAGCGGCCAGCACACCTCCACGCGCGTCACGTTCGGCGGCGGTGTGGCGGGCACGGCATCGCCGCGCGCGCGCGGCAGGCTGTCGATCACTTCGAACAGCAGCGGCAGCGCGGTGACCGCGCCGTACTGCCCGGGCAACGGCGTGCCGTCCGGGCGCCCGACCCACACGCCGACCGTGTACCGGCGCGTGCTGCCCAGCGCCCATGCGTCGCGGTAGCCGTAGCTGGTTCCGGTCTTCCAGGCCACGCGGGGCCGCCCGCTCGGATCGAACGTGTCGGCGGCGGTGCCGGGGCGCGGGTTGGCTTCGAGCATCTCGCGCACGATCCACGCCGCCCCTGGCGAGAGCAATCGACGGTCCACGCGCGGTGCATCCGGCGTGTAACGCACGCGTCCGGCGACGCCATTGCGGTTGAGCGCCGCGTACGCACCAACCAGGTCTTCCAGGCGCGCACCGGTGCCACCCAGGATCATCGACAGGTTGGGCGTCGCGCCATCGGGCCAGCGCAGTCGGATGCCAGCGTGCGCCAGACGCGCCGAGAAGCGTGCGGGCCCGACGCGATCGAGCAGGTCCACCGCGGGGACGTTGAGCGACAGCCGCAACGCCTCGGCCGCGCCCACCGGCCCGTTGAACGCCATGTCGAAATTCCCGGGGCGGTAATCGCCAAAGGATTGCGGCGCATCCACCAGCAGGCTTTCGGAGTGGATCAAGCCGTCGTCCAGCGCCAATCCATACAGGAAGGGCTTCAAGGTGGAGCCGGGCGAACGCCAGGCGCGCACCATGTCCACGTGCCCAAGGCGCGCGGTGTCGCCGAACACCACCGAGCCCACATAGGCACGGGCCTCCAGCGTTTCGTTGTCGACCACGAGCAAGGCGGCGGAGGTGCGTTCGGGCAGCCCTGAGAAATACGCGGCGACGCGTTCTTCGAGCGTGCGCTGCAGTTCCAGGTCCACGGTGGAGGTCACGCGTACGGCGCGCGGGTGTTCCGATCTCAACCGCTGCGCAAGCAACGGTGCGTGGCGCGGCGGCTGCAGCGAACGCGCCACCACCGGTTCGATGCGGGCATCGCGCACCTGTTCCGGCGTCCACACGCCAAGGCGTTGCATGCGTGCCAGCACCTTGTCGCGTGCGACGCGGGCGCGCTCGGGTTCGCGATCCGGCCGCAGGCGGCTGGGCGATTGCGGCAACACGGCCAGCAGTGCGGCTTCGGCATGCGACAGCCGCGACGCGGGCTTGCCCAGGTAGGCCCAGCTCGCCGCTTCGACTCCTTCGACGGTGCCGCCGAACGGCGCGCGGTTGAGGTACAGCGACAGGATCTCGCGCTTGGACAGATGCACTTCCAGCTGGATGGCGCGCAGCAACTGGCGCAGCTTGCGAAGCGGCGAACGCGCAGCCGGGCGGCCCGGCGCATCGAGGATGCGCCCGACCTGCATGGTGAGCGTGGACCCGCCCGAGACGACCCGCCCGCTGCGCGCCCACTGTCCGGCAGCGCGCAGCAGCGCCACCGGGTTGATGCCCGGATGCCGCCAGAACCAGCGGTCCTCGTAGTTCAGCAACGCGTGCAGGTACAGCGGCGACACCTGCTCCGGCGTGACGGGATAGCGCCAGATCCCGCCGGCATCGGCGAAGGCGCGCAATGGAACGCCGTCGGCCGAGACCACCACCGCGCCGGCGTCCTGCTGCGTCGGCAGCGGCAACGGGAAGGCAAGGTCGGCCAGCATCGCGACGTTGAGCGACAACAGCACGAACAGGCAGACCTTGAGCGTGCGCCGATACCGCCCGTGCGGCGTGCGCTGCTTCGTGCTCTGGCTTGCCTTGCTCATGTCGCCAACGCCAACACAGTCGTTACTCGATTCGATTTGCCGGGAACGCAGTCCATGCCCACGCGCGCGACATGCGTTGGAATGCACGCCGCGCTCGCTGCCTCACCTGCCCGGCTGCGTCACCGTCAACGTGGCCGGAGTCGCCTTGCCGACGCCGCGCAGGTCGGGGCGGTACATGTCCTCCACCAGCGACGGCGGCACCGTGTAGGTGCCGGGCGTCACAGCGCGGACCAGGTAGAACACGCGCGCCGTGTCGCCGACCTCCAGCTTGAGCGCAGCGACATAACGGTCGTCGCGGAACTCTTCGTGGCGCACGTCGGCGGCTTCGTCGCGGTCGCTGATCTCGATGCCATCGATGACCACGCCGGCCCACTGCTTGCCGTCGCCGAGGTTGAAGTTCTCGATCTCCAGGCCCGCCGGCAGCAGGTCGGTGAGCAGCGCATCGGGCATCGGTCGGCTGGCCTGCACGCTGACCTGCACGATCAGCGCGTCGCCCTCCTCCAGCGTGCCGCCCGTCCACGCTTTTCCGTCGGTGGTGAAGTAGCGGCGCACGACCTTGATGACCGATTCATCCGCAGGCGGCGCCGTGCGCGGCACGCCGGCGACCTCAAGGGAGGCGTACAGCGGCGGCTCGCCCTTGGGCGTGAAGCTGACGCCGCGCGCCATCGCCGCGTGGTCGAACAGGCGGCCGATGAATCGTGCGGATGTCGCCTCGGTGGTGGCGTCGCCCACCTTCCACTGTCCCGACAGCTCCTTGCCCTGGTCGGCCATCAACGCCTTGCCCAGGCGTGCCAGCGCAACCTGCTCCTGCGTGCTCAGCCACAGCCAGCCGCGATTGCGACGCGCATCGAGTTCACGGCCCAGCGAGACCGCACGCGCATCGAATTCCGGCGTGGCCAGGTGGTGCTCGTGCACCAGCGCGATCATCAGCGCATCGTCGCGCAGACGGCTGCCGTAATCGCCGAGGTACTCGGGGCGGTCGGCCGTGTCGCGTGCGAACCCTTCGGCGATGGCCTTGCGACCGCGCGCCTTGTCGCCCTGCAACGACAGCGCGATGCCCAGGTGAACCAGCGGCAAGCCGGTCAGGCTGTTCTTGCGTTCGTTGTCGTAGAGCGCACGCAGCGTGCCCAGCGGTGCGCGGTTCACCCGCGCCAGCGCATAGCCGGCGTAGGCCTGATAGGCGAACTTCATGTGTTCGCGCCGGTCGTAGCCGAAGAAGGGTGCGCCGCCGGACAGCAGGTCCTCGTTGAGCACCTTCAGCGCCTTCTGCAGCATCGACTCCGGCACCGCGAAACCCGCCTCACGCGCATCGAGCAGGAACTCGACGACATACGGGGTGATCAGCGGGTTGACGTAATCGCCATCGCCCCACATCGAGAAATGGCCGGATCCGATCTGCATCGCCGCCAGGCGACCGAACGCGCCTTCCATGCGTGCGCGGCGCTTGCCGGTGTCCAGGCCGGTCGTGCCGAGCATCTTCGCGGTGGCGTCGTCGAGTTCGAGCGCCGCGAACCCCTTGCTGGTGGTCTGCTCCGCGCAGCCGTACGGGTATTCCAGCGCGCCCTGCAGCGCGGAGGCGAACGGAATCGGCGGCAATGCGCTGACCGACAGCCGTGCGTTGACCGAGTCGGCCATCAACCCGTCGGCCAGATCCGCATCCAGCGCGATCGCGCCCAGCGAATCCAGCACGCGCGTCCGCGCACGCATCACCGAGGGCCATGCCGGGCGCACCGGTACGTCGTAGCGGCGATCGACCTGGTAGCCGTTGCCTTCCACGCGCACGCGCACCTGCGCGGTCGAATACCCTTCGCGCGCCTGCAGCGGGAAGGTGTAGGTGGTCTTGGCATCCACGCCGAGCGATGCCGTGCGCGTGCCCTCGCCCACCGACACCGGCCCTTCGCCCGACACCTGCACCTTGAACGATCCGGCGCGACCGGTGAAGTTCTGCACGTCCAGGGTCACGTTGCTGCGGTCGCCGGGGGCCAGCACGCGCGGGACGCTGGCCTCGGCCAGCACCGGCGCGCGCACGATCGTTTCGCGATCACGGATGCCGTACGTGCCCCCGGCATACACCAGCGCCGAGACACGCAACGTGCCGTTGAAGTCCGGCACGTCCAGGCGCACGCGTGCGTTGCCCTTCGCATCCAGTTTCACCGGGCCGGCGAACAGGTCCACCGTCTGCACCTTCGCGGTCGGACGGCGCGCCTGCGGCAGGGCGTCCAGTGCCATGTCGCCGCCGAAGCGGATCTTCGCCACATCGCCCTCGAAGCTTTCGATCACGCGGCCGTAGACGTCGTACGCGTCCACGCCCAGGCGTCGCTGCGCGAAGAAATGCGCGGCCGCGTCGGGCACGGGGAAGCGCGTGATGTTGAGGATGCCCACGTCGACCGCGGACACGGTGACCCAGGCATCGCGTCCGGCCAGCTGCGGCACGCTGACGGTGACGGGGAGCGCGCGTTCCGGCTGCATCGAACCGGGCAGCGACAGGCCCACCGCCACCTTGCGGTCGCGACGGTCCATCGGAACATGCGCCACGCCGACGGCGCGCGCCGGCGTGATCCTGCTGGGCGCGCTGCCACCACGGAACACCAGCGCGGTGACATACACGTCGTGGCGTTCCCAGTCCTTCGTCACCGGGATCTCGAACGTGCTGCCGGCCTTCGCCTCGATGTCCTGCACGAACAACATGCGGTCGCTCTCCACCATCAGCAGGCCCTTGCCTGCGTGCGGCGGCGTGAGCGTCACCTTGAGCGTGTCGCCCGCGCGATAGGCGGTCTTGTCGAGCGCGAGCTTGACCTTGTCCGGTCGCGCGTCGAGACCGCGGTTCTCGTCGCTCCAGCTCCAGCCGGCGGTGAACGGATAACGCGTCGTCAGCTTCGTGGCGGGGTCGAAGACGTCGAGGCGGTAATCGCCCCACTCCACCGGGAAATGCAGGCGCGCGGGCGCGCTGCCGGCATCCAGCGTGCGCGTTTCGATGTCCTCGTAGCGACGGGTGAACTCGTAGTCCCAGCCGTCGTCGCCGTGGCTCCAGTGATAGTCGCGGTGCTCGCGCACGAGCGTGACACGCAGACCCTTCGCAGGACGGGGCTTGCCGTCGCTGCCCACGCGCAGGATCTCGAAACCGGCGTTGGCGTCGGCGTCCGTGCCTTCCTTGTCGTCGAACAGCGGGCGCACGCCCACCAGCGCTCCCGCGGGCCACAGCACGCGCTTGAGGCTGCGATTGACGCTGCGGCCGCCGGTTTCGTACACGCTGCCGGTGACGATGGCCGCGATGGGACTGACCGGCTTGGCCTCGCTCGGCAGCGCGATGTCCTGCTGCAGCTTGCCCTGCGCATCGAGCTTGTCGTCGATGACGTCGTTGGCTTCCTTGGGCAACGTGAGCGTGGGATCGCCGAAGAAATAGCCGGGCAGCGAGTCCAGTGGATGCTGTTCCACCGCCACGGCAAGCTTGGCGGTGAAGCGGTTGCCCGCGGCCGGCGCGCCATAGAGATAGGCACCGTCGACGCTCAGCTTCAACGGCTCGCCGGGCGCGAGCAGCGCCGGCGCATCGAGGTCGAGCTTGAGCCGTTCCGGAAGGAACTCCTCGATACGCAGGGTCATGCCCTGCACGGCGTCCTTGCTGGACGGATCGGTGCGGAACTCCACGCGCCAACGGCCAGTCGCGGCATCGGCGGGAATCGCCTGCGCATGGCGCACGTAACCCTGCGCGTCGGGCTGCAGGCGCGTTTCCAGGAAGGTTTTGCCGTCGGGCTGCACATAGCGCAGGAACACCGGCTGCTGCGCCTTGCCGGCCTTGGGCACGATGGGCTGTCCGTCCTGGTCGCGCAGCAGCGCCGACACACGGACGGTTTCGCCGGGACGATAGAGGTCGCGGCCGGACCAGGCGAAGACGTCGAACCAGGCCTGTTCGCGCCCGCTCACGGCGAACTCGGACAGGTCCAGCGCAGGCTGGTTGAACGGCAGCATCGAAACATCGCGGCCCTTCTGCGCGACCAGCACGTGGTCGGCGTCCAGGCGATACCGAAGCAGCGCGTTGCCGTTACCGTCCGTCTCACCCTTGAGCACGACCTCGCCCTTGGCGTCGAGCACCCTCAGTTCGACACCCGATACCGAGGCGCCCGACTGCAGCGATGCCACGTGCACGAACAGCGTGTCCTTGTAGGCGCGCGCATGCAGGCCCAGGTCGCTGACGGTGAAGAACGCGGTTTCGTACTCGTCCTGGAACTGGCCTGCGCGCTTCATCACCGCGAAGTACAGGCCCGGTTCCTGCAATTCGCGGACATCCTGCACGGGCAGATAGGTCAGCACGCGTTCGTTGGGCTTTCCGCCCAGCACGAAGCGGTTGACATAGGCGGGCTCGGCCAGCCGTTCCAGCGGTGTCTTGTCGCTGTAGTCGCTGCCCAGTTCCCAGCTGCCGCGACGTCCGCCGCGCTGGTACTGCGTGAAGAAGCGCGATAGTTCCTTCTCGCGCACGCGCAGGAACTCGACGTCGACTTCGGGCACGTTGACCGACACCACCGGCAAGCCGCGGCTTTCCCGTGCGGGCAACACGCTGCCCTGCGAGGCGAAGCCGACCACCGGGTCGAGCGGGCCGGTGTAGACGTCCTTGCGGATCTCGCGAGGGAGGCGCTCGCCGGATGCCGCCGTCAGGCCCGCCTTGATCGTGACTACATAGTCCTTGCTGGCCTCCACGTGCGGGAAGCGCAACACCTTGGCGTCGTCCGACAACACCCAGCCGCCCTTCACCGCGCCCCCGTCCTTGACGCTGACGGCGATGAGGTCGTCGAAGGACTGGGTGTCGACCAGTGGACGGCTGAATTCCAGTGCGATGGCGAGCGCGTCGTCGCCCTTCTGGTCGGGATATGCGGCAACCAGCGCGAAGCCCTGCACCGTTTCCCTGGGCGTGCTGATGGCCTCTCCGCTGACCTTGGGCAGCTGGCCGTCGGCGTCGCGTTTGCAGGCAACGCCCGACAACGCCAACAGTGCGATGACGGCCAGCCGGAACAGCAGGCGGGCGTTGACGATTCCTTCCGGTCCGGACGTGCGCTTCATGCGGGCTCCCCAGTGTCGCAACGAGTATAGGAGTCCGCGTTGAAAGCCGTAATCAAGATTTTTTTCGCACTCGGCTGCAGCAGGCGCGTGACATCATGGCGCGCCGACCGCCCGCGCCCGACACCCCGCACGCCATGACGCTGACCGACCTCTATCTGTACCCGCTCAAGTCCTGCGCACCGCTGGCGGTCGAACAGGCGGCGGTCGAGCCGCGCGGCCTGGCCGGCGACCGGCGCTGGATGATCGTGGACGCAACGGACCGCTTCATCACCGGTCGCCAGTTCCCGCGGATCACCCTCATCCGGGCCCGGCCGGACGAACGCGGCCTGGTACTGGATGCGCCCGGGATGCCGTCGCTCCAAGTCGAGCCGCCGCGCAACGCAGCCCACAGGTTCGTGGAAGTCTGGAAGGAGCCGGTACCGGCCGCCGAGGCCGCCCCGGAGGCCGCCCGCTGGTTGAGCGAGTACCTGGGCACCGACGCGCGACTGGTGCACATGGACGACTCCATGGTCCGCCTTATGGACCCGGCCTGCTCGCGCGAGGGGGACATCGTGTCCTTCGCCGACAGCTGCCCGCTGATGCTCATCGGCAGCGCATCGCTGGACCTGCTCAACACCCGGCTGGATGCACCGGTCGGGATGACCCGTTTCCGTCCGAACCTCGTGGTCGGCACGGCCCTCGCGCATGCGGAAGACGACTGGACCCGCATTCGAATCGGCGAGGTCGAGTTCGATGTGGCGAAAGCGTGCACGCGGTGCAACTTCGTCAACATCGATCCGGCGACGGGCGAGAAGTCGGCCGACGGCCAGCCGCTGAAGACCCTGACCACCTACCGCCGGTTCGAGGCGGGCGTGAATTTCGGCGTGCACCTGATTCCCCGCTCGCCCGGCATGCTGCATCGCGGCGACCGCCTGACGGTGCTTGAAACGCGCTGAACCCATTCCCGGGCGCGAAGCCCAGGCATGCCGTTGAATCGGCACCGCTGAAACGCAGACGCCGCCCGAAGGCGGCGTCCGTGTACTGCGATGGTGCGTTAGGTCAGGGCGACAGATCCGGCCCGGTCGACGTCGGCTCCTGCGTGCCTTCGGCCGCGCTTCCAAGCGTGCCCTCGGCGTCGCCTTCGTCCTCGTCCAGCGAGGCATCGACGCGTTCGATCGTCTGCAGGCTTTCCTCCGGCGCCATGCGCATCAGCGTCACGCCCTGCGTGTTGCGGCCGACCTGCGAGATCTCCGCCGCGCGCGTGCGGACCAGGGTGCCGCCATCGGAGATCAGCAGCACGTCGTGATGATCGGACAGCTGCACCGCACCGATCAGCTTGCCGTTGCGCTCGGTGGTCTTGAGCGCGATCACGCCCTGGCCACCGCGACCCTTGCGCGGGTACTCCTCCAGCGCGGTGCGCTTGCCGTAGCCGCGTTCGCTGGCGGTGAGGATGTCGCCATCGCCTTCGACCACGATCAGGCTGACGACGTACGCGCCGCCGGTGTCCTTGCCGACCTCGTCGCCCTCCTCGCCCTCCTCGCCTTCGGCCAGGCGGATGCCGCGCACGCCGGTGGCGGTGCGTCCCATCGAGCGGACCGCGTCCTCGGCGAAGCGCACGGCCTTGCCGTTGCTGGCGAACAGCATGACGTCGCGCTCGCCATCGGTCAGCGCGACATCGACCAGCGCGTCGCCGTCATCGAGGTTGATGGCGATCTTGCCGCGCTGCAGGCGGAAAGCGAATTCGGTGAGCGGCGTCTTCTTGACGGTGCCGTTGCGCGTGGCGAAGAAGACGTACCGGCCTTCCTCGTACTCGCGCACGGGCAGCACGGCCTGTACCTGCTCACCGGCTTCCAGCGGAATCCAGTTGATGATCGGACGGCCGCGCGCGTTCGGACCGGCATCGGGCAGCTGGTGCACCGGCAGCCAGAACACGCGGCCGGCGCTGGTGAAGGTGAGCAGCGTGTCGTGCGTGTTGACCAGCCACAGGTGGTCGATGAAATCCTCGTCCTTGGTCGACGCCGCGTTGCGCCCCTTGCCGCCGCGCTTCTGCGCGCGGTAGGTGCTGACCGGCTGACGCTTGGCATAGCCGGAGTGCGACAGCGTCACCACCACGTCTTCCGGCGCGATGAGGTCGAGGATGTCGAGGTCTTCCTCGCTGGCGCGGATCTCGCTGCGGCGCGCGTCGCCGAACTCTTCCTTGATGTTGCGCAGTTCCGTGCGGATCACCTCCAGCAGCACGCTGGGATCCTCGAGGATCTCGATCAGGCCGCGGATGGTTTCCAGCAGCAGCTTGTATTCCTCGGTGAGCTTGTCCTGCTCCAGGCCGGTGAGGCGGTGCAGGCGCATTTCCAGGATCTGCTGCGCCTGGGTCTCGGTCAGCTGGTAGCGGCCGTCGATCAGGCCGACGCCGGCCGGCAGGTCTTCCGGGCGCGAGGCATCGCTGCCGGCCGCGGCCAGCAGTGCGCCGACCAGGCCCGCTTCCCACGTGCGGGCGAGCATGCGTTCGCGCGCTTCGTTGGGGTTCGCCGACGTCTTGATCAGCTCGATCATCTCGTCGATGTTCGCCAGCGCGACCGTCAGGCCTTCCAAAATGTGGGCGCGCTGGCGTGCCTTGCGCAGCTCGAAGATGGTGCGGCGGGTGACGACTTCGCGGCGATGCCTGACGAAGACTTCCAGCAGCTCCTTGATGTTCAGCAGCTTCGGGCGGCCATCGACGATGGCGACCATGTTGATGCCGAACACCGACTCCATCTGGGTCTGCTGGTAGAGGTTGTTGAGCACGACCTCCGCCGATTCGCCGCGCTTGACCTCGATGTAGATGCGCATGCCGTCCTTGTCGGACTCATCGCGCAGCTCGCTGATGCCTTCGAGCTTCTTCTCCTTGACCAGCTCGGCGATCTTCTCGATCAGACGCGCCTTGTTGACCTGGTACGGGATTTCGGTGACGACGATCGCCTCGCGGCCGTTGTCGGCCACTTCCACCTCGGCGCGCGCACGCATGCGCACGCGGCCGCGGCCGGTCCGGTAGGCGGTGACGATGCCGGCGGTGCCGTTGATGATGCCGGCAGTGGGGAAATCCGGACCCGGGATGTAATGGATCAGGCCGTCGATGTCGATCGTCGGGTCGTCGATCAGCGCGATGGTCGCGTCGATCACCTCCGACAGGTTGTGCGGCGGGATGTTGGTCGCCATGCCCACGGCGATGCCCGCCGAGCCGTTGACCAGCAGGTTCGGCACGCGCGTCGGCAGGACGGTGGGCTCGAATTCCTTCTCGTCGTAGTTGGGCTGGAAATCGACGGTTTCCTTGTCGATGTCGGCCAGCAGTTCGTGCGTGAGGCGCGCCATGCGCGCTTCGGTGTATCGCATCGCCGCGGCGGCGTCGCCGTCGATCGAACCGAAGTTGCCCTGCCCGTCCACCAGCATGTAGCGCAGCGAGAACGGCTGCGCCATGCGCACCAGGGTGTCGTACACGGACGCGTCGCCGTGCGGGTGGTACTTACCGATGACGTCACCGACGATGCGCGCCGACTTCACGTACGGCTTGTTCGCATGCGTGCCCAGTTCGTTCATCGCGAACAGCACGCGACGGTGCACCGGCTTGAGGCCGTCTCGCGCATCCGGGAGCGCGCGCCCCACGATCACGCTCATGGCGTAATCGAGGTAACTGCGGCGCATCTCGTCTTCGAGGTTGACCGGGATGATTTCCTTGGCGAGTTCGGCCATCAGGTTTCCGTTCGATTGGTTGCCCGCAGCGGCTGCGGGCGGGATTCCCGCTGAAGCGAACGACCGGAACCCCGGCTCGGAACAACCGCGACGACAGCCCCTGCGGGCCCGTGCTGCAGCCCGCCTGCGGCGGCTTCAAAAGGACAGGAAATAGTAGCACGGACGCGCCCTTCACTGCAGCCTTAACCCGCACCAAAACAATCACTTGCGGGAGCTTTCGAGGACATTTTCGGGCGCAGCGACGCATCCGGTCGAACAGCGCGCGGACGGCGCGGACGTGCATGGCCCCGCGCACCTCCGCGGGCGCGCTCCGAGGGCCTTGAGACTCAGCCGAAGGCGGACTTCATCGCAGCTGCATCGGGGCGTTCAATGACGCCACGTTCGGTCACGATCGCGTCGATCAGCGCGTGCGGGGTGACGTCGAATACCGGGTTCCAGGCGCCGACGTCCTCCGCCGCCGTGCGCACGCCGCCGACGGCGAACAGCTCGCCCGGGTCGCGTTCTTCGATGTGGATGGCATCGCCGGAGGGCGTTTCCATGTCGACCGTGGAGGACGGCGCCACCACCATGAACTTCAGGCCGTGGTGGCGCGCGGCGATCGCCAGCTGGTAGGTGCCGATCTTGTTGGCGGTGTCGCCGTTGGCGCAGATGCGGTCGGCGCCGACCACCACCCATTGCACGTCGCCGGACTTCATCAGGTGGGAGGCCGCCGCGTCGGCGATCAGGGTCGGCGAGATGCCATCCTGCTGCAGCTCCCATACGGTCAGCCGTGCGCCCTGCAGCCAGGGGCGGGTTTCGCCGGCGAAGACCTTGTCGATGCGGCCTTCGGCGACGCCTGCACGGATCACGCCCAACGCAGTGCCGAAGCCCGCGGTCGCCAGCGAGCCGGTGTTGCAGTGCGTGAGCACGCCGCTGCCGGGGGCGATCAGCGCGGCACCCAGCGCGCCCATGCGACGGTTCGCCGCCAGGTCTTCGTCGGCGATGGCCTGCGCCTCGCGTGCCAGCACATCGCGCCAGTCCGCGCCCGCCGGGGCCAGCACGCGACGCATGCGCGCCAGCGCCCAGGCCAGGTTGACGGCCGTGGGACGGGCGGCGTTGAGGCGCTGCATCGCCGGCTCGAGTTTCGCCGCGGCATCCGCGCCATCGGTCGCGTCGACCGCACGCGACGCCAGCACCACGCCCCAGGCGGCGGCGATGCCGATGGCCGGCGCGCCGCGCACGGTCAGGGCGTGGATGGCGGCCGCCACGGCGTCGCTGTCGGCGCAGGTGACGTACTCGACCACGAACGGCAGCTTGCGCTGGTCCAGCAGTTCCAGGGCCTCGCCCGTCCAGCGGATCGGACGGATGCGGTCGTAACGGTCGAAATCGATCGGAGTGCTCATCCGTCGATTTTAACGGGCGACGCCGGCCGCGTCGCCCGCGGGTTCAGAACACCTGGAATTCGCCCCGGCAGCCGTTGCTCACCCACACGCCGTTGCGGTCCCAGCCCCAGCTGCGGCCTTCGACGCAGGCGGCCTTGGAGGCCTGGCGCACCAGGCGCGCATCGCGGCGCACGGTGGCATTGCAGCGCTGCTGGCGGTGATCGTCGGAGCCGCAGTACAGGGTCTGGCCCGAACCCCAGCCGCCCCCATGACCGCCGCCGTTGCCACCACCATTGCCGCCTCCGTTGCCGCCGCCCCAGCCACCGCCGCCGTACCCGCTGGCGAATTCGGCGCGGCAGCCGCCGTTGACCCAGACGTAACCGCGACCCGTACCCCAGGTTCGGCCTTCCACGCACGCCGTCTTCGAGTACTGGCGCACCAGCACGATGCGGCGTCCGTCGATGGGGCACTGGCGGTAACGGCTGTCGTTGGAGTCGCAGCGCACGGTGTCGTTACCGTTACCGTTACCGTTGCCGCCATTCCATCCGCCGCCCGCGTTGCCGCGGCCCAGGGAGAATTCCGCGCGGCACCCGTTGTTCACCCACACACCGCGGCGGTCGTACCCCCAGTCGCGCCCCTCGCTGCAGGCCGACTTGGAAATCTGACGGGACAGGCGCACGCCGCCGCGCGTGTCGGCGGCGCATTCGCGGTAACGGTTGTCGTTTGAATCGCAACGCACGGTGTCCTGTCCACCGCCGTACTGCGCCGATGCGGGCTGCATCCACAGCGCCGCGGGAATGGCCATCAACAGAAAGAAACCCCGGATCCCCTGCAACATAGTGCGTCCTTTTCCATGCCAGTCTTTCGCGCCACTCTAGCGACGAAAACTTAACGCCAACCCCACCGAGCGGACGGGGCGTGAAGCGATTCAGCCGCCGCTTTGTTCCTGGGCCGTGCCGTTGGCGCCCAGTTCGAATTCGGCACGGCAGCCCTCTTCCACCCAGATGCCGCCCTCGTCCACGCCCCAGCTGCGTCCTTCCACGCAGGCCGATCGCGACAGTTGGCGGAACAGGCGCACGCCGTGACGGGTATCGGCGGGGCAATGGCGCGGCAGGCTGTCGTTGGAATCGCAGCGGACGATCTCGCCGCGCGGCGCCTCGTTGGCCACGTCGACCATCATGCGGAACTCGGCCCGGCAGCCACCGGACACCCACACGCCGCGCGCGTCGGCGCCCCAGTGCTGGCCGCGGATGCAGGGATTCTTCGACAACTGGCGCACCAGCTCCACGCCTGCGCGCGTCTCGGCCGGGCAATGCTGCCAACGGTTGCCACGCGATTCGCAGCGCAGCAGCTTGGTGCCGTACCCCGTGCCGACGCTGCCGCCATAACCGAGCACGAAATCGGCGCGGCAGCCCTCGCTCACCCACACGCCGGACGCGTTGACGCCCCAGCTCTTGCCTTCGTCGCAGTTCGACCGCGACAGCGTGCGCAACAGACGGACGCCGCCACGCACGTCGACCGGACACAGATTGGGTTCCCCGCCCTTGGATTCGCAGCGCAGGACGCGATCACCGTAGAAACGCCCGCCCGACTCCTGCGCGACCGCGTCCGGTGCGCCCAGTACACCCAGTGCCGCAAGCAACGCCGAAGCCAACCAGCCGCGCATCAATGCACCCCTGCATTCCACGCAACCACTCTAAACGGTCCCTGCGAAAACCGACATCAACACCGTCGCCCCGGGCGAAACCGCGACGTCAGGCACGGGCGAAGTCGAACGCGAGCACATCGGCAATCCGCCCCGTCCCCGCCAGGGCCATCATCAGCCGGTCCATGCCCAGCGCGACGCCGGCGCACTGGGGGAAGCCGGCCGCCAGGCCCTGCAGCAGGCGCTCGTCGCGCGGGGGCAACGCATTGTCGCGCTCGCGTCGCACTTGCAGGTCGCGATCGAAACGCGCGCCCTGCTCCGCGGCGTCGGCCAGTTCGTGATAGCCGTTGGCCAGCTCGAGCGGGCCCAGGTACAGCTCGAAGCGCTCCGCGACCGGCACCGCATCGGCGCGCACCCGCGCCAGCGCGCACTGGGATGCCGGGTAGTCGTACACGGCCAGCAACTGGTCGGGCGGGAACGCCGGCTGCAGGCGGTGCGTCATCAGCAGGTCCAGCCAGTCGTCGCGGGTCAGCCCTGCCGGATCGATGACGACATCGCCCAGCGCGCGACGCAGCACGTCCACGCTTGCGCTGGCCGGGTCGATGCCCAGGCCTTCGCGGTACAAGGTGTGGTAGTCCACGCGCACCAGCGTGGCGGTGCGCCCGACCAGCGCCAAGGCGACCTGCACCAGTTCCGCGGTTTCCTCGATCAGCCGGTGGTGATCCCAGCCCAGCCGGTACCACTCGAGCATGGTGAATTCCGGGTTGTGCCGTCCGCCGGCTTCGCCATCGCGGAACACGCGGCCCAGCTCGTAGCAATCGCCGAAGCCCGCCGCGAGCAACCGCTTCAACGGGTATTCCGGCGAGGTACGCAGCCAGCGGGTACGCGGCCCGCCGTCGGTGCGACCGCTGAATTCCAGATGGAACGAGGCGATGTTGGGATCGGTATTGCCGGCCATCGACATGACCGGCGTTTCGACCTCGGTCACGCCGCGCTGCGCGAAGAAGGCGCGCACGGCGGCGTTGAGGCGCGCGCGCAGGCGCAGTGCGTCGAAGCTTGCGGTGGGCTGCCAGTCGTTCATTCGTCGATGCGGACCGTCATTGGCCGTGTTTGGCGAGGAATGCCAGCAGCCGTTCCTCGTCCCAGATCTCCACGCCCAGTTCCTGCGCCTTGTCGAGCTTGGAACCGGCAGCTTCACCGGCAACGACGAAGCTGGTCTTCTTCGACACGCTGCCCGCAACCTTCGCGCCCAGCGCCTCGAGCTTCGCCTTGGCCTCATCGCGACTCAGACCCGACAACGTGCCGGTGAGCACGGCCGTCTGGCCATCGAGCGGCCCGGCTGACGTGACCTCCACCGCTGGCGTCAACGCTTCAAGCTTCGCCAGCGCTTGGCCGCCGGCGTCGAGCAGCGCGGCGTTGCCGGGATTTTCCAGCCATTCCGCCAGCGCTTGCGCGGTGTCGTTCGGCAGGCCGGCGGCGACGTAATTGTGCTGCGGCGCATCGAGCACCGACTGTGCGGACGGGAACGCCGTGGCCAGCTGTTCGGCACGGATCTTCGTGACCTTCGGGATCTCCAGATCCACCAGCAACGAGGCAAGGTCCAGCCCATCGCGCAACTTCGCGCTGGGCGCATGCGTGTCGGTGACGGTCACCTTGCGCGCGAGCAGGTCGTCGATGACCTGCTGGTTGCCCGGCTGGTCGAAGAAGTGACCGATCGCGCGCGCGACTTCACCGCCCACGTCGGGCACTCGCTTGAACAGCGGCCATGGGAGGCGGCGGATCAGGTCGATGTCGCCGAACCAGGCCGCCAGCGCCTTCGCGGTGCTCTCGCCCACGTGCTGGATGCCCAGCGCGTAGAGGAAGCGCTCCAGCGTGGTGTTGCGGCTGTGGTCGATGGCTTCGATCAGGTTCTCGGCCCACTTGGTGGCGACCTTGCCGGACTTCACCGTTTCCGGCGTCGTCCCGTCGCGCTCGTCGGCGCGGCGCTTCATCTCCAGCAGGTCGTCCAGGTCCAGCTTGTACAGGTCCGCGACCGACTGCAGGTAGCCCAGGTCCGACAGGTCCTCGATGAAGCGTTCGCCCAGACCTTCGATGTCCATCGCGCGACGCGAGGCGAAGTGGCGGATGGCCTCCTTGCGTTGCGCGGCGCAGGTCAGTTCGCCCGAGCAGCGCCACACCGCCTCGCCTTCCTCGCGCACGATCTCCGAACCGCACACCGGGCACTGCGTGGGCATCTGCCATTGCGGTGCGTGCGGGTCGCGGTACTCGGGCACCACGCGCACGATCTCGGGAATCACGTCGCCGGCACGACGCACGATCACCGTGTCGCCGATGCGCACGTCCAGACGCGCGATCTGGTCGGCGTTGTGCAGCGTGGCATTGGTGACGACGACGCCCGCCACCTGCACCGGCTTCAGGCGCGCCACGGGCGTCGCCGCGCCGGTGCGGCCGATCTGGATGTCGATGCCTTCCAGCACGGTGGACTGTTCCTGCGCCGGGAACTTGTGCGCGATGGCCCAGCGCGGCGCGCGCGAAACGAAGCCCATCTCGCGCTGGCCGTCGTAGTCGTCCAGCTTGTAGACCACGCCATCGATGTCGAACGGAAGGCCGTCGCGCTTGTCGCCCATCGCGCGGTAGTAGCCGAGCAGGCCGTCCTTGCCGGCCACCACGTCATTGAGCGCGCTGACCGGGAAACCCCAGTCGCGCAGACGGGCCAGCGTTTGCGAATGCGTCGGTGGCAGGTCGAAGCCTTCCACCACGCCGATGGCATAGGCGTAGAACGACAACGGCCGCTGCGCGGTGATGCGCGGATCGAGCTGGCGCAGCGAACCGGCCGCGCCATTGCGCGGATTGGCCAGCACCTTGCCGCCCTCCTTCACCGCGCGCTCGTTGTAGGCCTTGAACGCGGCCAAGGGCATGAACACCTCGCCGCGCACTTCCAGCACGTCCGGCCAACCCTGGCCGCGCATCTGGAGCGGAATGGCCTTGATGGTGCGCAGGTTGGCGGTCACGTCCTCGCCGGTGGCGCCATCGCCGCGCGTGGCGCCCTGGACGAAGCGGCCGTTCTCGTAGCGAAGGCTGATGGCCAGTCCGTCCAGCTTGGGCTCGACCGAGAATTCCGGTGCGCGGCGGCCCAGCTTCTCTTCGATCCGGCGTTCGAAATCGGCCACTTCCTCATCGGTGAACGCATTGCCCAACGACAGCATGGGAATGACGTGGCGCACCTCCTGGAAGGTGCCGCTGGGTGCAATGCCCACACGCTGCGTGGGCGAATCGGGCGCGACCAGCGTGGGATTGGCGGCTTCCAGTTCCTGCAGTTCGCGCAGCATCGCGTCCCATTCCGCGTCGGGAATCGATGGGTCGTCGAGGACGTAGTAGCGATGGTTGGCGTCGTCGATGCGCTGGCGCAGCTCGGCGATGCGGTCGGCGGGAGCGGAAGTCTTGGCCACGTGCGGTCCGGTATGCGGCGGAGAGCGCAATTATTCTGCGGGCGCCGACGTGATGGCGAAAGCGCCGGAGTTCGTCATTCCCGCGAAGGCGGGAATCCAAGGGTCCGGAACGACTCCGCTCTTCGCAGGTGTTGGCGCATGCAAGCCTGGATCCCCGCCTTCGCGGGGATGACAGCTGCGGATGGCTCGCTGCCGTTCGAGGAACTCACCACCGCGCCGGCTTGGTCAGCGGCGGTGCTTCGCGCTGGCGGTCGTAGGCGCGCAGTTCGTCGCGGATGTGGGCGATGCGCTGGCGGCCGAGCGCGTTGCGCTGCTCGTCCAGCACCACGCCGTCCAGCAGTTCGGCCATGCGCTGCGCGGTGGGCAGCATGGTTTCCCATGCATCCAGCGCGTTGACTGGCGCCGGCAGCGTGAGGAAGAAGGCGATGGCGGGCGTTTCGAGCGCCTGGATGTTCGCCATGTCGAAGCTGCCCGGCTTCATGATGTTGGCCACGCTGAAGACCGGGCCGCGTTCCGGATGGTTCTCGACCAGACGATGGAACACGCCCATGTGGCCGTAGACCAGGCCCGCCTTCTCTGCCGCGACGACGATGTCCGGGCCATGCAGCTTGGCGCCCGCTCTGGCGGCCAGGTACAGGGTGACGATCTTGTCGAACTCTTCGGTCGTGCGACGGCCCAGCTCGCTGTTGGCGCCGCCTTCCAGCGTGCGGTCGAACAGTTCCAGCTCGGCCTGCGTGGTGGATTCCCCGGCACTGCGGCCCTGCGCGAGGTCGCGCTCGATCTGCTCGCCCAGCGTGGGCTCGTGGCGGACGCTCTCGCCGGTCTCGCGCGGCACGCGCTTGCCCTGTCCGGGCTTGCGGGGGCGACCGAAGAACACGATCGCGGCAATCAGCACCAGGCCGGCGATCAGGATGCCGATCCGCAGCAGGGTCATGTCGGACATCGATGAGCTCCTTACGGATTCACGGATTCACAAATGTAGAACGGCAGCGCACGGAAGGGAACGAACGCGAACGCACGCGCAGCGGTCGTTCCCCCTTGCCTGTCCTTACGCCACGCCAGCCAGACGCGAGGCCTCGGCCAGATCCACCGACACCAGGCGACTGACGCCCGGCTCGCGCATGGTCACGCCCGAGAGCTGTTGCGCGGCTTCCATCGTCGCCTTGTTGTGGGTGACGAACAGGAACTGTACCTGCTCGCTCATCTCGCTGACCATCTGCGCCAGACGACCCACGTTCGCTTCGTCCAGCGGTGCGTCCACCTCGTCGAGCAGGCAGAACGGCGCCGGGTTGAGCTGGAAGATGGCGAACACCAGCGCCACCGCGGTCATCGCCTTCTCGCCACCGGACAGCAGCGAGATGCTCGACACGCGCTTGCCCGGCGGGCGCGCCATGATCGACACGCCGGTGTCCAGCAGGTCCTCGCCGGTGAGTTCCAGGTACGCGTGGCCGCCGCCGAACAGACGCGGGTACAGCTGCTGCACGCCGCTGTTGACGCGGTCGAAGGTGTCCTTGAAGCGGCCGCGGGTCTCGCGGTCGATCTTGCGGATGGCCTCTTCCAGCGTTTCGAGCGCGGTCGTCAGGTCCGTGTTCTGCGCGTCGAGATAGTCCTTGCGCTGCGCGGCCTCGGCGTGTTCCTGGATGGCGGCCAGGTTGACCGGCTCCAGTCGGCGCAGCTTGCCGTCCAGGTCGGAGACGGCACGTTCCCAGACCTGCGCGTCCATGTCGTCGGTGAGCGTGTTGACCACGTCCTCCAGCACGAAGCCCGCCTCGATCACCGCCGCCGACAGCTGCTCGGCCTTGAGCACCAGCGCCTGCTGCTCCAGACGGCGCTGGCCGATGGCCTCGCGCTGCTGGATGGCCTGGTCGTCGCGCTGGTGGCGGACCTGTTCGAACCGGCGCAGGTCGTTGTCGATGCCGTCCAGCGTGGATCGCGCGATGGTGAGGTTCTGCTCGGTCAGCACGCGCTGCTCCAGCGCGACCTGACGCTGCTCCTCGAGCACGGCGACCGGATCGTCGCCTTCGTGCAGCTGCGCGGACAGTTCGCCCAGCCGCGTGTCGAGCTGGCCGCGCTGGCCACCCATGCGCGAGAGCGCCTGCTCCAACGCGGCGATCTGGGTGCGCTGCGATTCCAGCGTCAGTGCCAGCGCGTGCGCGGTGTCGCGCGATTCGCGGGCGACGTTGCGCGCCTGGTCGCGGGCTTCGCCCAGCGTGCGACGCTGGGTTTCCAGCGACAGGCGCGCGTCTTCCAGTTCGGTCATGCGCACGACCGCCTCTTCCTGGCGGTTGCGTGCCTCGCGTGCCTGGTCCTGCGCGGCTTCCAGGTTCTGCGACAGTTGCGCCAGTTCGGCGTCGATCTTCTCGATGCGCGAGCGCGCGCTGTCCAGCCGACCCTGCTGGCTCTGCAGCTGGCCGGCGATTTCGGACACGCTGCGATGCGCCATGTACAGCGCGCGCTGGGCGTCCTCGCGAAGCTGCTCGGCCGCCAGCGTGCGATCGCGCAGCTGCACCAGGATGGAGTCGAGTTCGCGCTCGCGGGACTGCAGCGCATCGATCTCGCCGCGCAGCGACTGGATCTCGCGCTCGCGCAGCAGGGCGCCCTGCTGGGCTGCGCCGGAACGCAGCACCCGCACCCAGCCCGCGCCGATGCGCTCGCCGCTGCGGGTGATGACGGACTCGCCCTCGCCCAGGCGCGGCAGCAGCGCACGGGCATCGGACAGCGTGTCGGCCGCGTGCAGGCGGGCGAGGATGCGGCGGATCGCGATCGGGCCGCGCACCTTCGAGGCCAGCGAGGTGGACGCGAATTCGACCGCATCGTTGTGTGGATCGACCAGTGCCAGGCGGCCGTCGCCCAGTTCGCCGATGGCGTCCACCAGCGACTCGGGCGATTCCACCAGCACGCCTTCGATCATCTGGCCCAGCGCGCTTTCGACGGCGTTTTCCCAGCCGGCCTCGACCTGCAGCGCTTCGCCCACGCGTGTGGCCGAATCCAGGCCGCGCGCCTTCAGCCAGCTCAGCGCGGCGCCCTGTTCCTGCCCCAGCGCGGCGTGCTGCAGGGCTTCCAGGGACGACAGACGGCCACGTGCGGCCTGCGCCTGCTTGCGCACTTCGGCCTGTTCGGACTGCGAGGCACGCTGCTGCTCCTGCAGGTCGCCCAGGGCCGACTTGCGGGTTTCCAGCTCCTCGCTGAGGTTGTCGATCGAGAACTTCTGCGTTTCGTGCTGTTCCTGCAGCGCGGCGAAGGACTCGCTCAGCGCGGTCAGGTCCAGGCCGGAACGTTCGTTGTTCAGCGTCTCGCGGCGACGGTCGGCTTCCAGGACCTGGCGGTCCAGGTGTTCGATGCGGGTGCGCTCGACGTCGGCGGCGCGCGCCGCTTCGGACTGTGCCCGGCTGTGCTGGTCCCAACGCTGCTGCCAGTCGTTGAGCGCGGCCTCGGCCTCGCGCAGCGCCTCCTGGCGCATACCGTCCTCGTCGCGCAGCTGTTCCAGCTTCGGTTCGGTCTCGGCCATCGCCGTGCGCAGCACGTCGAGCTTGGTCTGGTCGCTGCCGATGTGCTCGCCCAGTTCGGCCAGTGCGGCCATGGCTTCGTCGCGCGCCTTCTGCAGGCGCGTGGCCATTTCACGCTGGTGCTGGATCTGCTGTTCGACGCGGGCCAGCGTGCCGCTGACCTCATAGCTGGCGGCCTGCGCCTTGTTGAGGCCTTCGGCGGCTTCCTCGCGCTTGACGCGGCCGACTTCGATCTCGCGCTCGGCCTCGCGCTGTTCGGCGATCAACTGCTGCAGGCGGGTTTCCTGCGTGTTGAGCTTCTCGCGCTGGGCCTGCAGTTTCTGGTCCAGCGCACGGTGTTCCAGCGCCTTCCACTCCGCGTCCTTGACCTTACGCTCGGCCTGGATGGTCTGGTACTGCTCGGCCTGGCGCGCCTGGCGCTTGAGGTGCTCGAGCTGCTTGCCGACTTCCTCGCGCAGGTCGCTGAGGCGATCCAGGTTCTCGCGCGTGTGGCGGATGCGCGTTTCGGTTTCCTTGCGGCGTTCCTTGTACTTGGAGATGCCGGCGGCTTCTTCCAGGTAGATGCGCAGTTCTTCGGGCTTGGCCTCGATGACCTGCGAGATCATGCCCTGCTCGATGATCGAGTAGCTGCGCGGGCCCAGGCCTGTCCCGAGGAACAGGTCGGTGATGTCGCGGCGGCGGCACTTGGCGCCGTTGAGGTAGTACTGGCTGGTACCGTCGCGGCTGACCGTGCGCTTGACCGAGATCTCGTTGAACGCGGCGTACTCGCCGGTGATGGTGTGGTCGGCGTTGTCGAAGATCAGTTCGACCATCGCCTGCGACACCGGCTTGCGCGCGGACGAGCCGGCGAAGATCACGTCGGTCAGCGAGTCGCCGCGCAGGCGGCTGGCCGAGCTCTCGCCCATCACCCAGCGCACGGCGTCGATGATGTTCGACTTGCCGCAGCCGTTGGGACCGACGATGCCGGTCATGTTGGTCGGCAAATGCAGCGTGGTCGGATCGACGAAGGATTTGAAACCGGAGAGCTTGATCGTGGACAGACGCATGCGGCGGGGTGGCCTCTGGCACGCCGCGTGGGGCGGCCGTGGTTACCTTGAAGGATCAGATTTAGCTTCCAACCTGCTGATTCTGCTGGAAGACGCGCCCGTTTTCGGGTGCGGATTCCCGCGAGTATAGCCGCTGCGGGGCCGCCGTTCCGGGCCGCACGGAACCGGATGACGCAAGTTTGGCGCGGGGCGTCAGCCGTCGAGGCGGCGGCCGCTTTCGGGGTCGAAATAATGCAGGTGCGCCGGATCGTGCCCCAGGTGGACGGTCTGCCCGACCTGCGGCAGATGGCGCGGCGACAGGCGGACGATGAGCTCGGAGCCGCCGCAGTCCAGGTTGAGGAAGGCCTCGTTGCCGACCGGCTCGACCGTCTCCACCCGCCCGCTGAAGTCGGCCGCTGCGGAGGTGAGGTGCAGGTCTTCGGGGCGCAGGCCGACGGTCAGGCGCCGACCCAGGTAACCGCGCACCGTGGCGGCAAGTCCGCCCTCGGGATGCAGGGGCAATGCGACGCCGTCGCCGACGCGAAGCTCCAGGCCTTCACCGCGCGCGGCCACCTCGCCCTGCAGCAGGTTCATGCGGGGGCTGCCCAGGAACGTCGCCACGAACAGGTTCGCCGGCCGGTTGTACAGCGCCATCGGCGTATCGATCTGCTGGATGCGGCCCTTGTCCAGCACCACGATGCGCTGGCCCAGCGTCATCGCCTCGACCTGGTCGTGGGTGACATAGACCATCGTGGTGCCCAGCTGCCGATGCAGGCGCGCGATCTCCACGCGCGTGGACGCACGCAGCTTGGCGTCCAGGTTCGACAGCGGCTCGTCCAGCAGGAACACCTGCGGCTTGCGCACCAGCGCACGGCCCAGCGCCACGCGCTGACGCTGCCCGCCCGACAGCGCGGCGGGTTTGCGGTCCAGCAGCGGCTCCAGTTCCAGCATGGCCGCCGACTCGCGCACGCGACGGGCGACCTCGGCCTTGTCCGTGCCACGCAACGTCAGGCCGAAGCCCAGGTTCTCGGCCACCGTCATGTGCGGATACAGCGCGTAGCTCTGGAAGACCATCGCGATGTCGCGGTCTTTCGGCGCGACATCGTTCACGCGCCGCTCGCCGATGCGCAGCTCGCCGGAGGTGATTGCCTCCAGCCCCGCGATCATGCGCAGCAACGTCGACTTGCCGCAGCCCGACGGCCCCACCAGCACCAGCAGCTCGCCATCGCCGATCTCGAACGTCGCATCGTCCACGCCCACGAACCCATTGGGGTACACCTTGCGCAGGCGGTCCAGCGTGACGTTGGCCATGAATTCTCCGGGTGGCCCCTGATGGCGTGGCCGAAGTGATCGCCTTCGGCGTTTTCGATTGTCGGCGATGCATTTACCGCCAGCGTCGGCTATCCTGCCATGTAACCGTTTTCATGCCTATCGCCCCACCCGTCCATGGTCTGCCGCGGCGCGGCCGACCCTCCAGGCAGAGCCACTGATGAGTCAACCCGCCGGTTCCGATACGTTCGCATTCCCCAAGGGCTTCCTGTGGGGTGCCGCCACCGCCGCGCACCAGATCGAAGGTTCGCCACTGGCCGACGGCGCCGGCCCCAGCATCTGGACGCGCTTCGCGCACACCCCGGGGATGATGCTCAACGGCGACACGGGCGATGTGGCCTGCGATCACTACAACCGCTGGAAGAGCGACGTGAAGCTGATGAGCGAGCTGGGCCTGCAGGCCTACCGCTTCAGCGTCTCGTGGTCGCGCATCCTGCCCGACGGCACGGGCCGGGTGAACCAGAAGGGACTGGATTTCTATTCGCGCCTGGTCGACGAACTGCTCAACCACGGCATCGAACCGCTGCTCACGCTGTACCACTGGGACCTGCCGGCGGCGCTGGACGACCGCGGCGGCTGGCTCAACCGCGACATCGCCGACTGGTTCGCCGAATACGCCAGCGTGATGTACCGCGAACTCGACGGCCGGGTGAAGAAGTGGGTCACCCACAACGAGCCGTGGGTGGTGACCGATGGCGGCTACCTGCACGGCGCGCTGGCGCCGGGCCATCGCAGCAAGTTCGAGGCCCCCATCGCCTCGCACAACCTGATGCGCGCGCACGGCGCGGCGGTGAAGGCGTACCGCGAACTGGGCAAGCACGAGATCGGCCTGGTGGTGAACATCGAACCGAAGTACGCCGCAACGGATTCGGCCGAGGACGCCGCCGCGGTGCGCCGCGCGCACGCGTACATGAACGAGCAGTACCTGCATCCCGCCCTGCTCGGCCACTACCCGCCGGAGCTGAAGGAGATCTTCGGCAACGCCTGGCCCGAATGGCCGGCGGAGGATTTCGAGCTGATCAAGCAGAAGCTCGATTTCGTCGGCATCAACTACTACACACGCAGCGTCACCAAGGCGGCCGAGAGCTACCCGCTCAACACCGGCGTGGTGCGCCAGCCGCTGGGCACGTACACCGAGACCGGCTGGGAAGTGTTCCCGCAGGGCCTGATCGACCTGCTGCTGTGGTTCAAGCAGACCTACGGCGACCTGCCGGTGTACATCACCGAGAACGGCGCGGCGTTCTTCGATCCGCCGACCGCCTCCGTCGACGAGAACGGCAACCGTCGCGTGCGCGACCCGCTGCGCATGGACTACCTGCGCAAGCACCTGTCCGCGATCCACGAGGCCATCGCCGCCGGCGTGGACATCCGTGGCTACATGCTGTGGTCGCTGCTGGACAACCTGGAATGGTCTCTGGGCTATTCCAAGCGCTTCGGCATGGTGCACGTGAATTACGCCACCCAGGAGCGCACCCCCAAGGACAGTGCGCGCTGGTATTCGGAGGTCATCCGCACGCATGGCCGCAAGCTCGCCGATCCGCTGCCGTATTGATCGCGGCTCGTCCGTCTTTTCGCGGACCGGCTTTTTTACGGACGGGTCCCGTTGCCATCCCCTCCCTCGGCAACGGGCCCCCTCCGTCTCTTTAATTGGTTTCATCGGCGACTGATTTCGTATTCAATCGCCGCGGCGCCGCTTCGACGGCCACGATCGAACACAGACGGCTGACAAGCGTTTACCCTGCCGACGGCACCGCGGCGACCCGCCGCCTCCCATGACCCTCGTGCGACCGTGGTGGTGATTCCTTGAGCGCTCCCGCTTCCCAGATCGACCCGCGTCCCGCCGACGCCCTGCTGGCCGACATCGGCGGCACCAACGCGCGCTTCGCGCTCGCGCGGCAGGACGAGATCTCACCGCTGCTGATGGACAGCGTGCGCGAGTTCGCCGTCGCCGACTTTCCCTCGCTGGCCGACGCCGCGCAGCACTACCTCGACACCACCGGCGCCAGCGCACGCACGGGCGTGTTCGCCGTGGCCGGGCGCGTGGATGGCGACGAGGCGCGCATCACCAACCATCCGTGGGTGATCTCCGGTGCGCGCACGCGCGATGCGCTGGGGCTGGAGTCGGTGCGACTGGTCAACGATTTCGCGGCACAGGCCATGGGCGCCTCGCTGCTGACGCCACGCGACGTGGTGCCCATCGGCGGGACCGCATGGCGCGGCCATGACCGCGAGGACCGCACCTTCGCCATCATCGGCGCCGGCACGGGCCTGGGCGTCGGCGGCCTGCTGCGCCGCGACGGGCGCCATTACCCGCTGCAGACCGAAGGCGGACACGTCAGCTTCGCGCCGAACTCACCGGAAGAGATCGAGATCCTGCAGCGCATGTCGGGCGAGTTCGGCCGTGTGTCGAACGAGCGGCTGGTGAGCGGCATGGGGCTGGTCAATCTGTACCGCACGCTCAGCGCGATGGCCGGCGACGATCCCGGCCCGATCCACCCCGCCGACGTCACCGGACGGGCGAAGGACGGCGACGCGCGCGCACTGCGCACCATCGACATCTTCTGTGCGGTCTTCGGCGCCGCCGCCGGCGACCTGGTGCTGACCCTGGGCGCGTGGGACGGCGTGTTCCTGACTGGCGGTCTGGTGCCCAAGCTGCTCAATTCGATCGCGCATTCCGGCTTCCGCCAGCGCTTCGAGTACAAGGGCCGATTCGCGGCCGTGATGGGCCGCGTGCCGACGCTCGCGGTCGTCCACCCGCAGTCGGGCCTGCTCGGCGCGGCCGCGCTGGCCCAGGACCCCCGGCACACCCAAAGTTGAAGCGCCCTGTGCGAGGATCGGCCCCATGGTCGATGATCGCGCCACGGGTTCTGCCCATGTCGAAGCGCCCGTGGCGCGACATGTGCTGCACGTGCATCCCAACCACGAGGTATGGACTTGGGCGGTCGCGGTCGCCATCGCCGCGGACCTGCGCCGCGAACTGGTCCTGCAACCGCGCGCGCGCCTGCTGCTTTCCGGGGGCACCACACCGGGCCCGGTCTATCACGCACTCTCGCAGGCGCCGCTCGACTGGGACCGCGTCGACGTGGGTCTGGTGGACGAACGCTGGCTGCTTCCGGACGACCCCGACAGCAACGCACACCTCGTTCGCACCGAACTGCTGCAGGACCGCGCCGCGACCGCGCACTTCGAACCGATGACGCAGGCCGGCCGCCACATCGAAGGGGCCGTGGCCACCGCCAACGCACATGCGCGCCGGCAAGCCACCGTCGCCGTGCTGGGCATGGGCGAGGACGGCCACACCGCATCACTGTTTCCCGGCATGGCGGACCTGGAACGCGTGATGCACAGTCCGCGCGATTACGCCGCGGTCGATGCGCACGGTTGCGCCGGCGCGCGCGAATGGCCGCGCCGCATCAGCCTCACGCCGCACGGCATGGCGCGCATCCCTCATCGCCTGCTGCTGTTGCAGGGCGAGCGCAAGCGCGCGGTGTTCGAACAGGCCCTGGAATCGGGCGACCCACACCGCTGGCCGATTCTCGCCGCGCTGGAAGGCAACCCGGCCATGCCGCTGCAGGTGCACTGGCACGCCTGAGGGATCGCTTCACGCCGGCTCGCGTTGCTGCCCTGCGACATCGTCGAGGAGATGTGGCGCGCATCGACGACGGGCTATGATCCATGCGGGGATGCAAGGGGGCGCGACATGGACCTGTCGATGTGGATCATGGGGATCTATCTGGTCATGGGCCTCCTTGGCCTGTTCCTGTTTCGCGCAGGCGCGCTGAAGAACGGCATCGACAGCCCATCGCCGGCCTGGCGGTATACCTGCCGGTTCTTCACCTACGGCTTCTGCAACCTGCTGTCGTGCTTCATCTCGCCCGCGATCTACGGTGCGTTCTTCGAGTTCGAGCGCGGGGAGGCGTCGATGCCCGAACTCGTGCTGCTGCTTGGCCCCATGCCATTGGCGGTGCTGTTCTATCTGGGCGCGACGAGGATGATGCGCGCGGGCCAGCGGCGCGAACGCAGCCTGCAGCGCAGGCTCGGCCTGCTTCCAACGTTTGTGCCGGGTCGGCCACCGCCCGAGGTCCGCTCGCGCGGGGGCGATTTCAAGGCGATCGATGTGCACGATCCCGAGATGGTGCGCGAGCTGGCGCGCCGCCACTGGCAGGAACTCAATCACGCCCTCGCCTCCAACGGCGATCCGTCCCAGGCGGATCTCGCACAACGGGCCTTCCTCGACGCGTTCGTGCCCACGCTCGCGCCGGAGCTGCGTGCGAAGGTCCACGATGCGTACATGCAGGAAAGCGAGGAGCACCTGAAGGAATTCGCACGCCTGTCCGCGCTACGGCGCGATCGCGTTCGGGACCAGATGGAGCTGCGCAGAAGAATCGGCCGCAGGGCCTATGTCCTGCTGGGCGTGCTGATCGGAGGCTGGCTCCTGCTCGCGCTGTGGGTCAGCCTGTCCTGATCCTCACACCTGCGGCAGGCTGCGCGAGCGCCCCACCTCCGAGCGCGGCGGCGCGCCGAACAGACGCTTGTACTCGCGACTGAACTGCGACGGGCTCTCGTAGCCGACGTGGCGCGCGGCAGACATCGCCTCCATGCCGCCGGCCATCATCAGCCGGCGCGCTTCGTGCAGACGCAGGTGTTTCTGGAACTGCAACGGCGACATCGTCGTCACCGCCTTGAACTGGTGATGGAACGACGACGTGCTCATGTGCACGGTGCGCGCGAGGTCGTCGATGCTCAACGCTTCCAGATAGTTCTCGCGCAGCATCGACACCGCGCGTGCGATGCGGCTGGAGCGCGTATCGGTCATCGCCAGTGCGCGCAGGCGATGGCCCAGCTCGCCGGTAAGCACGCGGTAGAGGATCTCGCGCCGCGCCATCGGCGCCAGTACGGCCAGGTCGTCGGGCGCATCGAGCAGGCGCATCAACCGCAGCACGGCGTCCATCAGCGGGGCGTTGACGCGCGCCGCGTACAGGCCGGTGTCGATGCCCACCGGTGCGGACGCCTGCCCGGCATCCGCCAGCAGGCTGGCCACGTCATCCGGGTCGATGTCCAGGCGCACGGACAGATACGGCTCTTCCGGCGTGGCTTCGATCACCTGTCCCGACACCGGCAACGTCACCGACACCACCAGGTAATTGAGCGCGTTGTAGTGATAGGTCTGCCCGGCCAGCGTCGCGGTCTTGGAGCCCTGCGCCACGATCACCAGACGCGGCTCGTACACGGCCGGCATGCACTCGGTGGGCTGGCTGATCCGCACCACGCTCAACGGCCCGAACGCGGTACCGTGCACGCCGTCCGATGGAGCCAATCGGGCAATCCGAAGGGCCAATTCGCCCAATGCGGCACAGCCGCTGTGGTGTTCGCGCAAGGTCATGGAAGCGCTGGGATTCATTGGCTTTCCGGGACGGCCTGGGGACGCTTCGATTATGGCCGCTGTGCCGAAGGTCATGTTGCCGATCCGGTCGAATTGCAGGATCGGGCAATAATCCAGCAGCAATGGACTATCACCCTGAAGGCCTTCGGGCCTAACGTGATCGACATGTTCCGGCACCGCGCCCGGACGGGTGTCGGGCCGGTCGCGAAGCCGGCCACGACGCACGCGAAATGTCCCCGCCACCGCCCCCCAGTGGACGCACACGATGTGGATTGTCCAGTACGCCCTGAGCCGCCGATACACCATCGGCGTGCTCGCCATCCTGATCCTGCTGTTCGGTACGCTGGCGGCCCGCCGCATGCCGACGGACATCCTGCCTGAGGTCGGGATTCCCTCGATCAACCTGGTGTGGACCTACAACGGACTGCCGGCGGCGGACATGGCCGCCAAGCTGACCTCGTTCTCCGAGGCGGCCATCCTCAACACCGTGGACGACCTCAAGGAAGTGCGGTCGGACACGATCAACGGCGCCAGCATCGTCCGCATCGATTTCCAGCCCAACGTGAGCCTGGACCGCGCGCTCGGGCAGATCACCTCCGTCTCGCAGACCATCCTGCGGCGCATGCCGCCGGGCACGTCGCCGCCGCTGGTGATCCGCAACAACGTGTCCAGCACACCGGTGCTCATGCTGGTGCTGTCGTCCGACTCGCTGACCGAGGCGCAGCTGTACGACTACGCGCGACTGCAGCTGCGTTCGCAGATCCAGACCATCCCCGGCATCCGCATGTCGTTGCCCTACGGCGGCGCGGCGCGACAGATCATGGTCGACCTCAATCCCGCCGCGCTGCAGACCTACGGCCTGACGCCGGCGGACGTCACCGGTGCGCTGGAGCGTGGCAGCCCCACCCTGCCCTCCGGTGCGATCCGCGAGAACGCGCGCGAGATGCAGATCTCGCTCGACACCAGCCCCGCAACGGCGGCGGACTTCCTCGAGATCCCCGTCGCCTCGCGCAACGGCACGCTGGTGTACGTGCGCGACGTCGCTTCCGTGCGCGATGGCGGCGCGCTGCAGACCAACGTGGCGCGCATGGACGGTTCCAGCGCGGTTGCGGTGGCGCTGATCAAGCTGGGTAATGCCTCGGCCGTGGAACTGGTGCACTCGGTGCGTCAGCGCCTGCCGGAAATCGAAGCCTCGGCACCGCCGGGTACGCGCATCCAGCCGATCTTCGACCAGTCGGTCTTCGTCGACAACGCGATCGGTTCGATCCGCCATGAGGCCATCCTCGTCGGCCTGCTGGTGGCGCTGGTGGTGCTGGTGTTCATTGGCTCGTGGCGCTCCAGCCTGATCGTGCTGTCGGCCATTCCGCTGGCGCTGCTGGCCTCCGTCGCCATGCTCAGCCTGCTGGGCTACACCTTCAACGTGATGACGCTGGGCGGACTGGCGTTGGCCATCGGCATCCTGGTGGACAACGCGGTGGTGGACGTGGAGAACACCAACCGCAACATCGCCATGGGCAAGGACGTGCGCACCGCGATCCTGGACAGCGCGAAGGAAGTGGTGTTCCCGGAGATGGTCTCGACCATCTCCATCTGCATCGTGCTCACGCCCATCCTGCTGATGACGGGCCTGTCGGCGTGGGTGTTCACGCCGCTGGCGCTGGCGGTGATCTTCGCGATGCTGGCCTCGTTCCTGCTCTCGCGCACGCTGATCCCGGTGCTGTGCTATCTGCTGTTGCCGGCCGACATCACCAGCCGCGAGAACCCGCGCTGGGCGCCGGAGAAGCTGCTGCTCAAGGTGAGCCAGACGGTCGAACACCGTCTGGACGCACTGCGCGACAAGCATCATGCGCTGCTGGTGAAGCTGGGGCACCACGGCGGCGTGCTGGCCATCAGCGCGCTGCTGGTGATCGCGCTGGGCGGTGTGTCGGCGGCGATGCTGGGCCGCGAGTACTTCCCGCAGGTGGACGCCGGCCAGCTTCGCTTTCAGGTGCGCTTCCCGTCGGGCACGCGCCTGGAGGAAACCGCCGCGCGCGTGACGCAGATCCAGCAGGAGATCCGCCGCATCGTCCCGCCGGAAGAGTTGCAGACGGTCTACGAACAGATCGGCGTGCCCGATGCGGTGAACCTCTCGCTGGTGGACAGCGCCGTTGTGGGCTCGTTCGAAGCGGAGATCATGCTGCAGTTGAAGACGCCGCACGGACCCAGCCATGAATACCTCACGCGCATCCGCCACGCGATCGCGGAGAAATTCCCCGACGTGAAGATGTTCGAGCGCCCGCCGGATGCCACCAGCCGCACGCTGGCCGGCTCCGCGGCGGCGGCGTTCGAAGTGCGCATCATCGGTCGCGACTCCGCCGGTAACCTCGCCCTCGCGCGCGAGATCGAGCAACGCCTGGGCCAGGTCCCGGGTGCGGTGGACGTCGCACTGCGGCAGGTGCTGGACCTGCCCGAGTACCAGGTGCACATCGACCGCACGCGCGCCGCACAGCTGGGGCTGGATGCGCAGCAGGCCGCACGCGCGGTGCTGGCGGTGCTGGGTTCGTCCGGCACGGTCTCGCCGGTGTACTGGACCGACACCGTCAACGCGCTCGCGTATACGGTGCAGGTGCAGGCGCCGCCGCCGAACATGACCAACATCGACGAGCTGCTCAACGCACCGCTGCGCATCGGCAGCAACGGCGAAGCCGTGCTCCTGCGCAACATCGCCACGGTCACCCCGCGGCGCGTGCCGGCCAGCCTGGCGCGCACCACGCTCGCGCCGACCATCAGCGTGCTGGCGAACGTGGACGGCACCGATCTGGGCTCGGTCTACAACCGGCTGACGAAGATCACCAGGGAGCTGGAAGGCAAGCTCAAGCCGGGCAACCGCATCGAGATCGTCGGCCAGGCCGGTGAGATGCAGAGCGCCTACAGCGAACTGGCCGCGGGCCTGCTGATGTCGGCCACGCTGGTGTTCCTGGTGCTGGTGGTGAACTTCCAGTCGTGGATCCAGCCACTGGTGGCGATGTCCGGCCTGCCCGTCGCCATCGCCGGCGCGGCCATCGGCCTGTTCGTCACCGGTACGCCGCTGAGCGTGCCGGCGCTGATGGGCGTGATGATGGTGATCGGCGTTTCCACCGCCAACAGCGTGCTGGTGACCAGCTTCGCGCGCGGGCTGGTCGCGCAGGGCCACGACCCCGAGCTGGCCGCGTACGAATCCGCCGCGGTGCGCCTGCGTCCGGTGCTGATGACGGCCAGCGCGATGGTGCTGGGCATCATTCCGATGGCCATCGGCCTGGGCGAAGGCGGCGAACAGAACGCACCGCTCGGCCGCGCCGTCATCGGCGGCCTGCTGTTCGGCACGCCCGCCACGCTGATCCTCGTTCCCTCCATCCTCGCGGTGCTGGGCCGGCGCATGCCGGCCGCGGTCCGCCATGCTGCCCATCCCGACGATGCCCCCGACGCTGCCGGCGTCGAAGCAGGAGCCACGCCATGACCACGTCCCTTCCCCACTTCGCGCGTGTCGGCGCTTCCAGCGCTGTCGCCATCGCGATTGCCGTGGCGCTGGCCGCCTGCGGGCGCAGCGCGGCCGAAACCACGCCGGCGCAGACGATTCCGGAAGTGCTCACCGTGCAGGCCCGGGCCGCCGATCCCGTCTTCGACCTGCGCCTGCCCGCGCGCGCACTGGCCGGTGAATCGGCGCAGTTGTTCCCGCGTGCCACGGGCTTCGTGAGCGAACGCCGCGCAGACCTGGGCGACAAGGTCACCGCGGGCCAGGTGCTGGCGGTGATCTCCGCGCCTGAATCCGACCAGGCCGTGCGCGAAGCCACTGCGGTGCTCGCCCAGGCCAGGGCCGACGAGGAACTGGCGAAGGTCAACTACGACCGTGCGCAGGTGCTGATCGGCTCGGGCGCGATCTCGAAGGAGCTCTTCAGCGACCGCAAGGCCAACTACGACGTCGCCGTCGCCGCACACGGCGCGGCCGAGGCGCGCCTGGCCGCGGCGCGCGAACGGCAGGGCTTCCAGACCGTGCGTGCACCGTTCTCGGGCGTGATCGTGGCGCGCAATGTCGAACGCGGCGACCGCGTGGTCGGCGATGCCGCCAGCGCCGAGCCGATGTTCGAAGTCAACGCGCTGGATCCATTGCGGGTCGTCGTCGACGTGCCGCAGAACGTCGCGCTGCAGATCCGTCCGGGCGTGGAAGGCGAAGTGAGTTTCCCCGAACTGCCCGGCCAGGCGTTCAAGGCCCAGGTCGTGCGCAGCGCGCAGGCGATCTCGCGCGAGGCCGGCGTGATGCGCACCGAGCTGCGCCTGCCCAATCCCGACGGCCACATCCCCGCCGGCATGGTCGGCACCGTCAGCCTGCGCCTGCCGCGCGCCGCGCCCGCCGTGGTCCTGCCCGTGTCGAGCGTGGTGCAGCGCGCCACCGGCGCGCAGGTGGCAACGTTGAAGGGCAGCACGCTGGAGTTCCGCGACGTCACCCTCGGGCGCAACCTGGGTAACGAGATCGAAGTGACCTCGGGCATCGCGGCAAGCGAGCCCGTTGTTCTGGCACCCAACGCACTGCTCAGCACGGGCAGCCAGGTGAAGGCGCGCGCGATGCCGGCGGCGGAGAAGAAGTAACCCAGCGATTTCGCGGGGTCGCGGCCTGAGAACCGCGCGACTCCGCCTCGTCAGGGGACGACGGCATCCGCTCGCCTCAAGGGCCGACCACGTTCACCTTGAATCCCAGTCCAAGGTCCGCCAGCGAGGTCACCATCAGCTGCATTGCCAGCCCCACCTGCAGGATGCCCAGCACCGCACCGAGGATCTGCAGCGGCAGCATGCCGATCCCACGCATCAACGGGCGCACGAACAGCATCGCCAGCAGGTTCAGCGCCATCACGCCGATCGCCATGCCCAGCACCGACAGCGAGCGCCCAAGGTCGGCGCTCAGCGCCATCAGCACGATCACGGTGGCCACGCCGTACGGGGTCACCGTGATGGGAAACACCAGCTGCATCAGTTGCGGTTCGACCGGGGTATCGGCGGTGGGGCCGGGTGGCTCGTACTGCGCGAGCACCATCTGCAAGGCGACCAGCAGGAACACCAGGCCCGCGGCAAGTTGCATCACCGGCGGATCGATCTTCCAGTTGCGCAGCAGCACGCTGCCCAGCAGGCCAGCGACGAGGATCGCAACGACCGCCAGCGCGAACACCTTCCACGCCATCCTCCGCGCCTGTACCGGCGGCAGCATCCGCGTCTGCATGAAATACGGCCCGATCAGCTTGAGCGGGCCGAGCATGATGAAGAAGAACAGGAACACGCCGGACTGCGACATGCGATACGCATGCGGGGGCGCCGCGGCCTGCAACAGGGCCAGCATCTCCATACCCGACCTCCCTCGACCACGACGACCCACGCGTCGCGGATAGCGCACGCAGGCATGTAAACCGCCGCGCTACTGCGCACCCGAGGTCGTGAAATCGGGGTGAACCGGTCGCCTCACTGGTGAGCCAGCCGGACTTCCACCTTCGCCGGTGCGCGCGTCAGGCGCAGCTCGCCGTTCTTCCATTGCGCGGGCAGACCGTCCACCGTCGTGGGGCCCGGCGGGTCCGCGTACGGCCACGACACCACCACCCCGCCCGGCGGCACCTCCACGCCCCTGGCGAGTTCGAGCGTCACCTGGCCATCGGCTTCGCGCAGCGTGTACCCCAACGGTCCGAGCGGCGTGCGCAGGTTCGCGACATGGACGCCCTCGCCTGCGAGCCAGTCGGCCGGAATGCCGGCGGCGATCACCAGCGCGTCGTCCACGTCGCGCGTGTAGGCGAACATGTCCAGCGCCGAACGCACATAGTCCGAAGCCACCCACGCATGCGGCAGGTCGCCGACGAAGAACGGCGTGCGCGGCGTGCGCGAGACCACCTCGGCCCACTGGTTCCAGCCGCGCGGTTGCTGGTCGGCGAAGAAGAACGCCAGCGCCTCGTGCGCGCGATCGCGCCAGCCCAGGCGCACGAAGCTGCCGATGGTGCGCAGTTCGTAGGGGGTGTAGTCCTTCCACTCGCGCGTGCCGTCTCGCCTCGCGACGAACTCGCGCCAGTAGCGTTCGAAGGTGTTGTCCAGCAGGTCCTGCGGCAAGCGCCCCTGCTCGCCGCCCGGGGCCAGTGCGATGGTGGTGGAGGTGGCATCGAAATCGCCCAGCTCCGCGGCGCCCGGCAGGAAGTCGATGCCGTGCTGCTGCGTGGCCGACCGCAACGAGGCGTACAGGTCGTCGCGAAACTGGTCGCGCGACGCCGCGAAGCGCCTGGCGTCGTCGTCGCGACCCAGCCACTGCGCGATCTCCACCGCATCCTTGCACCCGCGCAACGCCCAGAAGTTGTCCCAGTACGAATGCATCGGCTTGGCCGAGTACCCTTCGTGACTGATCGAGGCCGGCATCATTCCGAAGAACGCTGGGTTGCGCGCGCGGTTCTCCGGCGTGCGCTCGCTCAGGCGCAATTTCTCCATGTAGTCGAAGGCGCCGGTCACGTGCGGCCACATCGCTTCCAGCAATTCGCGGTCGCGCGTGTAGCGGTAGACCTCGGCGATGGTGAAGATGAGCTCGCCGTGGCTGTCGTTCTCCGGGACAGGATCGCTGCCCCGGTCGTCCACGCAGCACGGCACCTTTCCGTTGTCGAACTGGTACGGCGCATACCAGCGCAGGAATTCCGAGGCGACGTCATCGCGCCCCATGCGCAGCAGGCCTTCGCCGATCATCGCGCCGTCGCGGATCCACGCGCGCGAGTACGAGCGCGTGCCCGGTTGCAGACGCGGCCCGATGCGGCTGATGAGCATGTGCGCCAGCGCGGTGCGCAGCGTGTCGACCACGTGCTGACCCTGCGGCGGCACGCGGATCTGCACGCGATCGAGTTTGTCGCGCCACTGCCCGGCCACCTCGTCCTGCGCGTGTTGCAGGTTCGACGTCGCCACAGGCGAGGCCGTTCCGATCAGCGGACTGGACCAACCCACCTCACGGGACTCGCCGGGCGCCAGGTCCGCGACGAACATCATCGCGCCGGACGCCAGACCCGTCACGTCATGTTCGACTTCATCCGGGTGCGAGCCGAAAGACCGCGGAAAACCCGACCAGTCCGCACGCCGCAGGCGCGAGACCACGTCGCCTTCGTCGAAGCGGCTCGCGAAGGACTTCGCCGGCAGCTGAGTGGTGCGCGCGACGGGCTTTCCGCCGATCTCGACAATGCCCTCCCGCAACCGCGTCGAATGGATCGCACTGACGCCACCGACGGTATTGAGGAACTGCGTGGGCGGGTTCACCTGCAGCGGTCGCACGGCCAGCGCCAGGACGTAGCGACGAGGTCGGTCGGTCGTGTTGCGAAGCACATAGCGTGCGTGCAGCGAAGCATCGTCGGATGTGCCTTTCGCAAACGCGGTCACGTCCAGCGTGAAGCGCGGATGCTGCCAGTGCACCGAGGGAATCGGCAGGTAGCCGTCCTGCAGCGATTGCGTGGCCTTCACATCGGCCCAACCAATCAGCTCGCCCTCGCTGACCACGAACGGCTCGATGCTCGCCCCGCCCTTGCGCAGTTCGATCGCACCATCCTCGCCGATCAGCCCCTGCTCGGTGCCGCCGTCGATGCCGAGGATGGTCCAGTACGGCTGCTCGCCGCTGAATCCACGCGGATACGTCCCTCGCGGCGCGTCCTTGGCGATGGAGCGGACGAAGTCGTTGGGTGTTGTCGCGAATGCCAGCGGTTGGACTTCGAACCGTGCCAGCCCGACCTGCGAGCCTGCTGCCTTCGTGACGGTCAGGCGCAGATGACGGGCTTCGGATTCGGGCAAGGCGATGTAGTCGGTATCGCCGTCTGCGCCCGTCACTTCGCGCACGGTGCGCCACACGCGCGCCTCGTCGGACAGCTCGATCCGGTAGTCAGTGGCGTGCTGGCCCGGCAGCCAATGCAGCACCAGACCACCGAGCTCGCGTGGCTTGCCCAGGTCGAGTTCGAACATCGGCGGATGCGCCGCGTCGAACGGCATGTGCCAGGCCGTTTCCGTACTGCCGTCGACGGCAGCCCTGGCGTCGCCCGCGCTTGCCGTGGCCTGGCCGGTCAGAGGTGAGTCGTCCGGAGGCGGCAGTGGCTGGAAGCTGAGTTCGTCGAAGCACACCGTGCCCTTGCCGCCGACGCTGTTGTAGATCGTGAACTCGATCCTGCGGCTGTGGCGCAACGTGGGGTCGGGTGCCGGGCCCCAGGCACGGCTGATGTGGCGGGCCTTGTAGGTGACCGCCGTCCATTCCTTCGGGAAATCGAAGCGCGGCTTGTTCACCCACCAGACGTTGTCGCCACTGTCGTCGACCAGCTTGAACTGCAGGTCGTTGGGCGGCGAATCGCCGCGCAACCGGAAAGAGAACGCATAGTTGCCGGGATAGTCGATGGGCAGCTCGCGCTGCAGGCCCGCGTAGCCGGACACGCCGTTGAAGTCGTAGTCCAGGCACACCGCATTGCCCGTCGCGCCCTTCACCGTTCGCAGCGTGCCGCTGACCTGGTCGGAGGTGACGACCTGCCACGGCGTCGAGGTCTCGAATGCATCGATCACCCGGGGCTCGTCCGTCACCTGCGCACATCCGGCCAGCGCCATCGCCAACCACACGCACCCCGCACCGCCTCCGCGCACACTCACCCTTTCACGCTCCCGACCAGCAGGCCCTGCAGATAGTGACGCTGCAGCACCAGGAACAGCAGCAGCACCGGCAGCACGGTCACCACCGAGCCGGCCATCATCAGCTCGTTGTCCTGCACGTGCTCGCGCGACAGCGATGCCAGCGCCACGGGCAAGGTGAAACGACTGCTGTCGCTGAGCACGATCAGCGGCCACATGAAATCGTTCCATGCGCCCAGGAAGACGAAGATCGCCAGTGTCACCAGCACCGGCCTGAGCACGGGCAACACGATCTGGAAGAAGATGCGCGTCTCGCTGGCGCCGTCGATGCGCGCGGCCTCCAGCAACTCATCGGGAATCGAACGCGCGTACTGGCGCACCAGGAATATGCCGAACACGCTGGCCATCAACGGCACGATGGCGCCGGCATAGCTGTTGACCAGGCCCATCTGCTTGAGCATCAGGAACAACGGCATCATCGTGACCTGCGCGGGGATCACCAGCGCGGCCAGCAGGATACGGAAGATGCGTTCGCGCCCTGCGAACTGCAGTTTCGCGAAGGCATATCCGGCCATGGTGTTCAGCAGCAGCGCGATCAGCGTGCTCAGGCTGGCGATGAGGAAACTGTTGAGCAGGTAACGCCCCATGCCGGCACGCGCGAACAGCTCGTGGTAGTTGTCGAGCGTTGGCGCCGACGGCAGCAACGGCGGCGGAAAGTGGCTGGCCTCGCCCGCCTGCATGAACGACACCGACAGCATCCACAGCAGCGGTGCGATGCTGATCACCGCAAGCGCGATCAGCAGGCCGTTGACGATGGCCTTGGCCAGGCGCGGATTCATTCCGCCCCCCGCCTGCGCGCGAACCACATCAGAGCGCTGGTCGTCGCGATCATCAGCACGAACAGCAGGAAGGCGACCGCCGACGCGTTGCCAAGGTTCCACCACATGAAGCCCTGTTCATACATCAGGTACAGCACGCTGACAGTGCTCTGCATGGGACCGCCGCGCGTCATCACGTACGGTTCGGCGAACAGCTGGAAGTAGCCCGACAGCGTGATGATGCTGACCAGGAACAGCACGGGCCCGAGCATCGGCAGCGTGACGTGGCGGAACTGGCGGACCGCAGACGCGCCGTCGATGCGCGCGGCTTCGTAGAGGTCTTCCGGGATCGACTGAAGGCCGGCCAGGAAGATGATCATGTTGTAGCCGAAGTTCTTCCACACCGCGAAGAGGATGATCGTCGGCATCGCCCAGGTCGGATCGCCGAGCCAGTCGATCGGATCGATGCCCACCCACGACAGCCCCCAGTTCACCAGGCCGTAGCGCGTGTGGAACAGGTAGCGCCAGATCACCGCCACCGCGACCACCGTGGTGACCACCGGCGCGAAATAGGCCGTGCGGAAGAACGGCTTGAACGAACCCAGCCGTGAATGCAGCAGCAGCGCGGCACCGAGCGACACCGCGATCGACAACGGAACGCCTACCAGCACGAAGTACAGCGTGTTGCCCAGCGCCGTCCAGAACAGGCGGTCCTGGAGCAGGCCGAGGTAGTTGTCGAACCCGACGAAGCGCAGGTTGTTCAGGTCGGCCAGGGCGTAGATGTCGAAGTCGGTCAGGCTGAGTGCGAACGCGGCCAGCACGGGCAGGCCGAAGAACAGCGCGATCACCGTCAGCGCGGGCGCGGCGAAGATCCAGCCGGCGGTGGACGCACGGATCATGGCGCGGCCCCGGCGGCATGGTCGAGCATCCAGCGCCGCTTCTCGAGGATGGCGTCGGTGCGTCGGTCCAGTTCGGCGGCGGCACCGTCCACGTCGTAGCGTCCGCCAATCATCTCCTCACCGACGATGCGCATTTCCTGCGCGATGCGCTCCCACTCGGGCACCTTCGGCGCAGCGCGGGCCCGTTCGAGCTGGTCGCGGAACGCGCGCGCGTACGGATCGCGCGTGAGCGCCGGGCTGGTCCACGCACTGCGCCGTGGCGGCAGGTCCCCGGTGAGGCCATGGAACTGCGTCTGCACCTGCGGCTCGGACAGATACGCAACCAGCTTCCATGCCGCGTCCTTGCGCCGCGAGGACTGGAAGATGACGAAACTGGTGCCACCCGCGATGGACGCGCCGGGGCCGTTCGGGCCGGGCAACGGCGTGGTCATCCAGGCGTTGGCCACGTTCGGCGGCAGGCGCTTGCGGAACTCGGCGATGTTCCAGGGGCCACTGATGTAGAAGCTGAAGTAGCCGCGACCGAACTCGTCCCAGACGTTGGAGATCTGGTTGTTGCTGACCGGTGGCGCCCAGCCGCGTTCGAACATTTCCTTGTAGAACGACAGCGCGCGCCGGAACCCCGCGCTGCGGAAGTTGCCACGGCGTCCGTCGTCGCGAAGCAGTGGATCGGGCTGCTGGATCGCCAGGTTCAACAGCGGCTCGAACTCGTTGAGTGGCAGCAGGATGGCGTAACGCTGCGGGCCGACGTGCTGCTTGATCGCGGCCATCGCCGTGCGCCACTCGTCCCAGTCGCGGGGCGGCCGCGCGATGCCGGCCTCGCGCAGCAGATCGGTGCGATAGAACGGCAGGCGCGTCTCGACGTACCAGGGCACCGCATACACGTGCTTGCCCAGCTCGCCCGATTCCCAGGCGCCGTGGAAATAGTCGGCCGGATCGACGCCGGGCGTTGCCGCGAGGTGGGCATCCAGCGGCGTCAGCGCGCCGAGCAGCGCGAATTCGGGAATCCATGTGTTGCCCAGCGCGCATACGTCAGGCAACGCATTGCCGGCGAAGGCGGTGAGCAGCTTCTCGTGCGCCGCGGTCCACGGCAGCTGCTGCACATCAACGCGGATGTCGGGATGACGGCGTTCGAATTCGGGAATCAGCCGGCGTACGACTTCTCCTTCCGAGCCCATCGCCCAGAAGCGTACGACCTGGCGCGTATCGTCCTGGCGACCACAGGCCGCCAGCAGCATCGCCACCAGCAGCGCCGCCGCGAAGCCTGCCCATCGCCATGCCGGGGTCCGCCGCATCACTCCACCGTCGTCTCGCGCGTGCCGGCCACCCTACCCTCACTTCGTCTTGGATTGCGAATCTGGCGACGGCGAAGGCTTGGGCGACTGCGATGCGCGGATCGCGCGCGATTCGGCCTCGCCCAGCGAGCGTGCACTGGCAGCGTCCTTCTCATCCTGCGTCTGCGGCTTGGGCTGGGTGGGCGCGGTCTCGCCCTCCTTCACCGGTTCCAGCCAGCCGCCGCTGAAGCCGGCCTTCGACAGGCCGTCGCGGATGTACTTGTTCCGCTTCATCACGTTCCAGACGAACTCGTTCCGGTAGTTGCTGATCATCGCCAGGATGGGGCCCTGATCGATGCCGATGTAATCGCTGGCGACCCAACCCGAGCCGGGCACCAGGCGACCGGTCTTGAGTGGAATGTCGAAGCTGAAGCTGGGATTGAACGAATCCAGGAAACCGTAGCTGGAATACAGGAATTCGCCGTAGCGCTCGTGCAGGGCCACGGTGCTGGGGATGACGATTTCCGGCGCGAACGGCAGCGAAGCGATCGCCGCGGTCGGCGCGATGGTGCCGTCGTCGAAGGTGTCGCGCAGGCCGGCGCCGCGCGCGGAATAGTGGCGGAACTGGCGCTGTTCGCCGCGGTATTCCTGCAGCGTCTGCTGCGGACCGTCGCTGGCGGTGAGGCCCCACACCTCCGGACCGTATTCCTCCCACTTCATCGGGTTGGCGATCGCGTAGGCGCGTTGTGCGTAGGCGGCGCGGCGGCTGTTCTCGAAGTAATCGATGCCGCGCTCGCGCATGTAGTTGTCCTGGATGCCGCGGAAGTCGATCCAGACGTGGCTGTACTGGTGGCCGAACATCGGGCCGAACGCGAGGTATTCCTCGCCCTGGTAGACGCCCCAGGAATCGTTGTACGTGCGCGTCCACACTTCCCATGCTTCCGGGCCGACCGGATGCGTCGGCGAGGCCAGCGCCAGCACGTAGAGCATCATGGCTTCGTTGTAGCCGGTCCAGTCGTGCTGGATGATGCCGCTCTCCGGGAACCAGCCCATCGAGATCAGCGGCTTGTTGCGTTGCAGCCAGGTCCAGTCGACGCGCTTGTAGAGTTCGTCGGCGATGTCGCGGATCTGCTTCTCGCGCGGGTCGTCGCGATCGTAGTAGCTCTGGGCGAACAGCACGCCCATCATGAGCAGCGCCGTATCCACGCTGGAGAGCTCGACCCAGCTCTGGTAGCGCGTTCCGGTGTCCATGTGCAGGAAGTGGTAGTAGAAGCCCTTGTAGGCCCCCTTTCCTTCCGCTTCCGCCCCCGTGGGAATGTCGCGGAAGAACTTGAGCGTGGTGAGCGTGCGATCCACCGCCTGGCGACGCGACACCCAGCCGTTCTCGATGCCGATGGGATACGCCGTCAGCGAGAACCCCACCGAAGCGATGCTGGCGAAGGGCCGCGAGGGATAGCGGTCCGGCGTGAGGCCGTTCACTTCGTTGGTCGTGTCCCAGAAGAACTGGAACGTCCGCTTCTCGATGTCGCGGAACAACGGCGGCAATTCGAGCTTGGTCGGCTTCAACGCCTCCACCTCCACCGGCGGCGCCGATGAGATCGGATAGGTCGTCGAGGCCGGCTCGTTCTGCTGGCTGCAACCAACAGCGAACACGAGCACCGCCATCAGCGATGCAGCCCCCCCACTGCGTCGGAACGAATCGAACATCACCACGCCATTGATCGTCGAGTGAACACACACCGCGAAACCGCCGGCCGCCACGACGAGTGGGCGACCGGCGGTCCGGGTCAGAAGTTGAAGCCCATGGACAGCTTGAAGGTACGGGTCGGGTACGCGTTCTGGGCCGTCGGCTCGCCGAAGTTAGGGTTCGCGGGCGAGCCGAAGTTCCCCGGGAAATCGTTGTAACCGTCGAAGTTGTTCCAGTCGAACACATTGAGGATGTCGCCGCGTACCCACATCCGGAAACCGGCGCCGGTGTCGAACTCCTTCTGCATCGCCAGATCGACCTGCCTGAAGCCGTACGTGCCGTCTGGTTTGTACTGGTCGATGAAGCAGTTGTTCGCCTTGTCGACATTGAAGCAGTTGACGTAGTAGCGCGGGATCTTCGAGGACACCGAAAGCTTGCCGGAGAACGTCATTCCCCACGGACCGTCGTAGAGGCCCGTCACCACCAGTCGATGGTCGGGCACTTCGGCGTCGTTCCAGCCGTACTGGCCCAGCGTCGGGAAATCCAGCGCAAACACTTCCGGCGATTCGCGCATCTCACGCGCGTGCTGGAAGGTGTACGCGAAGGTGACGCCCCAGCCCGACTCGACCGTGTACGGCTTCTCCGCCTTCAGGTACAGCGAGCTGGTGCGCGTCTTCAGGCCGTTGACGCCGAGAATCAGGTTGCTGAACCCCGCCAGCCCCTGGTTGAACGGCGAACCCCATTGGAAGCCCGGCGCGAAGAAGCTGCCATCCGGGCGGCGGTTACCCAGCAGCCAGGCGAAACCGTCATGGCTTTCGACGTAGGAGAGGGTGGCGTCGGTCTGCCATTGCCCCACGGTGTTACGCATGCCCAGGCTGAACTGGTCCGAGTACGGAACCTTGAGGTCGTTGCTCAGCAGGAACACCTCGCGACCCTCGCCATTCGGTGCCGCAAGGGAGGCCAGCGTCGCCGGATCGAAGAACGCCGGGTTGAAGTCGATGCACGGCTGCGATGCGATCGGGCACGTACCGTCGGCGCGGCGGAAGTAGACATTCGTCGCCGGGAACGTGGCCTTGGTGATCTCCAGCTGCAGCCAGTCGAACAGATTGCGGTCGTAGGCGCGTCCCGCGCCGCCGTAGATCACGTGGCGCTGGTCGGCGTTGAGGTCGTACGAGAAGCCCACGCGCGGCTGCCAGCCGTCCTTGAACGAATCGCGGTTGTTGCCCGTGCTGATGAACTTGTCGATATCCACGCCGGAATTGGGCGCGTTGATCGCGGTGGATGCGCGCAGCGCGGCGACGGCGTCGGCGGGCGTGACGAAGTCGGTGTAGCTGGGGCTTTCCTCGTAGTCGTAACGCAGGCCGAGGTTCACGATCAGCTTGTCGTTGACCTCCCAGTCGTCCTGGAAGTAGATGCCGTACTGCTTGTTGCTCGACTTGGCGCTGCCGTCGCCGACACCCGGCAACGCCGAGCCGAAGCGCACGTGGATCGGCTGGGTCAGGCTGCCGTTGACGTCATAGGTGAACTGCGGGTTGTACGGCTGGCGCTCGATCGCGTTGACGTCGACGTCCTTGAACTTCACGCCCATCTTCATGGTGTGACCTTGCAGGCCGGTGAAGGTCAGGTCGTCCTGGAAGCCCCACCCTTTCTGGCCCTTGTCCTGGAAGTCGGAGCCGGCGCCGCTGCGCACGATCAGGCGGTCGTTGACGTTGGTGCCGTTGAAGTTGATCAGGTTGTAGCCCAGCCCGTCGGTCGCGGGGCTGGGATTGAAGCTCGCGTCCTCGTAGGTGAGGTGCGCGTCGTTGAGCCAGGGGCCGTTCGTGTACTGGTAGCGCAGGTCGACGCGGGTTTCTTCGTTGAGCTTGTCCGTACCGTAGCTCGGCAACGTGGTGCCGCCGATGTTGGTGAGCTCGCTCTCGTCGCGGTACTTCGTGGTGAATTCGAAGTAGTGGTCCTCGCCGATCAGCCAATCGATCTTGGCGAAGTACAGATCCTCCTTGAACGGCGCCACGAACAGGCCGGTACCCGCCTCTTCCTGCAGGTCCGGCGGCAACTGGTCGATCTGGAAACCTTCACCGAGCGCGAGCGAACGCGGCCTGTCGAACTCCTTGGCCTCGTATGCAACGAAGAAATGCGCCACGTCGCGCAGGATCGGACCTCCGAAGGTCGCGCCGTACTGCGTCTCGCCGGTTTCCGACTTCGTGTCCAGGCGCTCCTCGAACAGCGTGCGGGTGCGCCAGTCCTTCATGGTGCGGTCCCAGAAGAAGCTCCCTTCGAAGTCGTTGGTGCCCGAGCGCGTGGTCGCGACGATGGCGGCGCTATTGAGCTGGTCGTATTCGGCCTTGTAGTTCTGCGTAATGACCTTGTACTCGCCGATCGCCGACTGCGGGAACGGGTTGCCGCTGGTCGAATCCTGGCCGCTGATGCCGCCGCGCAGCACGTAGTCCTTCTGGCCCACGCCGTCGATGTAGACGTTGATGCCATTGGGCGCGCCCGCACCGGAGCGGATGCGGGTCGAACCTTCGCTGCCGCGCTGGAAGTCCACGCCAGGTGCGAGGTCGGCGAACGACAGGAAGTTGCGCGATCCCTGCGGCAGCATGTCGATCTGCTTGCTGGTCACGTAGGTCGCGATCTCGGAGGTCTTCACCTCGGGCAGCGCCTCACCGGTGACGGTGACCGTTTCGACGGTGGTCGCGCCTTCGACGGGGCCGGTCTCGGTGACGCCGCCGGCAGCCAGGTTGAGCGTTGCCGTCTGGCCGACCTGCAGGGTCACCGTCTTGGTGGTGGTCTGGCCGTTGGCGACGGCGTCGATGCGGTACGTGCCCGGCGGCAGGCCACCGAGGTTGTACGTGCCGTTGATGGCCTGCACGCGACGCGTCAGACCCGTCGCGGTATTGGTGGCGGTCACCTGTGCCTCGGTCGCGGGGGCGGAATCGACCGTGATCTGACCGCGGATCGTGGCGGAAGTGCTCTGGGCCATGGCAACGGGGGCGGCCATGGCAAGACAGCTGGCGAGCGCGCAGGCGAGCAACCTGGGCGCGGGGCGTCGGGGGAACTTCAACTGCGAATTCATATGCTTCCTCTCTCCAAAAGCATGCGAAATGTGTGGAACCGTTTACAGCGGGCGGCCACAACGCACCGTGATCGCCGGGCGTACCGGCGTCACGAATGCGGCGTGCCGGGGGGCGTGTGCGCGGTGCCGCTGGACTCGCGAACGATCAGCTGCGTGGCCAGGACAGAGGTATCGCCGGCCGCTTCTCCGGCGACCTGAGCGATCAGCTGGCGCGCCGCGCGCGCGCCGAGTTCTGCGATGTTGACGCGGATGGTGGTCAGCGCCGGATGGACGTAACGCGCCAGCGGGATGTCGTCGAAACCGGCGAGCGCGATGTCGCCGGGCACCTTGACGCCCGCCTGGGCGAAGGCGAACAGACAGCCCAGGGCCATCATGTCGTTGGCGGCGAAGACCGCGTCCGGCCGCGGCGATGCGGCCAGCAGTTCGTGGCCGGCACGATGGCCGGACGCCTCGTCGAAGTCGCCCGGCAGCACCCACTCGCGCGCGTCCGGCAGCAGGCGGCGCAGCGCGTCGCGGTAACCGCGCAGGCGCTCGTGCGCGTCGAAGTTGTCTTCGGGCCCGGCGATGAACGCGATGCGGCGGTGTCCGCTGGCGACCAGGTGTTCGACCATCGCCACGGCACCGCCATGGTTGTCCACGCCCAGCACCGCGGTGCCGTCCAGCCCGGCCTGGCTGTTGATCAGCACGGCCGGCAGCGAGGGCTCGAGGTGTTCGCTCAGCAGGGTCGGCGCGGCCACGAAGGGCGACATCACCAGCAGGCCATCGACGCGCCCACGCATGGCGCGCAGGGCCGCACCCTGCTCCTGCGGGTTGCCGTGGTAGCTCGACACCAGGAGGTGCAAATGCTGCGAACGCGCGACCTGGTCGATGCCGCGCATGAGTTCGGAGAAGAATTCGCCGTGCAGGTCCGGCAGGACCACGCCGAGCGTCTGGGTGCGCCGGCTGCTCAGGCTGCGCGCGGCGGCGTGAGGGGTGTAGCGCAGTTCCTGCGCGGCCGCGAAGACGCGGTTGCGGACCTCTTCGGCCACGTTGCCGTGCCCGTTGAGCGCCCGGGATACGGTGGCCACCGACACCTGGGCCACGCGTGCGACGTCTTTGATGGTCACGCTTGCCACGCTTGCAGCACCCTCGGCAGCCGATGCGCGCGGACTGTAAACGTTTACAGGGCCAGATGTAAAGCAGACGTTATCTCACCTCGAACGCGCAGCCAACTCGCGTGAACCTCCGCGAACACGCCCCGCGATTGCTGCGTCGCGACACGCTACACGACGCTGGCTGCACACCGCTCAGCCCGCGCGGGCGACCTCGTCGGGCGTCCGCGCACGGATCGCCAGGGCGTGGATGTCGGTGGTCATCAGCTCCCCCATGGCGGCGTAGACGGCGCGGTGCCGGGCGATCGGGCTCATGGCCTCGAACGCCCTGCTGACGATGTCCACCCGGAAGTGCCCCCGCCCATCGGCGGCGCCGGCGTGGCCGGCATGGCGGTGGCTCTCGTCCTCGACGTCCACCGAGTCCGGCGCCAGCGCGGCCACCAGCGCGGCGCGGATCGCCTCCACCCGCTGCTCGCGCGGCAGCGGTCCCGTCGTCACGGCAGCACCTTGCGGAACGGCCGGACCTCCACGCGCTCGTAGACGCCCGCGGCCACGTACGGATCGGCCTGGGCCCACGCGCGCGCCGCGTCCAGCGATTCGAACTCGGCAATCACCACGCTGCCGCTGAAACCGGCCGGACCCGGGTCTTCCGAATCGATCGCCGGGCACGGACCGGCCAGCAGGAGCCGGCCCTCGTCGCGCAGCGCCGTCAGCCGGGCCAGGTGCTCCGGCCTCGCCTGCAGGCGGCGGGGCAGCACGTCATTGCCGTCATAGCCTTCGATCACGTACCACATGCGGCCAACCATTCCTTCGGAGCTCTCGATAACGTGAATTGTAGACGGGGCGCGGCTGGACACGGCCCGGACGAGGCCGTACCCTAGCTTTCACGCCCAAGGCCGGCTGCAGCGGCCCGTCGCGACCGGCTCCCCACACCGTCGCCACGCACGCACCCTTCTGGTGCGCCGCTGCCCCCGACGGTCAACGCGCCCGCAACCCTACGTCGTTCGCCGCCACACCCCCGTGTGACGCGCAGGCCGTAGCCGTTCGGGCCCAGCACGACCTTCAAGCAGTCCGTTGCATCCCGTGCCCCCAAGGGCCGCCCGCATCGAAGCGATACAGCAGTGCCCACGGCCCGGAGGGGCCGGCTCCGAATGACCGAAGAACGCGCAGCCGACGCGAGCGATCCGCAATCCGTGGCCGCCCCGGCCTCCACCTCGCCTCAGCAGCAGGAAATGCCGCTGGCGGTGGTGCATGGCCAGCCGGTGCTGCAGATTCCGCAGGACCTGTACATCCCGCCGGACGCGCTGGAGGTCATCCTCGAGGCGTTCGAAGGACCGCTCGACCTGCTGCTGTACCTGATCCGCCGGCAGAATCTGGACATCCTCGACATCCCGGTGGCGGACATCACCCGCCAGTACGTCGAGTACATCCAGGCCATGCACGAGATGCGTTTCGAGCTGGCCGCCGACTACCTGGTCATGGCCGCGATGCTGGCCGAGATCAAGTCGCGCATGTTGCTGCCGCGTGCGGTCAACGAGGAAGGCGAGGAAGAGGATCCGCGTGCGGAACTCGTCCGCCGCCTGCAGGAGTACGAGCGCTTCAAGAAGGCGGCGGAGGACATCGACTCCCTGCCCCGCCAGGACCGCGACACCGCGCCGGTGCAGGCATTCGTGCCCGACCGCGCATCGGTCCGCCTGCCCCCGCCGGTGGACCTGAAGGAAATGCTGATGGCGCTGCACGACGTGCTCAAGCGCGCCGAGCTGTTCACCCAGCACGCGATCAAGCGCGACGCCCTCAGTGTCCGCCAGCGCATGGGCGAGCTGCTGGAACGGTTGAAGGACGGCTCCTTCCACCGTTTCGAATCCTTGTTCACCGCCGAGGAAGGCAAGCTGGGCGTGGTGGTGACGTTCCTGGGCATGCTCACGCTGGCCAAGGAGCAACTGCTGGAGATCGTGCAGGAAGGACCCCTGCAGCCGATCTACGTCAAGTCGCTGGCGCTGCTCAAGGACGCGGAAGACATCGAGCTGAGCAACGAGTTCGACGAGCCGGCAGCGAACGATGACTGAGCGGCCCGCGCGGCCGGAATCATTGGGGCGCCCGCATCGTCGGGCATGAGCTACACGAGATCTGCCAATCCATGGATCAACAGCTAGTCACACGCATCGTTGAAGCGACCCTGCTCGCGGCCAACCAGCCGCTGACCCTGGCGCAACTGCACGCGCTGTTCCCCGAGGACCAGCCCGCGCCGCCGGACAGCGTCGAACAGGCGCTGGAAGCGCTGCGCGAAGCCTGCGCCGACCGTGGCGTGGAACTGGTCGAGGTGTCCTCCGGGTTCCGCTACCAGGTCAAGGCCGACGTGCACCCCTGGGTCGCGCGTCTGTGGACGGAACGCCAGACCAAGTACACGCGCGCCACGCTGGAAACACTGGCCCTGATCGCCTATCGCCAGCCGATCACGCGCGGCGAGATCGAGCAGGTCCGCGGCGTCGCGGTCAGCAGCAACATCATCAAGGCGCTGGAAGAACGCGAGTGGATCCGCGTCGTCGGGCACCGCGACGTCCCCGGCAAGCCGGCTCTGTTCGGCACCACGCGCGGCTTCCTCGACTACTTCGGCCTCAAGCGCCTGGACGAGCTGCCGCCGCTGTCGGAGCTGAAGGACATCGGCGAACTGGAGCCGCAGCTGCAGTTCGACAACGCACCGATCGCCGCCGGCGGCATCGCCGACGGTGCCGGTGAAGCGTCCGGAAACGACGACGCGCAGGACATCGCAGGCGACGAAGGCGATGCAGCCCCCGTCGAGGCTGCGGCGCACATCGCCGGCGACGATGGCGATGCCGACGAGGCCAACGCCGAAGCGAATACCGAATCCGCCGAAGACGAGGTCGCCGACCTCGACATCGACGAGAACGAATACGCCCCCGAGGGCGACCCCGAAGCCGCGCCGGGAGAGCGCGCGGCGGACGAGAACGATCACGAGCAAGACAACGCCGTCGAGACGACGACCGTTCCCATCGATGACGAGGCCGAACTGGTTTCGTCGGAGCAACACAAAAATGACTGAAGAAAAGAGCCGCAAGCTCACCCTCAAGCGCGCCGCCACTCCGGAAACCACCGATGCACCGCGCCTGGAAGAACGCCTGCACAAAGTGTTGGCACAGGCCGGACTGGGCTCGCGCCGTGCGCTGGAACAGCGCATCGCCGACGGCCTGGTGAAGGTCAACGGCGAGACCGCGCAGGTCGGCATGAGCGTCAAGAGCGGCGACAAGATCGAGCTCGACGGACGCCAGTTCGTCGCCAGCGCGCTGACCGATCCCTCGCGCGTGCTGATGTACAACAAGCCCGAAGGCGAAGTGACCACGCGCGAAGATCCCGAAGGCCGTCCGACGGTGTTCGAAGCGTTGCCGGCCCTCAAGGGCGCGCGCTGGATCGCGATCGGCCGCCTCGACATCAACACGACCGGCCTGCTGCTGCTCACCACCGACGGTGAGCTGGCCAATGCGCTGATGCACCCGTCCTTCGAAGTCGAGCGCGAGTACGTCTGCCGCGTGCGCGCGCCGGAAGGCCAGGACGTGGTGCCGGACAACATCGTCGACCGCCTCGCCCGCGGTGTCTCGCTGGAAGACGGCCCGGCCAAGTTCGACGAGATCGAACGCATCGGCGGCACCGACTCGCACGACTGGTTCCGCGTGGTCGTGAAGGAAGGCCGCAACCGCGAAGTGCGCCGCCTGTGGGAATCGCAGGGCTGCCAGGTGAGCCGCCTCAAGCGCATCCGTTACGGCGAGGTCGCGCTTCCGCGCGAGCTGCTGCGCGGCCAGTCGCGCGAACTGGCGACCGAGGCCGTCGAAGGCCTGCGCGGCAAGCTGGGCCTGGAGGACGGCGCTCCGTCCGCGCTCACGCTGCAGCCGGTGATCGGCCAGCGCAAGGCCGCCAAGTCGACCATCGACCTCACCGGCAAGAGCCGTTCGCACGGTTACGTCGGCGGCCACAACACGGCCGATGAAGGCCGCGAGCTGCGCCGCTTCGATCACGTGCGCGAAGACCGCGGCGGCCGCGGTCGCGGCGGCCCGCGCAAGCACGGCGGCCTGACGGTCAGCGGCGAAGCCGCGGCCAAGGCCGGCAACCGGCCGTTCAAGCAGCGCAAGGAAAAGGGGCCCAAGCCTCTGCCCGAAGGCAATCCGGCCGCCTTCCGCACGTGGTACGTGCCCGAAGGCGTCGAGACGGGACCGAGCGGTCACCGCAATCCCGATGGTGCCCGTGGTCCGCGCAAGCCGGGCGGCGGCGGACGTGGTGGTCCGGGCGGTGGTCGTCCGGGCGCCGGCGGCCCGCGTCGCGAAGGCGGCTTCGGCGGCGAGAACCGTGGTGGCGGTTTCGGCGGTGAAAACCGCGGCGGCTTCGGCGGTGAGAACCGCGGTGGCGGCTTTGGCGAGCAGCGTCGTGGTGGCGGTGGTGGCGGTGGCCAAGGTCAGCGCAGCCCGCGTCCCTATGGACACCCCGGCGGCGCGCCGAGCTTCCCGTCCGACCACGCCAACCCCGGCAGCTTCAACCCGTACGGCGACAAGCCGCGCAGCCCGCGTCCAGGTGGCAACCGCCCCGCTGGCGGCCCGCGTCCCGGCGGCAATCGCCCGGGTGGCGATCGCCCCGGCGGAAACCGTCCGGGTGGCAACCGCCCCGGCGGCGGCCCGCGTCCGGGCGGCCCGCGCGGCGGTGGGCGTCCCGGCGGCGGTCGCGGTCCGCGCGGCGCGTAAACGCATTGCCAGTGGAATGACGAAGGGCGCTCCGGCGCCCTTCGTCGTTTTCATCAGCCCTTCCCGTCAGGACGGGTCCCTGCGTGCGTCGAGCACCGACTGGATCAGTTCCATCGGCAACGGGAACACGATCGTCGAACTCTTCTCGCCGGCGATCTCCGTCAGTGTCTGCAGATAGCGCAGCTGGATAGCGCGCGGATCACCGCCGAGCAGGCGCGCGGCCTGGACCAGCATCTCCGCCGCCTGGCGCTCGCCTTCGGCATGGATGATCTTGGCACGCCGCACACGTTCGGCTTCGGCCTGTCGTGCGATGGCACGCACCATCGTCTCGTTGAGATCCACTCGCTTGATCTCGACGTTGGCCACCTTGATCCCCCACGGGTCGGTCTGCGCATCGAGGATGTTGCGGATGTCGTCGTTGAGCTTCTCCCGCTCGGCGAGCATCTCGTCCAGTTCGTGCTGGCCCAGCACCGAGCGCAGTGTGGTCTGCGCGAGCTGGCTGGTGGCCTCGTAGAAGTGCTCGACGTTGATGATGGCCTTCTGCGGATCGACCACGCGGAAGTACACCACCGCGTTGACCTGCACCGAGACGTTGTCGCGCGAGATCACGTCCTGCGGCGGCACGTCCATGACCACCGTGCGCAGATCCACGCGCACCATCTGCTGCACCATCGGGATCAGCAGGATCAGGCCGGGGCCCTTCACCTTCCAGAAGCGCCCGAGCTGGAACACCACACCGCGCTCGTACTCGCGCAGCACCTTGATCGCGCTGACCATCAGCACGGCCAGCAGCACGATCAGCGGTAAGTACATGGCCAGGTACATCACCCTCTCCTTCACTCAGGTCAGATCGCCCCGTTCCGGCACCACGCGCAGCACCAGCCCGTCGATCGCCAGCACGCGCACGGACTCGCCGCGGTGCACGGGCCGGTCGGACTGCGCCTGCCATTCCTCACCGCGGATACGCACCTGCCCGCGCCCGGCGAAATCGCGCGTCGCCACCGCCAGGTTGCCGACCAGTTCCTCCACCCCGGTAACCACCGGACGCCGTCGCGCACGCGCGGCCAGCCACAGCATTCCCATGAAAGCCAGTGCGCTCGTCACGCCGATGCCGGCAATCAGTGCACCGGGCACGCCGAATCCCGGCACGTCGGTGTCGAACAGGATCAGCGAACCCGCCAGCAACGACACCACGCCTCCGATGCCGGCCGCACCGATGCTGGGCATCGCAACCTCCAGCGCGATCAGCGCCACGCCGATCACGATCAGCGCGACGCCGGCGTAATTCACCGGCAGCACCTGCAAGCCGTACGCGGCCAGCAGCAGGCAGATCACGCCGACCATGCCGGGCAGGATCGCGCCGGGGTTGTAGCCCTCGAACACCAGCCCATACAGGCCGATCAGCAGGAGCAGGTAGGCGACGGTCGGCTCGGTCAGCACGGCCAGCAACCGTGCGCGCCAGTCGGGCGCCTGCACGGTCACGGCGCGCCTCTCGACATGGAGCACGACATCGCCTCGCGCGAGCCGCACGGTTCGTCCGTCTGCCTGTTTCAGCAGACTGCCGATATCGTCCGCGACGATTTCCACCACACCCTGCGCGTGCGCCTGCATTGCGGTGAGCGTGGCTGCGTCGTGCACGGCGGCGTCGGCGAAACGCGCGTTGCGGCCGCGCAGTTCGGCAAGGCTGCGAAGGTAGGCACCTGCGTCGTTGATGGCCTTGCGTTCCATCGCACTGTGCGGTTCGCCGGCACCCTCCTCCTTCTTCTGCGCCTCCTGACCCGGTTGGCGCGCGTCGTCGGGCCCGCGCTGAGGCTCTTCGGGGCCGAAGCCGGAGCCACCCATCGACACCGGCGTCGCCGCGCCCAGGGACGTCGCCGGAGCCATCGCGGCCAGATGGCAGGCATAGAGGATGTAGGTGCCAGCACTCGCCGCCCGCGCACCCGAGGGCGCCACCCAGCCGATGACGGGCACGTCGGAGGCGAGGATCGCCTGGTTGATATCCCGGGTGGCCGCATCCAGGCCACCCGGCGTGTCGATGCGAAGCACCACGGCGGCGGCATTCGCCTGCGCCGCGCGATGCAGGCCGCTGCGCACGTAATCGCGTGTGGCCGGCCCGATGCCGCCCTTGATGTCGAGCAACACAACGCCACCCTGCGCACTGGGGGGCGCTTGCGAAACGGCTGCGGGCACCGGCGCGACCAGCATCGCGCAGGCCAGCAGCCATGCGTGCAGGTGCATGCTCATGGCTGCGGCGATCTCCCGCGGAGATCCCTGCAAACAGTTAACACCACCGGCTGTTAAGGAAACGCAGCAGCGTCAGCGCAGGTCGGGTTGCGAGTCGTACCACTGCTGCGCGCGAACCAGATGGAAATCGCGCTGGCCGTTGTTCACGCCCACCGCGCAGCTCAACAGGCCCCACTTGGCGTACAGGCTGCCGGTGCGGCTCTTGCCACGCAGCTTGAGGCGCGCCTTCAGGTCGTAGCGCTGGTTACTCGCCACGACCCGATCCAGCACCAGGGTTTCGCCTTTCCACCGGATGTTGGCGCCCACCTGCGCCTGCCCCGAATCGATCATCTTGTAGACCCACTTCGGGTACTCGCGCTGTTTCGAGAACAGCGACAGCAGGAAGCCCACGTCCTTCATGGTCACGTTCGCGCGCGCATCGATGCTGATGGGCCGGTCCCAGTCCATGCGCGCGCGCTCCAGCTGGATGCGCGCCCACCAGCCGCTGCGCGACTCGCCCGAAGGCTCGGTGAAGCTGATGCCGGTCAGGCCCACGCGCGTGCCGTCGATGTTGAAGCTGTGGCCGGTCAGGTCCGCCCGTCGCAACGGCGTGTCCACGTCGATGTTGCCCCGCAGTGCGAGCCCGGCCACGTGCATCCGTGCATTGCTCGCGCCGATGCGCACGCTGCCGGTGCCCACATCGCCGGCCCCATCCAGTGTGAGGTCCCCGCTCAGGGTGCCCGAGCCACCGTCGAAGCGCAGATGCTGCTGCGGCAGGTAACGGTTGTGGGCGCGCAGGTCGGGCACGTGCGCATTGGAAAACGTCAGTCGCGCCTTCAGTGCTTCGCGGACGCGTTGCATCGCATCGGCCTGCTTCAGCTGTTCGCGGCGGAAGGGCTTCACCGTCTGCATCGACAGGCGCAGATCGCGACCATCGACGTACGGCCGGTCGGGCGCATCGTCGGCGGCGATGTTGAAGCGCTCCATCACCAGTTCCAGGCTCGGCAGTGGCTCGCCGTCCTTGCCGCCATCCAACCGTCCTTCCGCACGCGCGCGGCCGCGGATCCGGTTGCCCATCACGTGGGCGGTGGCCTCGACCTCCGGCACGCTCACCCGGCTGCCGACCGCAACGCGACCGTCCACGACGCGCAAATCCGCATCGACCAGACCCGCACCGTCCAGCGACAGCCAGGTGGCGTCGGTGAAGAAGGCGCCCAGCCATCGCAGCGACGAGAACTGCCAACGCCCGACCACGTGGCCGGAGCTGCGCGGCAACAGACTGCGTGGATCCTGCAGCGGAATCTGCGTGCCGCGCACGACCAGATCGGCATCCAGCGACAGCGGGTTGTCGGCCTGCGCCGGCGAACGTGCGGTGACATGCAGATCGCGGCCGGCATCCAGACCCACGTCGAGCGCGCCGGCGCGTGCGTGGCCGGACACGTCCTTGCCTGTGATCGGCATGTGCCAGCGCAACGTGCTCCCCGGCGTGATCGTGCCGCGTGCGAAGCCGATCTTCGCATTCGCGGTGCCCTGCCCTGGAACGGTCGCAAACGACATCTTCCCCGCCGCATCCACGCCGGTCCTCAGTGCCGCGACCTTGCCCTGCAGTTCCAGGCTCGCGTCGGTAAGCACCAGCTTGCGGATGCCGGACGCCTGCGCACGGGTATGTCGCGCGATCGCGAAGTGCGCATCGATGCGCCCCTCGCTCAGCAACTCCTGCTTGCCCACGCTCAGGCGCGCACGGTCGAAGTGTGCGGTGGATGGCATCAGCTCCAGTGCGCCGCCACGCAGCTGCTTGTAGAAACCGACTTCGGCGCGCCCGTCGCCTTCCAGGACCAGCCCCGCATAACGACCACCGCGGATCGAATCGCTGCGGATGCGCTGGAAGTTGAGGATCCAGCCCCCGGGCCGCGCGACCGGCGGCGGCCTGCGCGCGCCTACCGTATCGACGTCACCGGTGACACCGCTGGCCGTCACGTCCGGCACGCGGACTTCCTTGTGCAGCAACGGCAGGATCGCCACGCGACCGGATGCCTTGTCGGCCTGGACCGCCCAGCGCGTGCGCCCGGCCTGCCCGCCCAACTTCACGTCCCACACCGTTACGCGCCCGGGCCACCAGGTCACGCCCGGCCCCCATTCGATGTGGAACTTCTCCGGCTTGCGATTGGCCGTCCACTCGCCGATCGGCGTGTTGAGGAACAGGTTTCCGGCGATCAGGTAGACCGCATACAGCCCGACCACTCCAAGCGCGATTCGCCGACCCCACAGGCGCCAGCGTGGGGGAATGCGTGACACGAATTGCCTGATGCGCTGGCGATCCATCGAGCGGCTTCCTCAGCAGGGCCGCTACTTCATGAATGCTCCATCGCGAATGCCACGTGAAGACCGCCGGGGTGCATCGCACTAGTGGCGACTGAGCTGGACCACGCGCGGATGCACGAGACGCTCGAAATCGCTCCAGTCCATGCGCATGAGCTCGCGATGGTTGCCGGCGTTGAACGCGATGTTCCCATCGTCGGCCAGGCTTTCGGCGGCGTAGACGTCCATGTGATAGAGGTTTCCGAACGGTGGCATCGCGCCGACCTCGCATTCCGGGAAACGGTCCTTGAAATCGGATTCGTTAGCCAGCGCGACCTCGCGCGCACCGCTCACCTGGCGCAACCGCGCGACATCCAGCCATTCGTCCGACGGCAGCACGGCCATCGCCAGCCGGCCATCGAGTTTCACCATCACGGTCTTGGCCATCGCGTGTCCGCGGATGTGGGCACGTTCGGCGGTTTCCTGCGCGGTGAACGCGTGCGGATGGGTGACCGTGTCGTAGGCGACGCGGTTGGAATGCAGAAATTCTTCGAGACGTGGAGACGACATGACGGGCTCCTCAGGAAACCTCGGATGCCGGTCGCGTCGGGCGGAGCAGCGGACGGCGCGACGGCGTCCTTGTCTGCACATGAAACACGGGGCCGCACGAAGCGGCCCTGGCAGTGTAATCCCGTTGTTGCGCCGCGCGACATATCGCCGCCGTTCATGGTTTCGACGGCGGTGCACGGGGTCTTGCGGAATGAGCGCGGCGCTGCAGGCCGCGCGGTTTTACCTCAGCTCGAAGGCGTCGCCGTCGAGCATGGCCGGGAAGCGTTCGCGATGCGCGGCCAGCTCCGCCGCCTGAAGCGTGGTGGTGACCACCACCTCCTCGTCGGCGCACTCACTGACCGGATGTCCGAGGAAGTCGATGACGGCGCTGTCGCCCGAGTAATGCAGACCGTTGCCGTCCGTGCCGACGCGGTTCACCGCAGCGACGAAACACAGGTTCTCGATGGCCCGCGCACGTAGCAGCGTCTTCCACGGGTAGCTGCGCGCCGACGGCCAGTTGGCCACATAGATCAACAGGTCGTAATCGAGCTGCTGCGGGCGTTCGACGTCGTAGCGGTTGCGCGAGAACACCGGGAAGCGCAGGTCGTAGCAGACCTGCGGACAGATGCGCCAGCCTTTCCAGTCCAGCGTCAGGCGATCGCGCCCGGCCGCATAGCGTTCGTGTTCCCGCGCATAGCGGAACAGGTGGCGCTTGTCGTAGGTGCTGAGCGCGCCATCGGGCGTGGCGAACAGCAGGCGGTTGAACACGCCCTCCTGCGTGCGCAGCTGCACGCTGCCGGTGATGGCCGCTCCCAGCTTCGCCGACTGCTCGCGAATCCATTCCACCGTGGGGCCGTCCATCGTCTCGGCATTGCCGATGGCCTCGTTGGAGAAGCCGCTGGTGAACGTCTCCGGCAGGATGACCAGATCGGTCGTACCGTGCAGCGGCGCGATCAGGCGGCCGTAATACTCACGGTTGCCGGCCGGGTCGTGCCAGCGGGTGTCGCCTTGGACGAGGGTGACGCGCAGGTCGTTCATGGGTGCTCGCGAAGTGATGAGTTCTATTAACGCCGTCATCCCCGCGAAGGCGGGGACTGTCCGACGCATCATGCTCGCCGGACAGCATGCTGCGTCTGCAAGTTGGGTTCCCGCCTTCGCGGGAACGACAGCTTGCATGCGAAAACTACAGCTTCTGCAACCGCTCGATGGCCTTGTCCAGCGTCGCCTCGTTCTTGGCGAAACACAGGCGCGCCAGGCGTTGGCCGGCGGGCGGCGTTTCGTAGAACGGAGAAAGCGGGATCGCGGCGACGCCCTTCTCCACCGTCAGCCAGCGGCAGAACGCAGCGTCGTCCAGATCGCTGACCGCGGAGTAGTCGACCAGCTGGAAGTAGCCGCCGGGGACCGGCAGCGGCTTCAGGCGCGTGGTGAGCAGCTGCTCGCGGAAGCGGTCGCGCTTGCCCTGGTAGAACGCGCCGAGCTGCTCGTAATGCTCCGGCTCGGCCTGGATCATCTCCGCGAACGCCCACTGCGCCGGGGCGAACGTGCAGAAGGTGTTGTACTGGTGAACCTTGCGCAGTTCCAGCGACAGCGCCGGCGGCGCGATGCAGTAGCCGACCTTCCAACCGGTGCAGTGATAGGTCTTGCCGAAGCTGGACACCACGAACGCGCGCTCGCGCAGTTCGGGATAGCGCAGCACCGACTCGTGCTGGCGACCGTCGAACACGATGTGTTCGTACACCTCGTCCGACAGCAACCAGATACCCGTGTCGCGCAGCAGTGCGGTGAGCTGGGCGATGTCGTCGGCGGTGAACATCGCGCCCGACGGGTTGTGCGGTGAGTTGATCATCAGCAGGCGCGTTTTCGGCGTGATCGCGGCGCGGATGAGGTTCCAGTCCGGCGCGAAGGTCGCCGGATCCAGCGGCACATGCACGGCGCGGCCGCCGGCCAGGTCGATCGCCGGCTCGTAGGAGTCGTAGCAGGGATCGAGCACGATCACTTCCTCGCCGGCGCGCACCACGGCGGCGACGGCGTCGAAGATCGCCTCGCTGGCGCCGGACGCCACGGTGATCTCGCTGTCGGGATCGGGGCGGTGGCCGTAACAGCGCTGGGTTTTGTCGGCGATGGCCTGGCGCAATGCGGGAATGCCCGTCATCGGCGCGTACTGGTTCTTGCCTTCGCGCATGGCGCGGTCGAGGGCTTCGATCAGGCGTTCGGGGACGTTGAAGTCGGGAAAGCCCTGGCCGAGATTGACCGCGTCGTGCTCGATCGCGAGCTGCGACATCACGGTGAAGATGGTCGTTCCGACCTTCGGCAGCTTGGTTGGCAGGGTCATTGGCTTACAGGAAATTCGAAACGGGGAAGTGTAAGGATGCCGGTGAAGCGGTGTCATGACGAAAGCTCATCTGGCGATCCCGTGCAGGCGATTGCGCGCTGCAGGCAAGGTCCGCACACTCCGCCCATGCGCGAGCTGCAGATCGTCGACGCCGCCGAGCTGGCCACCGCCTACGCTGCCGCGGATTACGTGGTGGTGCTCGACGGCGATTCCCTGCCGTTGCGCGTGGGCCTGCCGGCCACCGATCTGGAAGCGTATGCCCCCGCGGCACGCTACGCCTTCATCACAGCCTGGAACCCGGCTTCGCAGCCGCGGTCGGACAGCGCCAACGAGGCCGCCGATGCACTGTTGGTGGCGCAACTGGACGCCATCGGCGCGGTGCGCCATCCGGCCTGGGCCCAGGACCCGGACGGCGGCTGGCGCGAACCGGGCTGGCTGGTGGTGGGACTGGGCGAGGACGACCTGCTCCGGCTGGGCCTGGAGTTCGGCCAGGCGGGCGTGCTGGACTGGCACGCGGGCGAGCCGGTACGCCTGCGAATGCTGATGCCCCGCCCGTCGGCGGCCTTCGGAGTCGCCAATACGGAGTGGGTGGCCGGCTGAGCGTCGCCCGACCCCGCCAAGCGGCCCATTCCGGGAACCGAATAGAATGGCCGCCCGCGGCCGACCGGCCGTCCACGCCCGTCCGATGACACCCAACGACCGCCCCGCCCCGCCGCTGCTCGCAGCCCGCGGCCTCCGTTTCGCGCGCAACGACGAGTCGGTGTTCGGCCCGCTGGACTTCAGCGTCGATGCCGGCGAAGCGCTGCTGGTCCAGGGCGACAACGGCGCCGGCAAGACCACCCTGCTGCGCGTGCTGGCCGGCCTGCTGCGCGCCGATGACGGGCATATCGACCTGGACGGCGAGCCCGCCGGCATCGCCCGGCGCGCCCGCGCCATCGCCTACCTCAGCCACCTGCCCGGCCTGAAGGCGGATCTCACGTCGCTGGAAAACCTGAATTTCCTCTGCGGGCTGCAGGGCCGTCGCCGTGCGCAGCTGCCGGAGAACGCGCTGGGCATCGTCGGCCTGGCCGGCTACGAGGACACCCTGGCCCGGCAGCTGTCCGCCGGCCAGAAGAAGCGGCTGTCGCTGGCCCGGCTGTGGATGTCGCCTGCGCCGCTGTGGCTGCTGGACGAGCCCTACGCAAACCTGGACCTGGAAGGCATCGAACTGGTGAACCGCATGGTCCAGGCCCACCTTCGCGAGGGCGGCGCCGCCCTGGTGACCACGCACGGCGCCTACGCCGCGCCGCCGGTACGGACGCGGATGCTGGTGCTCTCGCGGGCGGGTGCAGCATGAACCCGACGACCACTCCAAGCCTCACCGGTGCCGCCCGCGCCTTGCTGACCCGCGACCTGCGCCTGCTCTGGCGCCGCCGCGGCGATGCCCTGCAGCCGGCGCTGTTCGCGCTGCTGGTGGTAGTGCTGTTTGCGCTGGCCCTGGGCGGCGAGAAAGAGGCACTGGCCCGCGTCGCGGCCGGCGTGCTGTGGGTGGCCATCCTGCTGGCCGGCCTGCTCTCGCTGGACACGCTGTTCCGCGGCGACGCCGAGGACGGCTCGCTGGAGCAGTGGATGCTGGCGCCGGTGCCGCTGGCGTGGCTGGTCGGTGTGCGCACGTTCATGCACTGGGCGACGACCGCGCTGCCGTTGCTGATCGCCGCGCCGTTCCTGGGCGAGCTCCTGTACCTGCCACGCGCGCAGTTGCCGGTGCTGATGGCATCCCTCGCACTGGGCACGCCTTTGCTGAGTCTGTTGGGCGCCGTGGTGGCTGCTCTGACGGTCGGAATGCGGCGCTCCGGTATACTCGTGGCCTTGCTGGCGCTGCCGTTGTACGTGCCGGTGCTGGTGTTCGGCGCGGGCAGCGTGGCTGCCTCGGCGCAGGGGCTGGATCCGATCGGAGCGCTGCTGCTGCTGGGCGCGGGGTTGGCGGTCGCGCTGGTGCTGGCCCCACTGGCTGCCGCCGCCGCGATCCGGATCGCCCTGAGCTGACGCGCGTCGGCATCAATTGAGCCGGATCAAGCCCGGGGCCGCCCCGGCCGCGACAATCCGCCGCAACCTGCCGCTGCCCGGGCCGATGGTCCGGGCGCGGAGCGAGGAACGATGAATCCGATCATCCGCTGGTTTCACCAACTCGGTTCGCCCCCCTACTTCGACCGCTTTGCCGCGCGCTGGGCACCGTGGGCGTATGGGCTTGGCCTGCTGATCATGGCCTGGGCCCTGTACGGCGCGCTGTTCCAGGTGCCGGCCGACTACCAGCAGGGCGACAGCTTCCGCATCCTCTACATCCATGTGCCCAGCGCCTGGATGAGCATGGCCGTGTTCGGGCTGATGGCGCTGTATGCCGCCATCGCGCTGGTCTGGCGCATCAAGCTGTGCGAGATCCTGGCGATGGCCTGCGCCCCCATCGGCGCCGCCTTCACCCTCATCACGCTGGTGACCGGTTCGATCTGGGGCAAGCCGATGTGGGGCACGTGGTGGGACTGGGACCCGCGCCTGACCACCGAGCTGATCCTGCTGTTCCTCTATCTGGGCGTGATCGGCCTGTACAACGCCATCGACGACCGTCGCGCAGCGGCGCGTGCGGCCGGCCTGCTGGCCATCGTCGGCGTGGCATTGCTGCCGGTGATCCGCTACTCGGTGGTGTGGTGGAACTCGCTGCACCAGGGCCAGACCATCAGCCTCTTCGGCGACTCGAAGATGGACGAAAGCATGTACGGCCCGCTGATCTGGATGATCATCGGCACCAAGCTGTGGTTCGTGGGCGCGCTGCTCGCACGCGCGCGCGCCGACAACCTGCGTCGCGAAAGCGGCAAGGGCTGGGTCGCCGCACTCGCGCAGGGGAAGCAACCGTGAGCTACCAGAACTACGTCATCGCCGCCTATGCGGTGTTCGCGATCGTGCTGGGCTGGGACTTCGTCAGCACCCGCCTGCAGATCCGCCGTGAACTGCGCGGCGCGCGCCTGCGGGCCGCGCGCGAGGCCGCGCGTCCGGGCAAGGACGCCGCCAACCCGCTGACCCGATAACGCATTGATGAGCCCGATCCGATGAATCCCGTACGTCGCCGCCGCCTGCTCTGGGTGATTGCCCTCGTGGTAGCCGCCGGCCTTGCCACCGCGCTGGTCGCGATGGCCCTGCAACGCAACATCGCCTACCTATACACGCCCAGCGAAGTGCTGCGCGGCGAAGCCGGCGAGCATGCCCGCTTCCGCCTCGGCGGCATGGTCGCGGCCGATTCGTTCAAGCGCGCGCCCGGTTCGCTGGAAGCCACGTTCCGCGTCACCGACGGCGACGCGCAGATGCCGGTGCGCTACACCGGCATCCTGCCGGACCTGTTCCGCGAGAAGCAGGCGGTGGTCGCCACCGGCCGCATGGAAGGCGACGTGTTCGTCGCCGAACAGATCCTCGCCAAGCACGACGAGACCTACATGCCGAAGGAAGTCGCCGACAAGATGGGCATGGCGCACAAGAAGCACGACGTGCAGGCGCCGGCCGCCGGCACCGCGCAGGAAGCGCCCTAAATGCTCGGCGAACTCGGACAGATCGCGCTGATCCTGGCGCTGCTGGTATCGGTGCTGCAGGCGGCGCTGCCGCTGGCCGGCGCGCAGCGCGGCGTGGCTCCGTGGATGGCGGTCGCCCGCCCGGCCGCATACGCACAGCTGGGGCTGGTCGGCCTGGCCTTCGCCGTCCTCACGCACGGATTCGTGACGCAGGATTTCTCGCTGCGCTACGTCGCCGAGAACAGCAACTCGCTGCTGCCGCTGATGTACCGCTACACCGCGGTGTGGGGCGCGCACGAAGGCTCGCTGCTGTTGTGGGCGCTGATCCTGGCGCTGTGGACGGCAGCGGTTGCGCGCTTCTCGCGCAGCCTGCCCGATACCGTCATCGCGCGCGTACTCGGCGTGATGGGCCTGGTCAGCGCGGGCTTCCTCGCCTTCCTCATCTTCACCAGCAACCCGTTCCTGCGCCTGCTTCCCGCTGTCGCTGAAGGCCGCGACCTCAACCCACTGCTGCAGGATCCGGGCATGATCATCCACCCGCCGATGCTGTACCTCGGCTACGTGGGTTTCTCGGTGCCGTTCGCGTTCGCGATCGCCGCGCTGCTGGACGGAAAGATCGACGCACGCTGGCTGCGCTGGACGCGTCCGTGGACCAATGTCGCGTGGGCGTTCCTCACGCTGGGCATCGCACTGGGTTCGTGGTGGGCGTACTACGAACTGGGTTGGGGCGGCTGGTGGTTCTGGGATCCCGTCGAGAACGCCAGCTTCATGCCGTGGCTCGCCGGCGCCGCGTTGCTGCATTCGCAGGCCGTGACCGAGAAGCGCGGCAGCTTCCGCGGCTGGACGCTGCTGCTGGCCATCGCCACGTTCTCGCTGTCGCTGCTGGGTACCTTCCTGGTGCGTTCGGGCGTGCTGACCAGCGTGCATGCGTTCGCGGCGGATCCGGCACGCGGCCTCTTCATCCTGATCTTCCTGGGCATCGTGGTCGGCGGTTCGCTGCTGCTGTACGCGCTGAAGGCGCCTTCGACGGAGGACGCCGGCAAGCCGTTCGAGGCCGCGTCGCGTGAAACGCTGCTGCTGGCCAACAACCTGCTGCTCTCCACCGCCTGCGCGATGGTGCTGCTGGGCACGCTGTACCCGCTGCTTGCCGATGCACTGGACCTGGGCAAGATCTCGGTCGGCCCGCCCTACTTCGCGCTGATGTTCGTGCTGCTGATGGCGCCGCTGGTCGCGCTGCTGCCGTTCGGCCCGCTCACACGCTGGCAGCGCGAGCAGGTATCGAAGCCGGTGGCGATGCTCGCACCGTGGGCCGGCCTGGCGCTCGCGCTGGGCGTGATCGCGTACTTCTTCGCGCCGCAGGGGCCGGTGAAGGTCGCAGCCGGCGTGTTCGGCGCCGCGTGGGTGCTGTTCGGCACCGCGCGCTTCGTCTGGTCGCGCCTGCGCAGCCCGACGGCCGGCTCGCGCTTCACCCCCGAAATGCTCGGCATGACGCTGGCGCATACGGGCATCGCGGTGTTCCTGGTGGGCGCGCTGCTGGTGGAAGGACTGAGCGTGCAGCGCGAACTCGCCGTCGCGCCGGGCCAGACGGTCGAACTGGGCCGCTACGCCTTCCGCTTCGACGGCGCCACGCATTCGCAGGGCCCGAACTACGAGGCCGACCGCGGCACCGTCACCGTGTTCCAGAACGACAAGCCGCTGACCGTGATGCACCCGGAAAAGCGCGCGTACGTCAGCGGCGGCCAGGTGATGACCGAAGCGGCGATCTCGCGCGGCCTCACGCGTGATCTCTATGTCGCGCTGGGCGAACCGCTAGGCGGTGGCTCGTGGGCGCTGCGCGTGCACATCAAGCCGTTCGTGCGCTGGATCTGGGCCGGCGCGATCCTGATGATGCTGGGCGGACTGGTGACGGCGACCGATCGTCGTTTCCGCCGCGTGGCAGCGACCGATCCGCGACCGGCCGCGGACCCCGTCTCGCCCCCCGCAACGAACGCGAGCCCGGAGCCCGCACGATGAGCGAATCGATGCCGCGCAAGTCCTCGATGCGGTGGTTGCCGCTGGTGGTGGTCGCCGCATTGGGCGCACTGCTCTTCGCCGGCGTCATGCTCAGTCGCAATCCCAACCGCGAAGCGCTGCCCTCGCCGCTGATCGGCAAGCCGGCGCCGGCATTCCGCCTGCCGGTCCTGCACGAGCCGGGTCGACTGGTCACGGACAAGGACCTGCGTGGCGCGCCGTACCTGCTCAACGTCTGGGGCAGCTGGTGCCCGGCCTGCCGCGACGAGCATCCGGTGCTGACGCGCTTCGCCGAGACCAAGCGCCTGCGCGTGGTCGGCTTCAACTGGAAGGACGAGCACGGCGACGCGATGCGCTGGCTGGAGCAGTTCGGCAACCCGTACTTCATGGTCCTCACGGACTACGAAGGCAAGGCGGCCATCGACTGGGGCATCTACGGCGCGCCGGAGACCTTCCTCGTGGACGCCGGCGGCACGATCCGCTGGAAGTACGTCGGCCCGCTGACCGATGCGGTCATCGAAAGCGAGTTGCTGCCGAAGCTGGTACAGCTCAACGCGGACAAGCCGCTGTGATGCGCGCGTTGCTGCTCGCCTTCGCGCTGGTGTTGTCCAGTGGCGCCGCTTTCGCACAGGTGGCCACGGATGCCAATCCGCTCACGTTCAACAGTCCCGCCGAGGAAAAGCGCTTCCATGCGCTGGTGAGCGAACTGCGTTGCGTGATGTGCCAGAACCAGTCGCTGGCCGATTCGAATGCGCAGATCGCGGTGGACCTGCGCCGCGAAGTGCTGGAGCTGATGCGCCAGGGCAAGAACGATGCGCAGATCAAGGATTTCCTGGTCGCGCGCTACGGCGAATTCGTGCTGTACCGCCCACAGGTGGAATCCAAGACGTGGCTGCTCTGGTTCGGACCGGCCGTGGTGCTGCTGGGCGGCGGTCTGATCGTGATCGGCGCGGTGCGTCGGCGTTCGCGTGGTGCTGCACCCGCCGCCGATGAGCGCAATGAAGAGCAGGAGTGGTGATGAGTTCGATGGTGGCCTTCGTGATCGCCGGCCTGCTGCTGGCCGTGCTGACGCTGGCATACGTGCTGCGCCCGTTGTGGCGCACGCGTCGCGCGGCGGGACTGGGCGTGGTGGCTGGGCTGACCCTTGCGACGGGCCTGATGTACTTCGCCATCGGCGCGCCGGCCGCACTGGATTCGACGCAGCGCGAAATGCCCAAGACGCTGGAGGAAGCGATCTCCAAGCTCGAAACGGAGCTGCAGCGCGACCCGAACCAGGTTGAAGGCTGGCGTCTGCTGGGCCGCGCGTACGTGGCCGACGGCAATGTCGCCAAGGCCGCGCAGGCGCTCGATCGTGCGCTGAAACTGGCGCCCGATGACCCGGACCTTCTGGCCGAGGCCGCGGAGATGCGTGCACTCGCCGCGCCGCAGCGCGTGTTCGATGCGCAGGGCGTGGAGCTGCTGAAGCGTGCCATCGAGATCCAGCCGATGCACCAGCGTGCGCGCTGGTTCCTCGGTATCGCCCAGCGACAGGCGAAGCAGCCGGCGGAAGCGGCCCGCACGTGGGAGCCCCTCCTTGCCGTGGTCGATGCGAACGCGGCACAACCGCTGCGCGCGCAGATCGACGCTGCCCGCGCCGAAGCCGGCCTGCCGCCGCTACCCGCGGCGGCTGCACCTTCCGCAGCCGAAGGCGGCCTGAAGGTGAAGGTGTCGCTGGCGCCCGCGCTGGCTTCGAAGCTTCCGGCCGACGCCACGTTGTTCGTCATCGCACGCCAGGCCGGCGGCCCGCCGATGCCCGTGGCGGTGGAGAAACTGGCCGCGACGAAGTTGCCGGTCGAAGTCACGCTGGACGACGGCGACAGCCCGATGCCGACGATGAAGCTGTCGCAGCTGGAACGCGTGGAAGTGCTGGCGCGCGTGTCCGCCTCGGGTAACGCCATGCCGCAGAGCGGCGATCTGGAGGCGACGGCAAAGCCTTCGGGCCCGACCGGCGCGATCGAATTGGTGATCGATTCCGTTCGCCCCTGACAAGGCGGACATCCCCGCGAATGCGGGGATCCGGGCCCGCAGGCATCACGCTCGACGGACGACGACACCGTCCCCGCAGCGGCAAGTCCCTTCCCGATCGCGGCCGCAGAACACTGCGCATCCGCGAATGCCCGTGCCGATTTCACCGGCCCTCGTTAAGCTTGCCGCATGACCGAATTCATCCCGCCCGGCACGCGCTGGTTCGACCTGCCCTCACCTTTTCCGATGAAACGCGGCGGCGCCCTGCAGGGCGCGCGCGTGGCGTACGAAACCTGGGGCACGCTCAACGCGCAGCGCGACAACGCGATCCTCATCGTCACCGGCCTGTCGCCCGACGCGCACGCGGCTTCGAACGAAGGCAATCCGGAACCGGGCTGGTGGGAACAGATGCTCGGCCCCGGCAAGCCCATCGACAGCGACCGCTGGTTCGTGATCTGCGTGAACTCACTGGGCAGTTGCAAGGGCTCCACCGGCCCCGCTTCGACCGACCCGGCCACGGGTGAGCTGTACCGGCTGGATTTCCCCGAGCTGTCCGTCGAGGACGGCGCCGATGCGTCCGCGCATCTGGTACGTGGCCTGGGCATCGACCATCTCGCCTGCATCATCGGCAACTCGATGGGCGGCATGACGGCGCTGGCTTTCCTGCTGCGCCATCCGGGACTGGCGCGCAATCACATCAACATCTCCGGCGCGGCCAAGGCGTTGCCGTTCTCCATCGCCATCCGCTCGTTGCAGCGCGAAGCGATCCGCCTGGACCCCAACTGGAACCACGGCCTCTACGACGACGACCATTACCCCGAATCGGGCATGCGCATGGCGCGCAAGCTGGGCGTCATCACATACCGCTCCGCGCTGGAATGGGACGGCCGTTTCGGGCGCGTGCGCCTGGATTCGGACCGCACTGACGAAGAACCGTTCGGACTGGAGTTCGAAGTCGAAAGTTATCTGGAAGGCCACGCGCGCCGCTTCGTGCGACGCTTCGATCCGAACTGCTACCTGTACCTCAGCCGCTCGATGGACTGGTTCGACATCGGCGAATACTGCGCCACGCGCGGCAACGACGAAGCCGATACGCGCGCGGGCCTTGCCAGCATCCGGGTGGAGAAGGCGCTGGCCATCGGCGTGCAGACCGACATCCTGTTTCCGTTGCAGCAGCAGGAAGAAATCGCAGAAGGCCTGCGTGCCGGCGGCGCCGACGCGCGCTTCCTGCCCCTTCCCTCACCGCAGGGACATGACGCCTTCCTGGTCGATATCGCTCGTTTCGGGCCCGCCGTCGGGGAATTCCTGAACGGCCTGCAAGGCGGCTGACGTTCGCCGCCTCGCGGGGCTTGGCGGCATACGGTCACGGATTGGTGCGACGCAAGAAGGCGGACGCGGGCGGCGCGGTAGAATCGCCCCATGAGCATTGCCGATTCCACGCCCGACCTCGATTTCCCTGGCCACGACAAGCTGGTCGCCGCGATCGACGCCGCCGTCTCCGTCGGCGATGAACACGCGGTCACCGCCGCGCTGCGCAGCACGCTGTGCGGCATGATCCGCGACCGCGACGTGCAACTGCCGGCGTGTGTGCACGATCCCATCGACGATCACTACGCCCGTCGCGAGCTCTACCGCAGCCCACGCCTTGGCTACAGCGTGGTCGCCATGACCTGGGGCCCCGGCCAGGGCACGCCGGTGCACGACCACTGCGGCCTGTGGTGCGTGGAAGGCGTGTGGGACGGCGAGCTGGAAATCACCCAGTACGAACTGCTCGAACGCGACGGCGACCGTTTCCGTTTCCGCGCCGCCGGCGGCATGCATGCCGGCCCCGGCAGCGCCGGCAGCCTGATCCCGCCGCACGAGTACCACACCATCCGCAACGCCAGTTCCAACGCCGTCGCCGTCTCGCTGCACATCTACAAGGCGCCGATGGAATCGTGTTCGATGTTCGTCCCCAACGAGGGCGAATGGTTCGCGCGCGTGGCCAAGGAACTCAAGACCGACGAAGCGGCCTGACCGCGCTCGGCAACCGCAGGTTCTGACCTTCGGCACCTTGGCGTCGTCACGGGCGCCGTTTAGGGTGGCGCTTTCCGACCGGAAGCCCCCCATGCTGACCGATTTCCTGCTCGCTTCCCTGCACCACCTGCTGGTGCTTGGCCTGGTGTCGATGCTCGTGGCCGAATCCACGCTGCTGCGCGGCACGATCGACCCGCCCGTAGTGCGGCGCCTGGCCGGCCTCGACATGGGCTACGGCCTATGCGCGATGCTGCTGATCGCCGCGGGCATCTCGCGCATCGTGTTCGGCATCAAGGGCCACGACTTCTACCTGCACAACCCGTGGTTCCACGCGAAGATGGGCGCGTTCGTGCTGGTGGGTCTGCTCTCGATCCTTCCGACCGTGCGCTTCCTGCGCTGGCGCAAGGCACTGGCCGCGAACCCCAGCTGGCTGCCCGCCCCGGCCGAAGTCGCCCGCCTGCGCGGCATCGTCCGTTTCGAACTCATCCTGGTGGCCGTGATCTTCGTGCTCGCCGCCGCGATGGCCCGCCACGGCGGCCTGAGCCTGTAAGCGCCTGCCGCCAGCCCACGCCCTCGGCTATACTGCGCGCCCGCGCCGGAATGGCGGAATCGGTAGACGCAGCGGACTCAAAATCCGCCGCCCTTAAAAGCGTGTGGGTTCGAGTCCCACTTCCGGCACCAAGAACATCAGGGTCAGGCTTCGCAGCCTGGCCCTTTTGTTTTGCCGCCCGAGCGGACAGCGCGTCGCGCCCTGTCAGGCGCGCCCCTATTTCGCCCAGGCCGCATCGGCCGGAGGATTCGCCGGCGTGCGGTCGTCAGGGTGGCCTTCACGCTCCTTCACTCCCTTCCATCTCAATCTGCGAGACACGAAGCGTCGATGCTGGCGCGCCACGTTTCCCCGGAGCACACCATGTCGTTCGACACGTTCTGCGCCTACGATGATGACGGCAACCGCTACACGGTCTACGTGCGCCGCACCTACATCGACGCGCGCGGCGGCGGTGGAAGCGTGCGGGTGGAAGGGTTGCGCTCGTACCACCTTGGCGATGGCGGCGCGGTGGACCAGCTCGACGAGGAGCGTTTCTCGGTCGTGGCGACGGGACGCGAACTGCGACGCACGCGGAGCGTGGCGGCCTGACCCGGCGCCGCCAGGCGGCACGGCGCGTTACACCCCGGTCGCGACGCGGCGGTAACGCACTTCCACTGCCCTGGCCGCTTCACCCTGCGGCGAGATGTTGGTCATGGTGATGATGAGCTGGTCGCGGTCGGGCTGCTCGATCTCGGTGCGCCAGTCCCATCGCGGCCCACCTTTTCCATCGCCGTAGCTGCCCAGCACGTTGAAGTGCGGCGTACTCGCCGGCCCGGCGGAGAACATGATGCTGGTGCCGGTGCCGAAGCTTTCCACCCACGCCGATTCGAAGGCGTTCTCGCCCAGGTGCAGGCCGTAGATCGCCACGCCTTCGATGGGATCGTCGCGGTATCGCGTGCGGTACTCGTGCAGCAGGAAACGCCCGTCGAGGATGCCGCGGATGGTGCCGCGCTGCGGGGATTCACACGCCAGCTGATCGGACTGGAACCACAGCCGGAACGTGCCCTCCCACTCGCCGATCATCTGCGCCAGGCGATGATGCCCGCCGTCGGCGATGGATGCCTCGAACTGCTTCTTGCCCATGACGCTCTCCTGCAGTTGGTTCGGAGATCGCGATGCGGCGCATTGAGGCGCCGGTCAGGGCAGCAGCGTACCGAACACGACGCGCGAGCGCTCGTCGTAGATGCGCAGCCACAGGGCATGATGGGAAGATTCGGCGCAGCGCTTGGCTTGCGGCAGCACGGCCTCGAGCGCCGCTTCGGCGCTGTTGTAATCGACCGTGGCCTCGGCGATGTGCTGACCGAGCATGCCACCGTCGTGGCGGGAGAGTTCGACGCGGTACATTGGTCCTTCCTGCGGGGGGCGGTCCACGGCGTGGACGGACGGATCAGGACTCAAAGATTGCCCGCGACGGCAGGGATGCGCAGTCGGCGCCGGACGCGCAGGGCTGTAAGGTTTTTCCTACGTCGAATCCCGGCCATTTAGCTGAACGCTCACGCCATTGTGCTTACAGAACGACACCTATGTGCCTGATTGCAATTGCATGGCAATGCCATCCGCGCTATCGACTGGCGTTGATCGCGAACCGCGACGAGGCGCATGCACGCCCGGCCGCACCCGCGGGTGTCGATCCCGACGACGACACGCTCTACGGTGGACGCGACCTGCTCGCCGGAGGCAGCTGGCTGCTGGCCTCCACGCATGCGCGACTGGCAGCCGTGACCAACGTGCGAGCGGGAGCCGCCGAAGGCACGATGCCGCGATCGCGCGGGGCCCTGGTGCGCGGCTTCGTCGCCGGCCGTGATCCATCGCCGGAATTCCTCGGCGAGCTCGCGCCGCACGCGGCCGACTATGGCCGCTTCAACATGCTGGCCTGGGACGGCGCCGAACTCGGCTTCGCCAGCAATCATCCGGCGTTTCGCACTCAACGTGTCGAGCCCGGCTTCCACGCGATGTCCAATGGGGACTTCGATGCGCCCTGGCCCAAGAGTGGCCATGCGATGGCGGCGTTGAAGGATTGGCTGACCCATGCGCCCGCGCACGACGGTACCGTCGCCGACGACGACCTGGCGCCACTGTTCGCCGCACTCGCCGACACCCAGCCCGCCCCCGACGCGACCCTGCCTGACACCGGCGTCGGCCTGGAACTCGAGCGCAGGCTTTCACCGCCCTTCGTGACAGGCGAGCGTTACGGCACGCGCTGCAGCACCGTCGTGCTCATCGACGACGCACACATCGTGTTCGTGGAGCAGAGCTTCGGTCCGAACGGACAACGCCTCGGCCGCACGCGCGCGCGACTGCCCCTCGATCAGCGCTGACGGCTGCTGCGATCGCGCTTCCACCATGCGCGGACGACCAGCCCCAGCACGCCCCCGAACAGCAGCCACGACAGCACATCGAATGGCCCATCGCCGATCAGCGCACTGACGAGCGCGATCACGCTGGCCAGCGCGATCCACATCGGCGCCACGAACGGACTGCGTGGGATCGGGCCGCGGCTCATGGCGAGGTCACCTCGCCATTGCCAACGAGCCCTGCGCGTTCGATCTCGGCAACGCGCGCGTCGGTACTGCCGCGCTTGAGCCACAGGTACAGGCCGCTCACCAGCACGACGATGGTCAGCACGTCCAGCAATCCCCACAGCACCTTCAGCGGCAGACCGCCGTAATCGCCGAAGTGGAGCGGCTGCGACAGCAAGAGCACGGTCATGTAGGCCGGCAGACGGGGCTGCGCCGTGACCTCGCCGGTTTCCACGTCGATCAGCACCGGCCGATACAGACGCTCGGTCAGCGGCGTGTTGCCGTGCATGAAGATGCCGTAGTGGTGATTGCCGCTGTAGCCCGTACCGGGGAAGCTCACGAACGCCGGCTTCATCGCCGGTTCCGCGGCGCGCGCCCTGGCGATGGCAGCGTCGAGCGAGGCGAACGATGTCGGCTTCGGACGGCTTTCGTACTGCGCGGCGAACTCGCGCAACTGGTGATCCTGCCAGGCGGACTCCAGTGGTTGTGCCAGCGTGTTGATCGCACCGGTCAAGCCGACCACCAGCGCCCACGCCAGCGTCACGATGCCCAGCACGTTGTGCAGGTCCAGCCACGCCAGGCGACGACTGCGTCCGGTGCGCAACGTGCCGAATGGCAGCTTGCGCATGAACGGGCCGTACAACACCAGGCCGGAGACGATGGCCACGACGAACAGCAGCGCCATCGCGCCCAGGAATAGCATGCCCGGCAATCCGACGAACACATCGGTGTGCAGGCGATAGAGGAAGTACATCACGCCTTCGTTGAACTGCGCGGCCGGCAGCACGTCACCGGTGTATTCGTGCAGGATCGCGGTGTGCATCTCCGGCGGCGGCGTGTCGGGCCGTGCACCGGTGTTCACGTACACGCTGGGCGAATGATCGTCCCAACCGAAGAACAGCGGCACGTCACCCGGGTACTGCGCCAGCGCCTTCTTCACCAGATCGTCCACGTTCGCGCGTTGCGCGCCGGGTGCAGCCGGCGCGACCTCGGGGTCCGCGCCGGTCAGGTGGCTGATCTCTTCCCAGAACACCAGTGGCAAGCCGGTGATGCACAGCAACAGCAGGAACAGCGTGCACACCAGGCTGGTCCACTTGTGGACCAGGAACCAGGCCTTGAGCGTGCCGCGCTGCATTGCCGGCCTCAGAAGCGGTACGTGACGGTCCCAACGACCGTGCGCGTGTTGCCGCTGAAGCAATCGCCGAAGTAGCGGCACGGCGCGAAGTATTCCTTGTCGAACAGGTTGGTCACGTTCAACGACAACACCCAGTCCGTCATCTGCAGCTCCAGCAGCGCGTCCGCCAGCGTGTAGCTGGGCGTGCGCAGCGACGTCGTCGGGCCGGCGGATACCGTCGATCCCACGTAGCGTCCGCCCAGTCCCGCGCGCAGCGTCATGTCGTCGCCCACCTGGAACCCCTTGGCCAGCCACACCGAAGCCAGGTCCTGCGGCGTGTCGTTGAGGCGACGGCCCACTTCCCAGTCCAGGTTGCTGCGGGTCACTTCGGCTTCGCTGTGGCTGATGCTGGCGGTGACGGTGAAGTCGTTGTCGAAGACGTATGCACCTTCCAGCTCGATGCCCTTGGACTGGATCTCGCCGGTCTGGACGACGTTGAGCACGTTGTCCGGGTCGTTGGTCTGGCGGTTGGTTTCGGTGATCTTGTAGATCGCTGCGGTGAACAGCGCGTTGCGCGACGGCTGCCACTTCACGCCGGTCTCGACCTGATGGCCGCGCATCGGCTGGAACGGGTTTCCGTACACGTCCTGGCCCAGCACCGGCAGGAAGGATTCGGTGTAGCTGATGTACGGCGAGAAATTGGCGCCGATGTCGCCGATCACGCCCAAGCGATAGGTGGTTTCGTTGTCGGTCTGGTCGTCCATCCCCTGCGTTTCCGAGCGGACGTGGTCGCGGCGCGCACCCAGGACGAACGACACGCGGTCGGCGTAGCGGATCTGATCCTGCACGTACAGGCCGGTCTGCGTGTTGCGCTGGTCCGGAAGCGGCGTGTATTCCGGGATCGTCCCGCCGGTCGAGACCGGATCGTAGATGTCGATGGGCGTGGTGACACCGGAGAACGTGGAGGACTCCTCACGGAAGTCCGTGTAGTCCAGACCCGCCAGCAGCAGGTGCTGGAACGAACCGGTGGCGAAGTCGAACTGCAGCGAATTGTCCGCGGTGAGGATGCGGTTGTCGGGCTTCACGCCGTAGGTCAGGCGGTTCAGCACGCGGCCGTCGGCATCGATGAACGGAAATTCCGGATTGCTGTAGGTGTCCGGGAAGATCTCGCGGAAGTCGGTCTTTGAATCGATGTAGCGCAGGTTCGAGCGCCACGTCACCACGTCGTTGAAGGCATGGTCGAACAGTACGGTCGCGCTGGCGACGCGTGCGTCGAGCGTGTCGAAATCCTTGTCGCCCAGGAACGTCGACGGGTCGAGCCTGCGCCCGGGGGGCGCCTTCAGCGTCGCCGCTACTGGCAGGAACTGCTGGCTCGACGCGGTCTCGTCGTGCTGGTAGCTCGCCAGCACGGTGAGGTTGCTGCGCTCGCCACGCCAGGTGATGGACGGCGCGATGTAGATGCGGTCGTCGTCGACTTCATCGGTCTGCATGCCCGAGTCGCGCACCACGCCGACCAGTCGCCCCGCCACGTTGCCCGAATCGCCGAGCTCACCCGTGATGTCGCCCTGCAACTGCCGGCGGTCGAAGTTGCCCAGCTGCAGGCCGACCTCGCCCGCGCTCTGGAAGTTCGGGCGCTTGCTCATCGCGTTGATGATGCCGCCGGTGGCACCCGCTCCGTACAGCACGGACGACGGCCCGCGCAGCACTTCCACGCGCTCCAGTCCGTAGACCTCCGGGCGCGCCATGGGGCTGAAGTTGTACAGGCGGCGCATGCCATCGACGTACTGCACCGGGTCCAGCCCGCGGATGGTGCTGGCGTCGCCACGCGTGTCCAGGCCCCAGGCATCGGCGGTCACACCGGCGCTGTAGCGCAGCGTTTCCTGCAGGTTGCGCGCGCCACGATCGGTGAACAGCGCCGAGGTGACGACGCTGATCGCCTGCGGCGTTTCGGTAAGCGGCGTGTCGGTCTTGGTGGCGGTGGTCGCGCGCTCAGCGATGACGGTGACGCCGTCGAGGGTGCGCGCGGTGTCGGCCTCCTGGGCCTGGGCGATCGCCGAAGCCAGTGCGGTGGGCACCATCACCGACAGGATCCATGCCGCCTTGCCACGCTTGAAACCGGACATCTTCCGCACCCCGTGTGTGAATGAAGGGCGGAGTATGAACAGGGACCCAATCAAATGCAAATGATTCTCACATGCATAAACGCGGTAGCCACCGGCGGTCGTTGCCTGCGTCGGGACACACCAATGCAAAGGCGTGCGATGTCGAAGGCGCGGGAAGCCCTACCATGACGCCATTCCCGCCCTCCCCCGGCCCCATGGAAACCCTCATCCACCTGATTGCCGTCTACGGCCTGCTGGTCGTATTCGTCAGCGTGTTCCTGGACCAGGGCGGGCTGCCCGTGCCTGCGTATCCACCGATGATCGTCACCGCCGCGCTGGCCGTGGATCAGGGCAAGAGCCTGTGGCCGATCCTGATCGTCGCCGCGACCGCTGCGGTGATCGCCGACTGGCTCTGGTACGTGGGTGGTCGCCGGCTCGGCGCGAAACTGCTGCGGCTGATGTGCCGGCTTTCGCTGTCGCCGGATTCATGCGTGCTGATGACGCGTGGCATCTATGGCCGATGGGGCGCGCCGTCGTTGATCGTCGCCAAGTTCATTCCGGGTTTCGCCGCCGTCGCCACGACCCTGGCCGGCGAAACCGGCACGCGTCCGGGGCGTTTCCTGCTGTTCGACGGCATCGGTGCATTGTTGTGGGCTGGCCTTGCGGTCGCGCTTGGTGCGATCTTCCACGAGGCGGTGAACAGCGTGCTGGACCGCCTGGAAGAACTGGGCCGCCTTGCGCTGCCTGTCATCGCGGCGCTGATCGTGGTGTTCGTCGTGTGGAAGCTGTGGCGACGCCAGCGCTTCCTGCGCCAGCTGCGCATGGCGCGCATCACGCCGGCAGAACTTCGCCAGCTGATCGACGGTGGCGCGTCACCGCTGATCCTCGACGTGCGCCCGGAACCGCAGCGCGCCATCACGGGGTGGATTCCCGGTGCCGTTTTCGTCAAGACCGTCGCCGAGGCCGTGCTGATGCCGCACGACGAGGTGATCGTCTACTGCGATTGTCCCAACGAGGCCTCCGCCGCCGTGCTGGCGCGCGCGCTCAACAAGCGCGGCTTCAAGCGCGTGCGTCCATTGGCCGGCGGCTTCGACGCATGGAAGAAGGACGGCCAGGACGTGGCGTTCGAGTGAACGCCCCTCAGGCCCACGGCCACCAGCCGCGGCCCGTGCTGGCGTAGCGGTCGGCCGCGCGTTCGAAGCGGTTGCGCACGCTGATGCCGCCGGACACCAGATACAACGGCAGGAACAGCGGCCCCAGCACGAGGTACTGGTAGACATGCGCGCGCTCATGGTCGGCCAGGACGATCGAGGGTTCCTCGCCGCGACCGGCGCGATGCGCGTAGGTGACGCACGGCGAATCCAGATCATCGCCCGTGTGCAGGATCACGTTTCCGAACGTGATGGCGCCGCCTGGCCCCCATGGCCAGCGATGGAATACCAGCGCCAGTTCGCGGCGCCGCCAGTGCGCGTGCGCCCCGAACATCAGCCCCACCCCGCCCAGCAGCAGGCCGAACAGCGTGTTCGGCAGCGTCCATAGCGCGCCTACGAGCAGCAGCAGGCGGAACACGAAACGCGGCATGGGCGAAGGCTGGCGCATCGACACAGCCTAAGGGCTCACGCGCCGGCGTGCAGCTTCAATCGCCTTCCGGAATCAGCAACCAGAGGATCAGGTAGACCAGGATGCCGGGGAAAGCCACCGATGCGATCGAGAGCAGCACGTAGATGATCCGCAGCGCGGTGGAATTCCAGCCGAAGCGGCGTGCGATGCCGCCCACGACGCCGGCGATCATGCGGTCGTGGCGGGATCGTGAAAGCGTACGCGTGACGTTCATGCGCGCGGTCCTCGTCGGCGATGCGCGCAGTCTAGAACGGGCGATCAGGGCGCCGCGTGACGGATTTCGGACAGCCGGGCGCCCAGCCACTGCGCCGACGGAACGGTCGGCTTGCCCGGGCAGCGGACGGAATAGGCCTTGCCGCTCATGCTGCTCTGGCTGCCGGCGCGCTCGATGAACTCTTCGGCGCTGTCGACCAGGTCGCGTTTGAGCAGGTAGTCGTACTTGCGCTGCAGGTGGACCCGGGCCTCGCCTGCCGGATACCAGCGACCGTTGCGCTGGAACTCGCAGCCGGAGCTGCCCAGCAGGGCGATCAACCGGTCGATCTCGTGCCGCGCTTTCGCCGGCGGCGCCGCAAGGGAGACGACCGGCAGCAGCGTCGCCAGCGCGAGCATCGGAAACCAGCGGGGAAAGCGCGGAGCCATGGCGGTCATGCGCTTATTACAACCCTGCCAGCCACGGCCGCACCACGCCCGCCCAGATCGCATAGCCGCTGCGGTTCATGTGCAGCTGGTCGTCGAGGAACAGCTCGTCGCGCGGTTGCCCTTCACCGTCCAGCATGGGCAGGTACACGTCCAGGAAGTCGATGCCGTCTTCTTCCGCCGCATAAGCGCGCACCAGCGCATTCGCCTCGCGCACCTGCGGCAACAGCGCCACGCGCGAGGGGCTGGGCTTGATGGCGATGAAGGCGATCGGCACCTGCGGCAAGGTGCCGCGCACGCGCTCCACGAACGCCACGAAGTCGTCGCGCACCTGGCGGGGCGTGCGGCCTTCCTGCAGGTCGTTGTCGCCGGCGTAGAACACGATGGCGCGCGGCTGGTACGGCGTCACGATGCGGTCGGCGTAGTACGTCGAATCGCGCACGCGCGAGCCGCCAAAGCCACGGTTGATCACGGCCACGCCCGGGAAATCCTCGCCCAGGCTGTCCCACAGGCGGATAGACGAGCTGCCGACGAACACCACCGAGCCCGGCATGCGCCGCACCCCGCTGTCGACGCGCTCGAATGCGGCGATGTCGGGCTCGAACTGCGCCGAATCGTTCGCCGTCGCAGCTGCGGCATCACGAGTGGCGGGAAGGGTGGAACACGCGGCCAGCAATGCCAGGCCGAGAAGCAGGACGAATCGGGTCACGGATGAAGTTTTTCCTGGGTATCCGCGAAGTGTCGCACGCGCGCGCGTCAACGCCGCGCCACGAATGACGGGATGACGATGGCGATCACATTGCGCGCGGAATCATCGCGCGCTTGCATCAACGCGAACGTTGCGACAGCCAGTCGTGAATGGCCATGGGCACCTCGCGCTGCGCGCGACTGGAGACGTAGATTCCGATATGCCCACCCTTGAACGAGACTTCACTGTAATCGTCCGTGCCGACCAGCCCGGCGAGTGCCTTCGACGAGGACGGCGGTACCAGATGATCCTGTTCGGCGTAGATGTTGAGCACCGGCATGTCGAGGTTGCGCAGGTCTACCGTGCGTCCGCCGATGTCGACCCCGCCCTTGATGAATCCATTGCCCTGGTAGAACTGCTTCACGAACTGCCGGAACGCCTCGCCCGCCTGGTCGGGCGAATCGAAGATCCATTTCTCCATGCGCAGGAAATCCTCCAGCGCCTTGGCGTCGTCCAGCACGTCGACCAGCCCGACGTATTTCTGCACGAACAATCGCCACGGCTTGAGCGTGAGGTAGCACCAGTTCATGACATCGGCCGGCACGTTGCCCAGCGTGTCGACGAACAGGTCCACGTCCAGTCCGCGCGTCCAGTTGGCCAGCATGTTGTCGGCGGTGTGGAAATCCACCGGCGTCACCATCGTCACCAGGTTGCGCACCTTGTGGGTGTTCAACGCGGCATAGCACAGCGAGAACGCGCCGCCCTGGCAGATGCCGAGCAGGTTGACCTCCTCCATGCGGTACTCGCGACGCAGGTGATCCACCGCGCCGCCGATGTAGCGCTGGATGTAGTCCTCCAGTTCGAGGTAGCGGTCGGAGCGGTCCGGGTAGCCCCAATCGAGCACATAGACGTCCTCGCCCCGCTCCAGCAGGCCGCGCACGATCGACTTGTCGCCCTGCAGGTCCACCATGTACGGCCGGTTCACCAGCGCATACACGATCAGCAGCGGCACCTTCGCCGTCGGCGCCCGTTCGCCGCGGAAGCGGTACAGCACGACCTTGCCGTCGCGCCAGACTTCCTCGCGTGCGGTCGCGCCGTAGTCGATGTCGTGCACCTGGTGCAGCGTGTCCAGTCCTGCACGCAGCTTGGATTGGAAGCGCAGGGATTCCTGCGCCAGCGATTCGGGGGTGAAGCCCAGCGGGCCGAATCCGTCCATCAGCGCTTCCCTGCCTTCTTCGTTGCTGGCTTCGTGGCCTTCGTAGCCTTCGTAGGCTTCGTGGCCTTCGTGGCCTTGGCCGGTTTGTGCACTGCGGCCGCGCGCTTCGTCGCGGGCGCAGCCGCGCGCCTGGGAGTCGCTGCGCGTGCAGGAGATGGCGCAGCCGGCTCGGCCCGCGCAGCGGCGGAGTGCGCCGGCATGTCCATCCGATCACGCAGGCGGCGCAGTTCGCGCTCCAGCTCGACGATCTTGCGATGCGCCGAGTCCACTTCGGTGCGCGTCGGCATGCCGCACTGCACGCACATCTGCTCGACTTCCTTCTGCAGGCGTCCGCGCAGGGTCATCTGTGCGTTCACCATCGCCGCATAGGCATCGCGGAAACGCGGCGACAACGCGATGTCGGCGTAGGACTCCTCGGCCGCGTCGATCCACAGGTCGAACAGGCCGCGTACGGAATCGACCTGGCGTCCCGGCGCGCTGCGCTGTTCCAGCTTGCGTTCGAACCGCACGAAGGCGTCCTGCGCCGCTTCCGCCAGCAGGGTCTGGTAGGCCTGGCTTTGTTCCTGCACGTCGACCTGCGCCTGCGCGAGGTGTTGCCAGCGTTCCTGGTGTTCGCGTGCGAAACCGAACGCCGGCAGGCCCAGCCACGAACGTCCGTCGCGCTGCCACGCCTGCATCAGTGGCGCGAACGACTCGATCCATTGCGAGGCGTCCAGGTTCGCCTGGCCCGGCATCATGCCCAGCATCTGTGCGAACGGATTGGCCGCGTCGCCACCCAGTGCCTGCTTCCACGCCGCGGCGATATCGGCCGCGCTGGCGGGACGGCCGGCGAACTGCGCCGCCAATTGCTGCATCTGCCCGAACCAGCCCTGCGCCTGCGCGTTGAACCGCGAGACGGCCTCATCGCCCTGCGGCACGCCGCCGCGCGCCAGGTGCGACCACCAGTTCATGGCGTCGTTCCATCCGGGCATGGGCGGTGCGTCGACGTGCTGCGTCGAACGCAGGGTCTCGCCCCATGCGTTCCAGTACCGCCGGGTCCACGCTTCGAAATCGTCCACGCCCTGCATCGCCATCGCCGCCTCCGGTCAAGGCGGCCATGGTACCAATGCGGTGTTTCGGTGCCGCGACGGCGGCTTCAGGGCTTGGGGATGCGCAGCGTCTTGCTGATCATCAGCGAGCCCGACAGCGCGAACATCAGCACCAGCGGATGGAACTGCCACGGACCCAGCTGGAGCATGCCCAGCCACAGGTCCGGCCCGATGGCCCCCTGCCATGCCGCGATCGCCAGCACGATCACCAGCGCCAGGCTGGTCGGTATCGGCGTGCCCTCGAAGTACTTCACCTTGTCGCCGCCGCCGGACAGCGCCTCGGCAGTGACGTTGTATCGCGCCAGTCGGCTCACGCCACAGCCGACGAAGTAGCTGAGCACGATCCAGTCCCAACCGCCCTGCAGGCCGCAGGCGTAGGCCAGTGCCGCAGGGGCGACGCCGAAGGAGATCACGTCCGCCAGCGAATCCAGCTCGCGGCCCAGCGTGGAGGCGGAGTTGCGCCAGCGCGCCACGCGCCCGTCGATCGCGTCGAAGATGAAGGCCAGCGGGATCAGCGCCATGCCGATGAGCAGGTCCCTGACCACACCGTCCTGCAGGAAGCGCATGGCCGCGAAGATCGCCCCCGTGCCGCAGAAGGCGTTGGCCAGCGTGAACCAGTCGGCGAGGTGGAACTCCCGCAGCATCGAAAAGTGGCGCTTCATGCGGGACTCCGGATCCGTCAAACCGCCAGCGTGCCAAAACGGACGTGAAGCGGGCAAGAGCCCCCTCTTCCGCCCTTCGGGCACCTTCTCCCGCAAGGGGAGAAGGAAAGGACAACGAACGACCGTCTCGTTCGGGCACCTTGCCGGGGTTCGAAACGCGATTACTTCGGCAGCGCGAGGTTTTCCGCCTTCAGTGCCTGCCCCGCCCCGCGCGGCGTGGTGGCGATCACCGCATCGCCCGGAAGCGCCACGGCGCCGTCGAGGTGAGCGTCGACACGGTCGAGCGCCGCGTACACGTACGGCAGCAGCGGAACGTAGCGCGCACCGTAGTCCGGCAAGCCGAGGAACGCATCGAAGTGCTGCGCGTGACGCACCTGCCAGTAACGCACGTCGCGGCCGGCCGACTGCGCCTGGCGCACATAGGGCATGCTGCTGAAGGCCGGCGGGATCAGGCCGTCGTCGGTGCCGTGGATCACCACCACCGGCAATCCCTTGCGCGGCAGGCCGGCGCGGGTCTGCGCGATACCGCTCCTGACGCGGCGCGCGTCGGTGTCGTCGCCCGTCCACAGCCCGCGCAGGCAACGCAGGGTGGTGAGCGGCGCGGCCGGATTCGGTTCTACGATGTGCACGCCGGCGCCCGGCGGGATGCCGCTGGCGTCGGACCACCACGCGGCGCGTTCGACGGCCGTGGCAGGCCGCGGCGCGAAATCCGCGCCCAGCGCCGAATAGCGGTTGCCGCACGGCAACTCGCCGAAGCCGTAGCGCCCGTAGGCGGATGCATAGGTCACCGCCACCGCGCGCCACAGGTCGAAACCCACCGACAGCGCACCGGCGCGCAGCGCATCATCGGTCCAGCCGTTGGCCTTCAATGCCTCGTACGCGGCGCGCGCCTGCGCGGCGGTGTCCGCGCCGTCGATGAGGCCCGCTTCCTTCAAGGCCACGCACCGCTGCGTCCACAGCGGCGCCGACTGCGCCGTCAGCGGCGGCTGCGGCAGGTTCTGCAGGTGCAGCAGCGCGCACGGCATGAGCAGCGCGGCTTCGGTGGTGTAGTCGTAGAGGGCGCGGCCGCCTTCGCCCGGGCCGTACACGTTCGGCTCGCCGGCGACCACCGCGTCCAGCCAGTCCGCATCCTGCTCCGCCGCGCGCAGCACCGCGCCGCCACCGTTGGAGATGCCCACCGCGATGACGCGGGTGTTGTCGAAGGTGAAGGGCGCAGCCTGCGGGAAGGCGGCGTCGAGAGACTGCAGCGCGAACTGCGCCGCCTGCTTCACGTGCCGGCCCCAGTCGGCCTCGGGGTTGTCCTGCGAATGCGCATGCTTGAACGCCACGCCCGTCGCGGCCGGCGTGCCCGGCTCGAACGCCAGGCCCTCGCCGCGCGCGGCCACGGTGCCGTCGGCGCGCACGCCCTTTCCGGCATCGAGATCGAAGTAGTCCGTGCCCGCGCCCTTGTCGGTGTACGCCACCGCGCACCCCTTCGGCAGGCCCCACGCGCCGGCCACGGCGATCGCCCCGTAGATACCGCGCGATCCCGACGAGGCCGTGACCACCACGCAGCGCTTGCCCGCATCGAACGCATCGGGCACCTGCACCAGCACGCGGTGCGCCGACTTCGCGCCGGGCACGGTGGCGAAGGCACTGAACTCTCGACCGGGCACTGCATTCGCGCTGCCATACAACTCGCCGAAGCCGCCGCCCGGCGCGAGATCGGCGATGCCGCGCCAGTTGCTCCACAACGCGCGGCGGCGCAGTTCCTGCGGCGTGGGATGTTCCGCATCGGCGAACGCGGGCGGCGCCATCGCGCGCAGGCCTGCCAGGCCCAGGCCAGCCGTCAGCAGATCGTCGTCGCCGCGGTGCTCGGTCGTGCGCGGTGCGGAGAACATCGGCGCAGGCTCCTGGGTGCGGCTGGTGGTGGCGCAGGCGGCGAGCGCAAGCATCGCGCCGACGGCGGCAATACGGATCGAGGGACGGTTCATGCCGCGAGCCTAGCAAGGCCATCGGCGGCGCCCATCGTACTTTCGTCCGGGTCGCGCCCCGTGTCGCGGTCGGCGCGGCTTGGTAGGCTGCGTGCATGCCGACCCTGCTGATCGCCGACGACCACCCGCTGTTCCGCGCCGCGTTGCGACAGGCGGCGAAGGAAGCCGTGGCGGACGCGGAGATCCACGAGGCCGGCCATCTCGACGCGGTGCTGGTCGCATTGGACGCCGACCCGGGCGTGGACCTGGTCCTGCTGGACCTGCACATGCCCGGCAACCACGGCCTGGCCGGCCTGGCCGCGATCCGCGCGCAGTTTCCCGGGGTCGCCGTGGTGGTGGTGTCGGCCAACGACGATCCGCGCGTGGTGCGGCGTGCGCTCGACCACGGTGCCGCCGGCTATCTGCCCAAGAGTGCGGGCCTGGACGAACTGCGCGATGCCATCCGCGCCGTGCTGGGCTGCGAGCAGTGGCTGCCTTCCTCGTTGCGCGCCGCCGTGGCGCGTACGCAGAGCGACAGCGGCGATGCCGACCTCGCCGCGCGCCTGGCCAGCCTGTCGCCGCAGCAGTTCCGCGTGCTCACGCTGGTCGCGCAGGGTCTGCTCAACAAGCAGATCGCCGACCGCCTGGACGTGCAGGAACGCACGGTGAAGGCGCATCTGTCGGCCATCTTCGAACGCCTGGGCGTGCGCAACCGCACGCAGGCCAGCGTGGTGCTGCGCGAGCTGGAACTGGCCGATCCTGCGCGGCAACTCGCGTCCTGACGAACGGCCCGTTCACTCGGGCGACGCGATGCGTCAGCTCAACTCCAGTTCCCGCGCCGCAAGCACGCGATCCAGCACCGACTTCAACGCCAGCGGCTTGACCGGTTTGGCCAGTAGCGACAGGCCCGCCTCGTGCACGGCGCGGCGCACGTCTTCGCCGCGGTCGGCACTGAGGATCAGCGTCGGCCGCGCGCCGAACTGATCGGACAGTCGCTGCGCAAGCAACACGCCGGTGTCGCCGTCGTCGAGGTGGTAATCGAACAGCCACAGCGCGGCGTCGGCGCGATGCAGCGCGGCTTCGGCCTCGATGCCGTCCAGCGCGGTGACGACCTCGTACCCCCAGCGCTGCAGCACGCCAGCCAGCGCGTCCATCGCCAGCGGGTCGTTGTCGACCAGCAGCACGCGCAGCGCCTGACCCTCGCGCACAGATTGCGCATGCGGCGCACTGGCCGGGCGCGGCGCCTGTTCGACGCGCACGCAGAACGCGGTGCCCACGCCCATGCGACTGCGCAGTGCAAGCGGTGCGTGCAGCAGTTGCGCGATGCGTTCGGCGATCGACAGGCCCAGCCCAAGCCCCTGCCCCGGCGCATCCTCGCCTCGACGGAATTCCTCGAAGATCGTCGCCTGCTGGTCATGCGGAATACCCGGCCCGGTGTCGTGCACTTCGATGCGCACGCCGCTGCCGTCGCGACGAACACCGAGCAGCACGCCACCGTCCTGCGTGTAGCGCACCGCGTTGGCGAGGAAGTTCTGCAGCACGCGGCGCAGAAGTTGAGGATCGGTGTGCACCCACGCGCGCGTGGGCACGAAGCGGAATCGCAGCCCGCGCGCGGCGGAGATCGCCCGGAACTCCGACGCCAGCGGCTCCAGCACGTCGGCCAGCGGGAATGCGCGCGGCTGCGGTACCAGGCCGCCGGCTTCCAGTCGCGACATATCGAGCAGGCCGGCGAGCAGATCGTGCGTGGAATCCAGCGCGCCGCCGATCTGCGCTACCGTCCCGCGCTGGTGCGGATCGTGCAGCTGCTGGCTCAGCGAATCGGCGAACAACTGCGCTGCGTGCAGCGGTTGCATCAGGTCGTGGCCGATGGCGGCGAGGAAGCGGCTCTTGGCTTCGTTCGCGCGCTCGGCCTCGCGCTTGGCGATTTCCAGATCGGTCGTGCGCTCGACGACGCGTTGCTCCAGCGTTTCGTTGGCCATGATCAGGCCCGCCTCGGCGCGACGGAACGCGGTCACGTCGGTGAAGGTCGCGACGAAACCACCGCCGGGCATCGGGTTGCCACGGATCTCGATGATGCTGCCGTCGGGCAGCACGCGCTCGGACAGGTGCAGCGTGCCGGCGCGCATGAACGCCAGGCGGCGTTCCAGTGCGCGCTCCAGCTCGCGCTCGCTGCGCCCGTGCGGCGGCAGGCGCTGCAAGGCCCAGCGCGAGAGTTCGGCGATCGGCCGTCCCACCTGCAGCAACTCCGCGGGGAACCCGAACAGTTCCACGTAGCGGCGGTTCCATGCGACCAGGCGTAGTTCCGCATCGACCACGCTGATGCCCTGGCTCATGTTCTGCAGCGCCGCTTCCAGCACGCGCTGGTTGAAGCGCAGGTCGGCCGACGCTTCGCCGACGATCGCCGCGACGGTGTCGAGGTCGCGTCCGGTCGCACGGCGTGCGGCATCGAGCAGCACACGCGCGGACGCCGAACCCAGCACCGCCGCCAGTTCGCGTTCGATGCGCGCTTCCACCGGCGCCGGCACGGGGCCAACGGTAGGAACGTCGTGCAGCAGTTGCATCACGCGTTCGCGCGACAGGAAGCGCAGGCCGGCGTCGCGCAGCGTCTGGACGTCGAGGCCGCGGCGTGCCGCATGCGGTGCCTCGCGCCGCCACAGCGCGGCCAATACCGTGGCCAGCGCACCGACGAACACGCTGGCGCCCACCGCGCGTCCCAGGCGACTCCATCCGGTCAGGCCGAACAGTCCGTCCGGTGCAAGCCAGCGCAGGCCGAACGGCCCGGCATCGATCCACGACGGCGGCGCGCCACGCGCTTCCAGTGCCATCGGCAACAACAGCACCCAGGCCCATGCGGCAAAACCGGCGACCACGCCGATCACCGCCGCGCGCGGCGGCGTCTGCGGTCGCCATACGGCGAAGCCGAGCACCGGCGCCAGCGTCGCCAGCGCCGAGAACGACACCGCGCCCACGTCGGCCAGCGCATCGCTGCCGGCCAGCAGGCGGCTATACGCCCAGGCCAGCAGCATGATCGCCGCGATGCCGCCGCGGCGCAGCGCCAGCACGCTGCCGCGCAGGTCGCTGCCGTCGTTGCGCGACCACGCGCCACGCAGCAGGCCCGGCGCGAACCAATGGTTGCCGATCATCAGGCTGAGCGTGAGCGTGCTCACCACCACCATGCCGGTGGCGGCGCTGAGCCCGCCCAGGAACGCGAACAGCGCCAGCCCGTGTTGACCCTGCGACAGCGGCAACGCCAGCACGTACAGGTCCGACGGCACATCGGTATTGCCCAGCAACGCCTGGCCCGCGGTGGCCAGCGGAAGCACCGGCAGCGCGATCAGCACCAGGTACAAGGGGAACTGCCAGCGCGCGGTGCGCACGTCGCGCTCGTCGCGGCACTCGACCACGCCCACGTGGAACTGGTGCGGCAGGATGAACATCGCCAACGCGCCCAGCATCACCAGCGGTGCGAAGCCATCGGCGACGCGTTCGGTCGGCGGCACGCTCGCCACATCGGGCAGGTCGCCCAGCCCGAACCAGACGAATGCGCCCAGGGTCAGCATCGCGACCAGCTTGAACACCGACTCGAACGCCATCGCCAGTACGAGTCCGCGGTTGTGCTCGGCGGCGCTCGCGCGGCGCGTGCCGAACAGCATCGCGAACAACGCCATCGCCAGCGCGACGTACAGCGCGCTGTCCTGCCATGCCGGCGCGGCCGCGCCCTCGGCGCTGCGCGTGGTCAGCATTGCCACGCTCATCGCCACGGCCTTCAGCTGCAGCGCGATGTAGGGAATCAGGCCCAGCGCCGCGACCAGCGTGACCGTGGCCGCCAACCATGCGTCCTTGCCCAGTCGCGTGGCGATGAGGTCGGCGAGCGAGGTGGCGTTGGTCTCGCGCGACAGGCGCACCAGCTTCACCATGAAGGCGATGCCCAGTGCGTACAGCAGGATCGCGCCGAGGAACGTCGGCGGCAGCGGCCAGCCATAGCGCGCCGCCTGCGTGACCGTGCCGTAGAACGTCCAGGAGGTGCAGTGCACCGCCAGCGACAGCGCATACACGTGGCGCCAGTGCCGCGCGAACAACGCGGGCCGCCGTTCGGCGTAGAGCGCCGTGCCGAACATCAACGCCAGCCAGGCCAGGCTGGCCAGGGCGACGGCGGTGAAGCTCAGCATGGGCATGCGGTGGGGCTCATGAGGGAAGCATAGCCAATGAAATGGCGCGGCATCCTCCTTCTCCCTGCGGGAGAAGGTGCCCGCAGGGCGGATGAGGGGGAACGAAGCGACGGCGCCGGAGTTCCGTGCGCCTCACCGCACCGCCTCGCATCGTTGCGTCCCCTTCGTTGCCCCTCACCCCAACCCCTCTCCCGTCGGGAGAGGGGCTCAGGATGCATCAGAAGTCGTACCGCACCGACAGCGTGTACTGGCGCGGCGGGCCGTAGAAGCCGGTGAGCACGCCCAGCGCGGCGTTGAGGTTGTAGCCGGTGGTGCGATATTCCTTGTCGGTCAGGTTGGTGCCCTGCAGCGAGAAGGACCACGCATCGTCCAGGCGCCAGATCACGCCGGCATTGACCAGCCCGTATCCATCCTGCGTGATCGGCTGCGCACCGGTGCGCACGATCTCGGTCGTCGCCACCACGTCGCTCTGGTAGCTGTAGCCCACGCGCGCCGACAGGTTGCCGCCGCCGGACAGGTCCGTGTGGTACTCGACGTTGACCGCGCCCGAGAAGTCCGGTGCGTTGGTGAACTCCTGTTCGTCGGCGATGTTGACGCCGGCGTACATGAACTCGTCGTACTTCGCGTCCAGCCAGGCCAGGTTGCCGCTGATCAGCCAGTTCGTGGTCGGCATCCACTGGTATTCCACTTCCACGCCCTGCACGGTGCCCGCACCGGCATTGGTGAAGTCGCCGAAGAACGCGTCGTCCACGCCGTCGCCGTTGCTGTCGTAGGCGGTGAACACCGACAGCTGGATGTCTTCGTACTTGTTGTGGAACGCGGCCAGGTTCAGGAACAGCATCTGGTCGAGGAACGCCATCTTCGTGCCGATTTCGTAGCTGTCGACCGATTCGTCGTCGAACGGCTCGGCCGAACGCGGCACCGCGGTGGCCTGCGCACGGATGTTGTAGCCACCGGACTTGAAGCCACGCGTGGCCAGGCCGTACACCATGATGTCGGGCGTGATCTGGTAATCCAGCGATACCTTCGGCGAGGTGTTCTCGAAGCTGATGCGCTTGTCGAAGTTCGCCGCGATCGGCGTCGGGTTGTTGGCTGCGCAGCGCACCGCCAGCGTGCTGAAGGTGGCATCCGTGTAACAGCGGTTGAGCACCACCGCATGCTTGCGCTCGTCCGTGTAGCGGGCGCCGACGTCGAGCTTGAGCTTGTCGGTCAGGTCGAACGTCCAGTCGCCGTACAGCGCGAGCTGGTCGGTGAAGATGGTGCCCTGGGTGTCGCCGAACGACAGATTGAAGAAGTTGTTGAGCACCTGGCCGCCGGCTTCGCCGTCGAAGGCGTACACGCCGACCACGCCGCGGCTGCGGCCGCCGGCGTCGTAGTTGACCTGCAGTTCGTTGGTCACCTGTTCGTCGCTGTAGAACGCCTTCACGTCGGCGATCTTGTTGGGCAGCGTGTCGAAGTCGATGTTGGTCTCGGTGTCGGACTCGCGCTTGGCCAGGATGTACTTGACCGCCCAGTCCTCGTTGACGCGCCAGTTCAGCGTGGCCGACAGACCCTTCATTTCGGTGTCGTTGATGTTGGGCATGCCGCTGCGGATGTCGTAGCGGTCGTCCAGCGGTGCGAAGCCCGGTGCGAAGCGGTTCGGCGCGAGCATCCTGGCGCCGCGCACGCCGGACTGGTCGTCCATCCAGTCGAAGGCGAACTGGATGTCCAGGTTCTCGCTGACGAACGCACCCAGCTGGCCACGCATGGCCAGGATTTCCTTGTCGCTGACGTCCTGTTCGCTGAAGAGGTTCTCGCCGAAACCGTCACGGTTGAAGCTGCCCACGGCCAGGCGACCGCGCAGGGCGCCGTCGCCGACCGAGCCACCCATCGCGGCCTTCACGTCGAGCTGGTTGTAGCTGCCCACGGTGACCGACACCTGGCCTTCGGCCTTCTCCGGCAGACCGCGCGAGATGTACTTGATCGCGCCACCGATGGTGTTCTTTCCATAGAGCGTGCCCTGCGGGCCGCGCAGCACTTCCACGCGCTCGGCGTCGAAGATGTCCAGCAGTGCACCCTGCGGACGGGCGATGTAGACGTCGTCCATGTAGATGCCCACACCCGGGTCCACGCCCCACAGCGGGTCGGACTGGCCGACGCCGCGGATGTAGGCGGTGATGGTGCTGCTCGAGCCGCGCGCGGCGTAGATGGTGAGGTTGGGCACCTGCGCGTCCAGGTCGCCCAGGTCCTCGATGTTGAGCTTGTCCAGCGCCTGCGCGGTGAAGGCGGTCACCGCCACCGGCACTTCCTGCAGGGTTTCCTCGCGCTTGCGCGCGGTCACCGTGACGGCTCCGAGGTTGGTGGCCTTGCCGTCCTGCGTCGCCGCTTCCTGCGCATGCGCGGCCGGAGCCAGCAGTGCGAAGGCGATGGCGATGCTGAGGCTGGTCCTGCTCTTGTGGTGGTTCATGTGAACGCTCCTCCCCCAATCGTTGGCCGCGAACCGGCCGGCGGCCGGAGCGAAATGGACGACGGGCCCCTCCCCGTCTTGCGGCAAGACTAGGTCGCCAGGTCCAAAGGTCGCTGCTGTACCTTCGGACAATGCCCGGGGGCCGCGGCCATCGTGAGACTGACCCCATCGCCCCTGCCGTCATTCCCGCGAAGGCGGGAATCCAACTTACCGATGCATCACCGCCTCCGTAAGGCGTGACACGCCGGACACTTGGATCCCCGCCTGCGCGGGGATGACAGCCTGATGGCGATCTCGCTCGCTTCGTTCCGGGGACGTCCATGGCATTTCTGATCGTGCTGGCCGCGCTGTGTTTCCTGATGTTCGTGGCCTACCGCGGCTACAGCGTGATCCTGTTCGCGCCGGTCGCGGCGCTGGGCGCGGTGCTATTGACCGACCCGACGCTGGTCGCGCCGATGTTCACCGGTCTGTTCATGGACAAGATGGTCGGCTTCCTGAAGCTGTACTTCCCCGTGTTCCTGCTGGGCGCGATCTTCGGCAAGCTGATCGAGCTGTCGGGTTTTTCCAGGGCGATCGTGGCGGCCACCATCCGCCTGTTCGGCGCAGGCCGGGCGATGCTCTCCATCGTGGCGGTGTGCGCACTGCTGACCTACGGCGGCGTGTCGCTGTTCGTGGTGGTGTTCGCGGTGTATCCGTTCGCCGCGGAACTGTTCCGCCAGAGCGACATCCCCAAGCGACTTATTCCCGGCACCATCGCGCTGGGTGCGTTCACCTTCACGATGGACGCACTGCCCGGCACGCCGCAGATCCAGAACATCATCCCCACCACGTTCTTCGGCACCAACACCTGGGCGGCGCCGTGGCTGGGCACGCTGGGCGGTGTATTCATCCTCACTGTCGGCCTGTTCTATCTGGACTGGCGCCGCCGCGTCGCACTGGCGAACGGCGAAGGCTACGGCACGGCGCTGGTCAACGAACCCGCCCCCTTCATGGGCGAATCGCTGGCGCATCCGGCCATCGCCATCCTGCCGCTGGTGCTGGTGGGCGTGGCCAACAAGGTGCTGACCATCGCCATCCCGCATTTCTACGGCGAGAGCCACAGCTTCGATCCGGCCATCATCGGCACCGCGGCGCCGGTCGTGCAGGAAGTGGCGAAGGTCGCCGCGCTGTGGGCCGTGCAGGGCGCGCTGCTGATCGGCATCGCCACCGTGCTGGTGTTCGCGTGGAAGCCCGTGATGGCCTCCTTCGCCGAGGGCACGAAGTCCGCCATCAACGGCGCGTTGCTGGCGGCGATGAACACCGCGTCCGAGTACGGGTTCGGCGCGGTGATCGCGGCGCTGCCGGGCTTCCTGGTGGTGGCCGACGCGCTGAGCACCATCCCCAATCCGCTGGTCAACCAGGCCGTCACTGTCACCGCGCTGGCGGGCATCACCGGCTCGGCGTCGGGCGGCATGAGCATTGCGCTAGCGGCCATGGCGGATACCTTCATCGCCAACGCCAACGCATCCGGCATCCCGATGGAGGTGCTGCACCGCGTGGCGGCGATGGCCTCCGGCGGCATGGACACCCTGCCGCACAACGGCGCGGTGATCACGCTGCTGGCCGTCACCGGCCTGACCCATCGCCAGGCCTACAAGGACATCTTCGCGATCACGCTGATCAAGACCGCGGCGGTATTCGTGGTGATCGGCGCGTTCTACGCCTTCGGCATCGTGTGACGCGCTAGCGCTGCCGCATCGCCCGGAAGACCTTGACGATGGCCGCGACGCTGCGCGCGGCGTCGTCCTCGGTAGTGGCCCAGTTCGACACCGAGATGCGCATCGCGCCCTGCCCCTGCCATGTCGTCCCGCCCAGCCAGCAGGTGCCTTCGCGCTGCACGCCGTCGATGACCGCGCGGGTGACGTCGTCATCGTTGTCGAAGCGCACCAGCACCTGGTTGAGGACCACGTCGTTGAGGATGCGCACGCCCTCCTCGCGCGCCAGCGCGTCGGCCATCTGCCACGCACGCGCGCAGCAGCGGTCGATGAGGTCCTGCACGCCGTCGCGACCCAGCGCGCGCAATGTCGCGTACACCGGCACACCGCGGGCCCGACGCGAGAATTCCGGCACCCAGTCCACCGCGTCCCGCTCCTCGCCTCGGGTCTGTACAAGGTACGCGGCGGTGGACGTCATCGCCGCGCGATGCGCCTCGGCATCGCGAACCATCGCCACGCCGCTGTCATAGGGCACGTTGAGCCATTTGTGCGCGTCGGTGGCCCACGAATCGGCCAGTTCGATGCCGTCGGCCAGTGCGCGGTGCCGTTCGCTGGCACGCGCCCACAGTCCGAACGCGCCGTCCACGTGCAACCATGCGCCGTGATCGCGCGCGGCCTGACCGATCTCGCGCAGCGGATCGAACGCACCGGTGTTCACGTTGCCGGCCTGCGCGCAGACGATGGTCGGCCCATCCAGTGTGGCCAGCAGTTCACGCAGCCGGTCCGGACGCATGCGGCCTTGTTCATCGCTTTCGACCCGCCGTGCCGAACGCGCGCCCAGGCCGAGGTAGCGCAGCGCCACGTCGATGGTGATGTGCGACTCGGCCGACGCGACCACGTTGATGCGCGGCGCGCCCATCAGCCCGTCGGCTTCCACGTCCCAGCCCACGCGTTTGAGCACGGCGTGGCGCGCCGCCGCCAGGCAGGTGAAGTTGGCCATCTGGCAGCCGGTGACGAAACCCACGCCGGATTCGCGCGGCAGGTCGAACAGGTCCAGCAGCCACTGCGCGGCGACTTCCTCCAGCACCGCGACCAGCGGCGAGATCGCGTAGATGCCGGCGTTCTGGTCCCACGTCGACACCAGCCAGTCCGCGGCCAGCGCCACCGGATACGCACCGCCGATCACGAAGCCGAAATAGCGCGGCGAATTGCACGCGACCGCGCCGCGATCCACCTGCGAGGCCAGCAGGTCGATCACGTCGCCACCCTCGTCGCCCAGCGTCGGCAAGGAGGTGTGCAATGCAGCCAGCAGTTCGTCGCGCGTGATGCGTGCGCCCACGTGCCGGTCGGGCAAGGTGCGCAGGTACTTCGCCGCATGCGCGTTCGCCTTCGCCAGGTACTCGTCGAAGACGGCGGACTGGAAACGGTCGGTGGCCATGGCGGGCTCCAGGTGGCGATGCGCGCAGCATAGCGACTGCGCGGGGCATGGCGGCCGCGGCCCACGGGTTCAGGCGTACGCTCTGGACCGTGCTTCAGCCTCGCAGGTCGCCATGACCCGGCATCCCTCCCCGCCCCAGGTCTTCATCGACAAGCTCCGCCTGTTCTGCCTGGACCTGCCGGAAGTCGTCGAGGAGCAGGCATGGACCGGCACGCGCTGGTGCATCGCCCGGAAGAACTTCGCACACGTGGTGATGATCGCCGACGGCTGGCCGCCGGCCTACGCGAAGGCGGCGGAATCCGATGGCCCACTGTGCGTGCTGACCTTCCGCACCCCGCGACCGGCGGCGGAAGTGCCCCGCTTCGCGCGGCCGCCCTACTTCCTGCCTCGCTGGTGGCCGGACATCGTCGGCATGGCATTGGACGCGCGCACCGAATGGGACGACGTGGACCGGCATGTCGCCGACAGCTACCGCACCCTGGCACCGAAAAGGCTGGTGCAGTGGATGGACGCCAACCGGGGCTGACACGGCTATAGTCGGACGCAGATCGACCGGACCGGAACCGCCTCGTGGACCAACCGCTCGTGCGCCGCATCGCATCGTCGTTTCCCTGGCGTTATCTGTTGCTCGTGGTCGTGCCGCTGCTGGTGGCACTGGTGGTCTCCCGCCTGCAGGCGCCCGGGGCGGCGGTCGCCGCCAACAGCACGCAGGCCGCGCACGGCGCGTTGACCTCGCCGCTGTCGCGCTTCCTGATGCAGTTGCTGGTGGTGCTGATGGCCGCCAAAGGCGCGGGCTGGCTGCTGCGCCGCTTCGGCCAGCCGGCGGTGATCGGCGAGATGGCCGCGGGCCTGCTGCTGGGGCCGCTGCTGTTCGGTGCGGTATGGCCGCAGGCGCAGGGCTGGCTGTTCGCGCCCGAAACCCTGGGGGCATTGGGGTTGATCAGCCAGCTGGGCGTGCTGATGTTCCTGTTTGTCGCCGGCGCCGAACTGGACCTGTCCAGCCTCAACGGTCAACGCAAGCTTGCCGTGCTGGTGAGCCATGCGGGCATTGCGTTGCCGTTCCTGTGCGGCGTGCTGCTGGCCTTCGCGCTGCGCGGCGAGCACGTGCCGGCCGGCGTGAACTTCGGCAGCTTCGCGCTGTTCATGGGCCTGTCGCTGAGCATCACCGCCTTCCCGGTGCTGCTGCGCATCCTGGCCGACCGCGGCATCATCGACACGAAACTGGGCCGCATCGCCGTGGCGTGCGCGGCGCTGGGCGATGCCAGTGCGTGGTGCCTGCTGGCGGTGATCATCGCCATGGTGCAGTCCCGCGGCTTCGGCATGGCGACCGTGAGCCTGCTGGGCACGCTGGTATTCGCAGTGATCGTGCTGGCCGTGCTGCGCCCGCGCATCTCACGGCACACGCTGCACGCGGGACAGGAAGGCCGGGCGCTCATCGCGTTGCTGCTGTTCGCACTGGCCTGCAGCCTGGCGACGGAACTGCTGGGCATCCATGCCTTGTTCGGCGCCTTCCTCGCTGGCATCGCGGTCTCGGGCCATGCGCGCCTGCGCGCGGTCCTGCAGGAGCGCGTGGAACCGTTCGCGCTCTCGCTGCTGCTGCCGCTGTTCTTCGCCATGACCGGCCTGCGCCTTCGCGTGGACGGATGGCGCGCCGAAGACCTGCTGCTCGCGCTGGTCATCATCGCCGTGGCGACTCTGGGCAAGGGTCTGGGCACGTGGGTGGCGGCACGCAGCGCGGGCATGCCCAACACCGACGCACTGCGCCTGGGCGCACTGATGAACACCCGCGGCCTGATGGAGCTGATCGTGCTCAACCTGGGCTACGAACTGGGGCTCATCGGCGACCGTCTGTTCGCGATGCTGGTCATCATGGCGCTGGTCACCACCGCCATGACGGGCCCGCTGCTGGAGTGGTTCGAACGCCGCGCGCGACGCTGACCGCAACGGCCAGCGCGCGCGCGACGGCATCAGAAGTCCGGCTCCTCGACCTGGCGCACTTCGCAGTCCAGGTTCCATTCGTCGCCGTGGACCTGCAGGAAGCGGCGCGTGTGTTCGATCGCCTCTTCCATCGAGTCCGCCTTCAGCATCGCGTAGCCGCCGATGACTTCCTTGGTCTCGGTGAAGGGGCCGTCGATGGTGGAGATCTTTCCATCGCGCAGGCGCACCCGCACGCCCTTGGCCGAAGGCTGCAGCCCACCGGTATCGAGCAGCACGCCGGCAGCGGTCATTTCCTGGATGAGTTTCCCCATCTCGTTCATCAGTCGCTCGCTGGGCACCTGCCCGGTGTTCTCGGCGACGCGGACCATCGAAAGAAAGCGCATGGACATCCTCCTGGGGGACGGCGCGCGGCCGCCGGACTCTCCGGCGTGGAACCGCACTCCTGTGGGATCGACGAACGACCGCGACGCGGATCGACAACGCGTGGACCGACAGATGTGGCCGGGTCCGCACGGGCGGGCGTCGGCTATGCTCCGGCCTCCTCTCCGCGCTCGCCCTCCATGACCGCTCCGCGCCTGACCGTCCGCCTCCACGCCGTCGCCCTGCTCTGGCTGGCGCTGGCCACCACCGCCTGGGCATCGGGCGCCGGCAACGCCTACTTTCCGCCGCGCGACGACTGGCAACGCCTTGCGCCCGCACAGGCCGGTTTCGACCCGCAGAAGCTGCAGCAGGCCATCGACTTCGCCAAGGCGCATGAGGCCAAGGAGCCGCGCGACCAGTCCGTGGCCCTGACGCAGAGCTTCGGCGCGAAGGAGCCCTTCTTCGACGGACAGGTCGGACCGACCGCCGTGCGCGCCGGACTGAACGGGCTGATCGTGCATCGCGGCCGTGTGGTGGCCGAGTTCGGCGACACGCGCAGCGTCGACATGAGCCACAGCGTCACCAAGACCTTCCTCAGCACCGTCGTCGGCCTGGCCTGGCAGCGCGGGTTGATCCGCGACACCAACGACCGCGTCGCCGACTACATGCCGCGCGACGTGGACCTGTTCGATTCCGGGCACAACGCACCGATCACCTGGGAACACCTGCTGCGCCAGAGCAGCGACTGGCAGGGCACGCTGTGGGGCAAGCCGGACTGGGGCGATCGTCCCTCGGGCCCGCCGGAGCAGTGGCCCAATCGTGAGCGCCACGTACCGGGCACCTTCTACATGTACAACGACGTGCGCGTGAACGTGCTCGCGCTGGCTGCGTTGCAGGTCTGGCGCCGGCCGCTGCCGGAAGTGCTGCGCGAACAGGTGATGGACCCCATCGGTGCAAGCAACCGCTGGCGCTGGCATGGCTACCGCAACTCGTGGGTCGAGCTGGACGGCCAGAAGATGCAGTCCGTCTCCGGCGGCGGCCATTGGGGCGGCGGCATGTTCATCGATGCCTGGGACATGGCGCGTTTCGGCTATCTGTTCCTGCGCCAGGGGCAATGGAACGGCAAGCAGCTGGTCTCGCGCGAGTGGATCGACAAGGCGCGCACGCCGGGCCCGGCGAATGCCGAATACGGCTACTGCAACTGGTTCCTCAACACCGGTCGCAAGGCCCTGCCCTCCGCGCCGGAAAGCAGCGTCACCTTCCGCGGCAACGGGCAGAACATCGTCTACCTGGACTGGGACAACGACCTGATGATCGTCGTGCGCTGGATCGACCGCGGCGATGCGCTGGATCGTTTCATCGGCATGGTGCTGGACGCACGCACGACGGCGAAGGCGCGCTGAACGCGCGCCCCGCCATCCAGCGGCTCAGAACGTGATCTTCACCGACGGCGCGCTGCGTTCCGCGTCGCCGTGGAACACGGCCTCGATGTTGTTGCCATCCGGATCCAGCACGAACGCCGCGTAGTAGCCCGGGTGGTACATGCGCTCGCCGGGCGCGCCGTTGTCGACGCCGCCCGCCGCCAGCACGGCCTTGTGGAAGGCATCGACCGTGGCGCGATCCTTCGCCTGGAACGCGAGATGGTGACGGCCAGTGAGCTGGCCCTGCGCTTCCGGGCCATCGGCGGTGGAGACGAACAGCTCGTCGTACCAGAAGTGCGAATCCGCGCTGCCGCCCAGCGGCACGTCCAGCACCCGGAATGCGGCGTCGTAGAAGCGCCGGCTTGCATCGAGGTCGCGCACGACCAGTTGGATGTGATCGATCAGACGACCGCGGTGAAGCTCCATGGTTTCCATGGCATGTCCTTGTGGCGGAGGGAACGGGCATTACAGCGCACGCTGCGCGCGGCATGCCACCGGTTTCATCCCGGACCTGGGATCAATGCGGCGCCCCGGCATTGAACGGCGACGGCGGCGAGGCGTGCATCGGTGCGGTGCGCAACAGGCTTTCCAGGTTGGTCACGCCGCGCATCGAGGACACCGTATGGATGAGGTCGTGGAATTCGGCCTCCGAAACCGTGCCCTTCAACTGCACGCGTCCCTCCCGCACATGCACTTCGACCGCGCCGGGACGATCGACCAGGCGACCGAGCCTCGAACGGATGCGGTCGTGCAGCAGGTCGTCGTCCAGCGGCGTGCTGGACAGGCGATCGCGTGTGCGGGCCAGCGCGCCCTTCACACGATCGGCCGCACGTTTGCCCTTGCCCTGGACGAAATGGCCGGCGTCGTAGCCCATGGCGACGCTGCGGTCCCGCATCACCGCGCGGCGACGGCGACCCGCCACGGGATCGAGCAGATACATCACCAGAGCGCCGGCGGCGAACGCTGCGGCGACACCGAGCGCGGTGTTCAGTGCGCTCCTTCCGGCCGGAGCGTGGTGATCGGAAAACATCGACAGTGACGGACGTCGCATGCGTGCACCTCCTGGTTCAACGAGCGGGTTCAGCGGGGTTTTCGATGGTGCCATCGCGTCCAGAAACATCGCGCGAAGACCTCGCCTGACGCATGCACGCATTGACGTGACCGTTCATGTAGGCAAACCGCCTCGGCGGCGCTCGCAGGCGCGCGAGACAGCAACAACCGTGCCAGTCAGTTTCGCGCCGGGCGTCCGGTCTGGATGAATGGGTGCGTTGGTTGTCATGTCCGACGCCTCTTTCATGAATCGCGGAGCCACACCCCAGGAGGGATCATGGCGCGCACCTCAAGCACGGCCGCTGCGGCGGCCCCGGACCCCACGCAGGTTTCGACGGGGAAATTCGCCGAGCTCGCACGCTCGCTGCAGATCGGCGAGGCCGTGCTGCGCGCGGTCGCGCAGGTCGAATCGGCGGGCGGCGGCTTCATCGCGCCGAGCAAGCCGAAGATCCTCTTCGAAGGCCATGCCTTCCACCGCCTCACCGGCGGGCGCTTCGATCGCGACCATCCGGGCATCAGTTATCCAAAGTGGGACAAGAAGAAGTACTCCGGCTCGCTGCTGGGCGAATGGAAACGCCTGGAGGCCGCGTGCCTGCTGGACCGGCCGGCGGCGCTGCAGTCGGCCAGCTGGGGCATGTTCCAGATCATGGGCTTCAACTACGGCTACTGCGGCATGCTCGATGTCGAAGCCTTCGTCGCGGCGCAATGCGAAAGCGCGGATCGGCAGCTGGACCTGTTCGCGCGGTTCATCTCGCGCGAGCGTTTCCTCGACGCGCTGCGCACGGTGAAGCCGCAGGGCCCCAACGTGCAGGCATGGACGAACTTCGCGCGCGCCTACAACGGACCGCAGCACGAGAAGAACAACTACGTCGGCAAACTGGAGAGCGCCTATCGGCACTGGCTGGCACAGTCCGGCGAAACGCCCGCACGCGCGGCGAAGGGACCGCGCCGGCGTGCCGTGCGCGTGGACGACGCACAGGCACTGCCGACCGGCCGGATCGACTTCCAGCCGCTTGAATCCACGCGTCGGCGCGTACCCGAACGTCGTCGCAACGTGCGTCCGGATCCGGTCGATCTGCGCGACTGGCAATACCAGCCCAACATCGCCATCGCGCCCAGCGAATGGATGCTGCCCAACAACCTGCGACCGGTGAAATACCAGGGCGATTCCAACGCGTGCACCGGCTTCGCGCTGGCCACAGTGATCGAGTACCTGCTGGCCGCCACGCGTGACCGGCCGGTGGAGCCGATTTCCGGCTACATGCTCTACGACATGGCACGCCGCTACGACGAATGGGTGGAGCCCACCGACGTGCTGCGCGAGGACGGCCAACGCCTGGATCCGGCGGACCTTCGCGATGAGGGGTCGTCCGTGCGCGGCGCCCTGAAGGGCTGGTCGCGGCAGGGCGCCAGCTCCGAAGCATTGTGGAGCGAGCCGGACATGCCGGCGGCGACCAACCGCCCCGACACCGACTGGTGGTTGGACGCAGTGATGCGTCCGATGGGCGCCTACTACCGCATCCAGCCGGAGAACATCCGCGACATCCACATCGCCCTGGCCGAGGTGGGCGTGGTCTATGCCAGCGCCTTCACCCATGCCGGCTGGGACAGCCTGCTCGACATGCCCGACAACGGCGCGGCGACCAGCGTGGACCTGCTGCCGCTGATTCCCGAGGAGCGCAGCGCGCGCGACCTCGGCCACGCGTTCGCCATCGTCGGCTACACGCGCCAGGGTTTCATCGTGCAGAACTCCTGGGGCACCGGGTGGGGCCGCAACGGGTTGGCGGTGCTCAGTTACGACGACTGGATGGCCAACGCCATGGACTGCTGGGTCGTGCAGCTGGGCGTGGTCACGGTGGACCACCACGAGGTGGCGCGCAGTTCCGGACTGCGCGCGGACGCGACCGGCTCGGTGCGCATCTCGCGCGATGCGAACCTGGCCGACCACGAGATCTCCCCCTACGTCATCAACATGGAGAACAACGGCCGGCTCAGTCCGCGCGGACGCTTCCGCACGCAGCCGGACGACGTGAAGCTGCTGGTGACGCACCAGATGGTGGAAGCCTGCAAGCTGTGGAAGATCGGCCGCAGCGGCACGCTGGACGTGGCCATCTACGCGCACGGTGGCCTCACCGACGAGAACGCCGCGTCCGTGGCGGCGCGCTATTGGGTGCCGCATCTGTATTCCAACCGCGTGTTCCCGATCTTCCTGATGTGGGAAACCGGCGCGCTCAAGACCTTCAACAACATCCTGCAGGACACGGTGTTCGGTGACGACGAGAAGACCGCCGGCGGACGATGGGGCCGCATGCGCGAACGCATCGACGAATGGCGCGACGAACGCCTGGAAGGCCTGGCGCGCTGGCCCGGCAGCAAGCTGTGGGGCGAGATGAAGCAGAACGCGGATGCGCTGTCGGGCAGCGAGGAATCCGGCGTGGTGCAGCTGTTCCAGGCCTTCGAGGATGCGGGCACGCGCAACGTGCTGCCACGGCGGATCCGCGTGCACCTCATCGGCCACTCCGCCGGCGCGATCGTGCATTCGTACCTGGCACCGCGAGCGATTGCCAAGAAGCTGGAAGTCGCGTCGATCAGCCTGATGGCACCGGCGGTGCGCATGGACGTATTCCAGCGCAACCTGGGCGCGCTGTTGCCGCAGCACCGCATCCCGCTGCTGGTGGCCAACCTCACCGACGCCGCCGAGCGCGCAGACGACACCTGCAAGCCGTACGGCCACTCGCTGCTTTACCTGGTCTCGCGTTCGTTCGAAGACCAGGAACCCACGCCCATCATGGGCATGGAACGCCATCTCGTGCCGACGTTGCCGACCGTCGAATGGGGCGGCCTGGTGGACCAGCTCGCGTCGCCGGGCGGAACGTGGGGCGCGGGTTGCGGTGTCGCACGCGCGACCAGCCACGGCGGAATGGACAACGACGCGGCGATCCGCGAGGCCATCGTGTCATTCATCGTGCACGGCCCGCGTCGCGCCCAGCGCCAGCCCTAGGGGCGGCGGCCCCGGCGGCCATCGCCGCCGGGTGCCGCGCGGCGTATCGTAGGGGCCCCATCCTGCCGGGTCCGTCCATGAAGCCGCTGTCGAAACTCGTTGCCGCCTGCACCCTTGTCGCCGCCGCCGTGGTGGCGCTGCCGTCCTTCGCCGCGCTCAAGGCCGGCGCGAAGGCACCCGATTTCTCCGCACCGGCCTACCTCGCCGGCAATCCCTTCACCTTCAAGCTCGCCGATGCGCTGAAGATGGGACCGGTGGTGATGTACTTCTTCCCCGCCGCATTCACGCCGGGCTGCAACCTGGAAGCGCACCTGTTCTCCGAGGCCATCGATCAGTTCAAGGCGCAGGGCGCCACCGTCATCGGCGTGACCGCGGGCAACGTGGACCAGCTGGCCGAGTTCTCCAAGTCCACCGAACACTGCGGCGGCAAGTTCCCCGTCGCCGCCGACACCGGCGCGAAGATCGCGGGCCAGTACGACGCCATCCTGGACAAGAAGCCGGAATGGTCCGACCGCACCTCCTACGTGATTGCCCCCAACGGCACGATCACCCACGTGTACTCGGACCTCAATCCGAACAAGCACGTGAAGGAAACGCTGGACGCGGTGAAGGCGCTCAAGAAGTAACCGGGTTCCGGCCCACTACGTAACCAGTCGTGCGGTGTCACCTCTCCCCTTGCGGGAGAGGTCGGCGCGCACAGCACGTCGGGAGAGGGGTTGCGCGCCAGCGCGAAAAGCGCCCCCTCTTCCGCCCCTCCGGGGCACCTTCTCCCGCAAGGGGAGAAGGAAACGCATGCGCCATCTCGGATGCCGCGTCTTCCCGACGCCCGGCATCCTCAGCTCAGGCAGGCTTGCGCAGCGTCGCCTCGAACAGGGCCAGCGTCTTCGCCCAGGCTTCCTTCGCGGCGGTCTGGTCGTAGCGCGGCGTGGTGTCGTTGTTGAAGCCGTGCTGCGTGCCGGGCGGCTGGTACAGCTCGTAACGGACACCGGCCTGCTTCAGCGCGGCCTCGTAGTCCGGCCAGCCGGCGTTGACGCGCTCATCGTTGGCAGCCAGCACGATCAGCATGCGCGCCTTGATCTTGGGCACATCCGCCGTCGCCGCCGGAGCGCCGTAGAAGGGCGCGGCGGCGTCGAGGTCAGGCAACTGCGTGGCGAGGAAGTTCGACATGCCGCCGCCGTAGCAGAACCCCACCACGCCCAGCCGGCCATTGCCGCCCTCGATGCCGCGCAGCAGCTTCGCCGCGGCGAGGAAATCCTGGCGCGTCTTGGCCTGGTCGAGCTTGGCGAACTCGGCACGCGCCTTGTCCTCGTCGCCGGGATAGCCACCCAGCGGGAACAGTGCGTCCGGTGCGAAGGCGATGAAGTTCTCCAGCGCCAGCCGACGGGTGATGTCCTCGATATGCGGGTTGAGGCCACGGTTCTCGTGCACCACCAGCACCACCGGCAGCGGGCCCTTGGCCTTGGCCGGCCGAGCCAGATAGCCACGCGCCTTGCCGTAGCCCTCGGGCGATTCGAATTCCAGGTACTTCGTCTTCAGCCGCTTGTCGTCCGGCTTCACCTGCTGCGCCGCGGCGAACTGCGGGGTCAGCGCGGCCAGCAGGCCGGCCGCACCGGCGGCACCGACCGCGAAACGCGCCGCACCGGACAGGAAGCCACGACGATCGATCATGCCGTGCACGTATTGGTCGAACAGGCGCAGTACTTCCGGATCGAAGTCGTTGGCCGTCTTGCGGGGAGGAGTCGCCATGGGAACCTCGTGCCTGCGGTGGACAGTGCGCGGACCATACCCCAGTCCGGTGTCGCGGTGCAGACGGCCGGCACGCCTCACGCGGCCGTGATGTGCCGCCGGCCAGAGTGACCGGCGACCGTCATTCACGACACGAGGGGCGATGCCATGAGGACGACCGGCCTTGCGCTGGCCTGCTGCGCCGCGCTGTTGCTCGCCGCCACGCCGGCGGCCCGTGCCCAGAGACCGACCGTGCCGGCCGCACGCGTCGAGGTGTCCATGCCGGCGACCTCCCTGCCCGGCCCACGCTACGCGTGGGTTCCGATGCCCGCCTCGCTGGCGGCCGAACTCGACAGCCGCGTGCAGGACCCCAACCTGCGCACGCGCCTGAAGGCCGCGCTCGACCGGGCCCTGCAGGCCAAGGGCTACCGCCTCAGCGACAGTGCCCGCAATGCCGACATCCTCGTCGCCTATCGCGTGGGCGTGCGCAACGTGCAGCAGGTCGGCACGCGCCAGACCAACCTGACCAGCGCGCGCGAGAGCGCCGTGGAATGCCGCGCCGGCGGCTGCTCCCAGATCGTCACGCAGGACCATGCCGGCACGCCGCAGATCCAGGTCGTGACCCTCGACACGGTCGAAGGCGGCCTGCAGGTGGAAGTGCTGCAACCGGCCGACATCCGCGTGCTGTGGCGCGCGATGTTCCGCGGCGCGGTGCGGGCCACCCGGGAATCGCGCGTCGACCTGGACTCCATCGCCAGGCGGACCCTCGCCGACCTGCCGCGTGCTCCCGCCCGCTGAGGCCTGGCGACAGGCGCGCACGGCGCCGCGGTCGAAGTGGAAATGGTCCGTGTGCGCGCGGTCCTAAAGCCCGGAGCGGGACTGAATATGACGGACGTCCCGCCGATAAAATGGGCACCATGAATGCCGTCGCCCCGCTCCCGTCCGTCCCCTTCGCCCTGATCGCCGAGTCCGTCGCCTCCGCCCGCACGCTCGAGGAACTGGTGCGGCCATTGCTCGAAGTGCTGGAAGCCGTCACCGGGATGGAATCGACCTACCTCACTTCGGTCGATGAAGCCGCGGGCGTGCAGCGGATCGTGTACGCGCGCAACACCCGCCAGATGCAGATCCCCGAGCGGCTCTGCGTGCCGTGGAACGACACGCTGTGCAAGCGGGCGCTGGACGAGGAACGCATGTACACCGACGACGTCGCCGGCTGCTGGGGCGACTCGGACGCCGCGCGGGCGCTGGGCATCCAGACCTACGTGAGCACACCGGTGCGGCTGGAGGACGGCACGCTGTACGGCACGCTGTGTGCCGCCAGCGCCCAGCCGATGCCGCTGGCCGACGACGCACAGCGCGCATTGCGCATGTTCTCGCGCCTGATCGGCCAGCAGATCGAGCGCGAGCGCCTGCTCGGCCGCCTGCAGGAGGCCAATGCGGCGCTGGCCGCGAGCGCGCTGGCGGACGCCGTCACCGGCCTGCCCAACCGGCGCGCCCTGATGCAGGAAATGACGCGCCGCATCGCGCATTGCCAACGCGCGCACGAAGCGCTGGTGGTGGCCTTCCTGGACCTGGACGGATTCAAGGCCATCAACGACCGCCACGGTCACGACGTGGGCGACCGCTTCCTCGCGTCCATCGGCCGTGCGCTGTCGGGCGCGCTGCGCGCCGACGACTTCGCCGCGCGCCTGGGCGGAGACGAGTTCGTCGTGGTCGGCACGGTCGCGCACGCCGAAGGCGAGCACGCCATCGACGCCTTCCGCGACCGCCTGGCACGCTGCACGCGCGCGCGTTTCGCGCTGGGCGAGGTCACCCTGGATTACGACGGCGCCAGCGTCGGCGTGGTGGTGGCCGCCGACGACTGCGCCGACGCGGAAACGCTGATCGCCCGCGCGGACGCCGCCATGTACGCGGTCAAACGCGCCCGTCGCGGGACGACCACTGCGCGCTGAGCCGCGCGGCTCAGGCGTTCTTCTCGTTCTCGATGCCCTTCTCCACGATGTGCTCGTAGAGGGCGACGATCTGCGTCCCGAGCGAGTGGAACTCGGGATTGCGCGCGACGAAATGCTGGCCGTCCTGCGCATCCTGCAACGCGCTCTTGAGGAAGGCGATGTCGCTGTCGGTGAGGCGTTCACCGTTGTCGACCCGCGTGCGCAGGTTCATGGCACGCGGCAAACGGAACTTCAGCAAACGGTCCAGCAGCGCCTGCATCGTCGCGGTGTCGTCGGTCGGATCGGCCATGGCAGCGCCTCCTGCGGTCGGCCGCCATTGTGCGGCCGACCCGCGCGCCACGACTTCACGTCCGTTTCACGGCGCGACGCCGGCCGTCACAGGTCGTCCGTGCGCCCGCCCACGTGCAGGACGTACTCGAAGTTCTGGACGAAGTGGCCGTACTCGTCTTCGTCGTTGGCGTAGTTGGCACCGATGGCCAGGGTGTGGCGTCCGGCCGGCAACGGCTTGATGAGCAGCCAGTAGCCATCCGAGGCCGCGAGCACGCCATCCTCCGCGTCGGACTGCATCGAAAAACAGCCTTCGCTGCGCACGCGGTAGCGCGTGACGCCGGTCACCGGCACGCCGTCGATCAGCGCGATGGCGCTACCGAGCCGCTCGTTGTTCACCGCGGCACTTTCCTGCAGGACCGCACACGGCAGCGGCAACACCGTGCCGTGTCGGCGCGGATTGGTGGTGCGCATGTTGATGACCGGCACCAGGATGTGACGCCCGGCGGGCACCACGCATTCGCGCTTGGCGTTGAACGTGCCGTCCGTGCCCGCCAGGAACCAGACCGGTCCCGCCTGCTCTTCCTCGCACAGGCGACCGTCCGGATCGTAGTACGGCGCGATCGGCATGCGTTCGGCCCACTGCCACCAGCGCGCGGTGAGCGCACCGAAGCTTTCGCCTTCCACCTTCGCATCCGGCTCGAGCAGCATGCGGTCGGCGGCGGTGGGCGATGCGGCGAGGGCCGGTGTGGCGAGCAACATGCCCAGTACGAGCGACATCGCGCGGCGAACCACGTTCATGGCGTAGATGCGATGCATGGCCACTTACTTCCCCTTCCCGTTCGTAGCGCCCTTGCCGCCCTTGGCCTGCGCGGCCTTGACCGCGGGCACCAGTTCCTCGCGCATGAGCTTGAGCGCAGCCTGGTCGTTCGCAGTGCCGTCGGCCATGCGTTCGAACTGGGCGAACGCCTGCAACGCTTCCTCAGGGGTGGTGGTGCCGAACCGGAGAAGGTAGAGCGCACGCGTACGCCAGGCGCCCACGCTGCCGGGAAACTCGGTCACCCATTCGCGGGTGCATGCATCCGCCTGCTTCTCCACCTGCGGCATCAGGAAGCTCAGGCAGTACTGCTGCATGGCCTCCTCACGGCTTTCGCCCTTCATTGCGCGCTTGAAGTACGGCCTGGCGGCAACGTATCCCTCCGCCTGGTTGACGATCCTTCCCAGTTGGTAGAGGTAGCTGTCGTTCTCCGGCTCCAGCGCCAACGCCCGCTGGATGTCCGACCGAGCACCCGCCACGTCGTGCACCATGTCGCTCAGCACCAGCGAGCGCGAATACCAGAAATCGCCATCGCCCGGACGGAAGCGCACCGCCTGCGACAGGAATGCGTACGCCTCCCATGTCTGCCGCTTCTTGCGGTAGCCCAGGCCCGCGGAATGGAACAGCGAACCGCTGGGCCCCATCCTCACTGCAGCCGCCAGGTCATCGGCGACCGGACCGAGGTCGTCGGCCATCTTGGGGCGGTACCCGGCGGCTTCGCCCAGCAGCGCGCCCAGTGCGGGATTGCGCTCGGTTCGTGCCGCCGCATACGCAACCGCACTGCGCAATTGCTCGTCGCTGCCGCCCCATCGCGGCTCGGCTCCATCGATGCGCTCCAGCGCCACGAAATACGAGTCGGGATCCGCCTTCGTGCAGCGCGCCAGCGCGAACTGCTGCAGCGCATCGGAGCTGTTGCGTCCCACCCCGGCCAGGCGATAGCACGCGACGCTCAACCGCGGCTCGATCTTCAGCGCCTCCAGGTACAAGGGCACCGAGCGGCCGAAGTTCTCGGTCATGCGCTTGAAATTGTCGTCCGGCGTTTCGGACGCCCAGCGCGTGCCGCGCGCCTTCCAGCCTGCCTCGCTGTAATGCGCGCCCACCGCCGTGTTCGCGAACGCGCTCTTCGGCGCCGCCTTGAGCCAGCGCTCGGCCACCTTGCCCGCACGCTCACTTTCGTTGAACACCTCGAAGGCGTTGAAGATCTGCTCGCGTTGCTCGGCTTGCTGGTAATGCGCGTCGAGCAGCGCGGCGAAGCGACGCTCGAGTTCGGCCAGCCCGTCCGGAGAGGCGAGCAGCGCATCGATCTCGTCCAGCGACAACGCCGGCTTGCGCAGGATCGAGCAGCGCCCCTTCGCCGCGCCCGGCCGCCACTGGTTGCCGGGCAGATCCGGGTACGCGAGGCAGCGGGCCTCGTCGTCCTGGATCGCCTCGGCCTTGCGCACCTGCGCGACGTAGTCCGCCCATTCGGCGGGCGGCGTTGCGGGCTCCGCGGCATGGGCCTGCGATGCGATCAGCGCGCAGCCGATCACCATGCCCATGAAGGCATTCCGTGTCCTGATCATGATCTCCCCCTGTTCGCGCGAAACACTACCGCACTGCGAGGTCGCCCGCACGACGCATGAGGGTCGCGGTCACACGTCCGGATGTCGCCATCTGAGGCCGGCAACCCGTGCGGCGAATGAAGACCGAAACATCACCGCGCAGGCCCTGCCGGCAACGGCCCGAGACGCGGCTGCCACTCGTGGCGCATGCGGTCCAGTTCAATGACATGCGCCGAGGTTTCGGCATGCCGAGCGAACTGATCCACGGCTTCACGCAGGCCGGGCTGGTCCGACAGATAGAGCGTCCAGGCACGCAGACGCCAGACTTCGCCGTTGTACGGGTACTTCGCCACCGCGTCCTTCGTACAACGGTCGGCCTCGGCGCGTTGGAACTGGGGAAAGATAAAACTCTCGCAGTAGAAGGCGGTGGCCCATTCCCCCATGACTGGATGGCTCATCGCTCGCTTGAAGTACGGCCGTGCCGCCAAGTTGTCTTTCACCTTCTGGATATTGCGAGCCTGCTGATAGTTGTAGTCAGGGTCGTTGGGCGCTGCCCTGAGTGCGACGTCCATATCGGCACGCGCCCACGCGAACTCCTTGAGGTTGTTGTAGAACAACATGGCACGCGAATAGCGCGGCTGCGGGTCATCCGGCCGGAAGCGGATGGCCTGCGACAGGTAGGCGAACGCACGCCAGGTATCGTTCCTGGCCGAAAACCCTTCTCCCGCATATTTGGCCATGCCGGCACTTGGACCCATGCGGGCAGCGGCGCCCAGCTCCTCGGCAAAGCGTCCATAGTCCTGCACCGAAGGCCGGTACCCTGCCGACGCTCCCAGAAACACACCCAGCGCAGGACTGCGTTCGGTCCGCGCCGCCGCGTACGCCACCACCTTGGCCAGCTGGGCGTCGCTGCCACCCCAGCGTGGCTCCACCTGGTTCAGCCACTCCTGCACGACATGGTAGGAATCGGGATCCATCTTCAGACAGCGGTCCATGCCGAACTGCTGCAGGGCGTCCGAACTCTGGCGACCGATCGCGGCGAGACTGACACAGGCCACGCTGAGCCTGGGTTCAAGGTCCAGCGCCGTCAGGTACAACGGCACCGCGCGCGAAAAGCCATCACCCATCCGCTTGAGATCCGCTTCGGAGGTCTGCGAGATGAACCGCTGCCCGCGCGCCTTCCAACCCCGTTCGCTGTAATGCGTCCCCGCCGCGGCGTTGGCAAAGGCGCTCCTGGGCGCCGCCTCGAGCCAGCGCTCGGCGACCTTCCCCGCGCGGGCGCTCCCGTCGAACACTTTGAAGGCGACGAAAACCTGATCGCGCTGCGCCGGGTCCTGATAGTGCGCATCGAGCGCGGCGGCGAAACGGCGGTCGAGCTCCACCACACCCTCGTCCGAGGCGAGCAACCGGTCGACCTGATCCAGCGACAACATCGGCTTTCGCAACAGCGAACAGCGCCCCTTCGCGGCACCCTGTCGCCATTTGTTTCCGGGCAGGTCCGGGTACGCGAGGCAGCGTGCCTCGTCATTCTTGACAGCTTCGGCTTTGCGCACCTTCGCTACGTAGCTCGCCCATTCGGCGGGTGGCGTTACCGACTCGGTCGCCTGTGCCTGCGTTGCGATCACCACGCAGCCGAACGCAATGCCGGCGATGAACTTCCGTGTCCTGATCATGATCTCCCCCTGTTCGCGCGAAACACTACCGCACTGCGAGGTCGCCCGCACGACGCATGAGGATCGCGGTCATACGTTCGGAACGTTCGTCTTCTCGCCGATCAACCCCGGCCGTGCGCATCGTCCTCGCTGTCGCGCGCAAGGCCGAAACCCATGCCCATGCCGACACCACCGGCGGCAGCGCCACCGCCCATGCCGCGGTTGCCGCCACCCTGTTTGCCCTCCTCGCGCGCACCGCCTTCGCCCTTGCCCTTCGCGCCGCTTGGGCGACTCGGCCCCTGACGCGGGATGTCCAGGCCCTTCGGCACCGGATCCAGGTCGAGCACGCTGCGGATGAAATCGCGCAACGACACGACCAGCTCGGCGGTGTGCACCGGCCGGCCTGCGACCAGCTCGCCGGCAGCGCGAGCCGCCAGGCGGACCTGCTCGTCGGTGCCCAGCAGCAGGATGTCCGACAGCGCGCCTTCGACCGCGTCGCGGATGCGCCGGGAGCGATCCGTGCTGGGCCAGGCCAGCTCCGGGTCGCCGGCGTCGGCGGCTGCGTCGCCGGGGCCGCGCTGCAGGTCGCGCAGGTGGGTGGGATCGACCGACAGGTCGCCCGTGAACGATCCACCCAAGGTCCGGTACGCCGCGATGAGCGTGCGCAGGCGTTCGTTGATCTGGCGATTCTCGCGCTCGCGTCGCTGCTGCACCGTCTGCATGACCAGCAGGCGGATGCCCACGCCGATCAGGGTGATGACCGCCAGACCGATGAGCGTGGACAACAGGGTTTGCCAGGAAGTGAAATCCAGGCCGCGCATGGCGCCTCCTGCGTGGGTTCGAGGCGAACCGTAGCGCATCGTCGGCGCACGTCGTGTGCAAGCCGCCTGCGCGACGTGCCGAAGCGCGTGACGGTGGCTGCCCCAGCCCGGAGCCGAATGAAGGTCAGCGCGATCGCTGCCCGGACGAAGCCGCCGGGCTCCGCTCCGCGACGCCTTTGTCCCCCTGGAGACGGGGCAGCCATTCGTTGCGCATCTGCGCAGCCTCTTCCAGATACATCGGGATTTCGTCTGCCATGAGGAACTGCTTCACGGCTTCCAGCGCCCCCGGCCTTCCGGTGATGTACAACGCCCTCGCGCGCAGCAGCAACGCCTCACGCGCCGTCGGAAATTCGGTGGCCGCCTGGCGCGAGCAGTCGTCCGCCATGTCCGGTTCCTGGGCAGGATCGAAGCTTGAACACCACCCGATCAATGCGGCCCGATGATGCTTCGGCACCGCCATCGCCTTCTGGTAGTACGGGCGCGCTGCCACGACCCCCTCGGTATTCTGGGCAATCCTTCCGCGCAGGTAGACGTACTCGAGCTCGTTCGGGTCGAGCCGCAAGGCCGCGTCGCTATCCGCGCGCGCCCACAACGGATCGCGGTACCGGTTCACAAGCACCCATGCGCGAATGTAATGGGACTGCTCATCATCCGGATCGAAGCGGACCGCCTGCGACAGGTAGACGATGTCTTCCCAGTTCGGATCAAAGGAGGTGTGGGAAATGCTGCGTCCCGCCCTGCCGAGCAGATCGGCGTTCGGCCCCATCCGCGTGGGGGGAACAATGAGATCGGCTGGAAAATCGCCACCGAGCGTGAACCGGTACCCGACGGACCGGCCCAGCAGGCCGCCCAGCGCCGGATTGCGTCGCACACCTTTCGCAGCGAGTGCCACCGCCTCATCCAGGGCCTCGGAAGATCCGCCCCAGCGGGGTTCGGACGCGCGAATGCGTTCGAGAGCGACGTAGTACGAGTCCGGATCGACCTTTTCGCAATGCGCCAATGCCTGTCGCTGCAGTTCCTTCGAGATGTTGCGGCCGATGTAGGACAGCCAATAGCAGGCCACACTCAGGCGCGGCTCGCGCTCCTGCGCCCGCAGCAGCAGGGGCATCGCCTCTGCGAACGCCTCGTGCATGCGATCGAACTGTTCGTCGGACGTCTGGCTCGCGTACTGCCTGCCACGCGCTTTCGCTCCGGACTTCGCGTAGTGAACGCCGCCTGCGAGCATGGCGAAGCTGCTTTCCGGTGCCCGCTCCAGCCACTGCTTCGCCACCTGTCCCGCCCGCTCGCTGGCATCGAACGCCGCGTAGGACGCGAACATCTGATCGCGATGCTCGCCCTTGCGCCGGCTCTGCTTCATCAGCCTGCGGAAACCGTGCTCCAGCTCGGCCCTGCCCCCGGCCGTCGCGCTCAGGCGTTCAATGTCGTCCAGCGAATACAGGGGCTTTCGCAGCAATGCGCATTGCGCCTGCGCAGCACCGGCTGGCCACTGATTGCCGGGGAGATCGGGATAGGCCAGACAGCGGGCCTCCATGTCGGCGATGGCGTCCGCCGCACGCACCTGCTCGACATACTTCGCCCATTGGGGCGGGACGCCTGTATTGCCATATGCGCAGACGGGCGCCACCGACGCAGCCAGCAACAGGCCGGCCAACGCAAATCGAATTCCTTTCATGATTCTCCCCTGTGCCGCGCGTACGCTAACCCGGACATCGCGGGCAGACAATGCCGCTACTCGAACGGTTTCACCATCGCGTCCAGTAGTTCGTGCTGCGCGTCGTCCCCGGTGAGTTCCCACATGAAGGCGCCGCGCAGGCCGGCATCCTTCGCCAGCTGCGCGCGTAGGCCGATGGACCGGGGGTCCTCGTAGCTGACGAAGATGCGTTCGTCGCGGTTGAACAGCCAGGGCGTCTGCGCGACCGGGTGCCAGTGCTGCGTCCACTTCGCATCGGGCAGCAGTGTGTCGCGGATGTTGCGCCAGTCGCCGGCGGCATACGTGTCGTGGTAGCGCTGGTACAGGCCATCGTCCGCGTCGCTGTCCACGCGGAAACCGCGTCCATAGAACGGCACGCCCAGCACCAGCTTGCTGGCGGGCACGCCGTGCTGGCGGTAGAAGTCCACGGCGCCTTCGACGTTGTTGGTGCGGCGCAGCGCCGGCGGTAGCGGATCGTCCGCCACTTCGCGCAACGGTGCGTTGAAGGTGGACACGCCGGAGAACGCGGTGCCCATGTCGTAGGTCATCAGGTTGATGAAATCGAGCGTCTCGCCCAATGCCTTCAGGTCGAAGCTGCGCGCGGGATCGTACGGGCCGGCCGACTGCATGCGTCCGGCCGGCAACGCGGCCGTCAGCAGAAAAGCCTGCCCGCGCTGCTGGCCCAGCGCGTCCAGCTGACGGCGGAATTCCCGCGCCAGCTTCGTCATGTTCGCGCGGTCCTGCGGGCGCGCGGCGATCTCCTTCGGACCGCCGTATACGGGGAACTCCCAGTCGATGTCGACGCCGTCGAACGCACCGCGATGCCGTTCGAAGAACAGAGCCAGGCACGAGGTCACCAGCCGTTCGCGGCTCGCCACATTGAGCGCTGCATCGGAGAAGCCGCCCGCTTCCCAGCCGCCGATGGAGATCAACGTGCGCAGCTTCGGGTGGGCCCGCTTGAGTTCGGCCAGTGCATCGAAATGCGCCGGTGCATCCGCAGCGACAACACAGCGCCCGTCCTCGATGCGTGCGAACGCGTAGAACAGGTGCGTCAAGCGATCGGCGGGAATCGTCGACACCGGATACCGTTCGGCGGAACCGCCGGGGTAGTAGGCGCCGATGACGCGGCTCCCGTCAGCGGCATCGGCCGGCGATGCCAGGCCGAACAGGATGAGCACTGCAGTCGCTGCGTGTCGGAGCATGGTTCCCGTGTCCTTCGAGTCTTCATTCGAAATGTTCGACGCCATCGGGCACATGCACCCAGGGGTGCTTGCGCGATTCATAGACCGATACACGCGGCGGCGGAAATCCAGGATCGGCGAAGGCGCCGACCGGAATGGCGATCATGCCCGCAACGGCATCCATGCGGTAGAACACCGTGCAGGCGCAGGTCGGGCAGAAATGGAAACGCGCCGTGGTGCCTTCGTCGCCCGTGCGCGCGTACTCATGGCTCGCGCCCTCGATGATCACGTCCGCTTCCGCGAACCGCGCCTGCGCGGCGAACACACTGCCGCTGCGCTTCTGGCATTCCAGGCAATGGCAGATGGAAATGCGGGTGGGCTCGCCCTGTGTGCGGACGACGAGTTGCCCACAACTGCATGAGGCGGTTCGGTCGGTCATCGCGCCTGACTCGAGCGGAGCCGTGGGGCCGCTTCGGCTTGATTCGATTGTAGGGCGCTGCGCCTGCGTCTGCAGGCGCTACATCCTTCCGGGTGTCGCCGGAATCAGGGCCGATCCAGCACGAAGTCCAGCGCTGCGCACACCGCCGCGGCCTGCGCGGCGTTGCACTGTTCCGGCGTGGCGCGCGGGCTGTCGGGGTAGACCTCGGTGGTGGTCTTGTAGCGCGCGTCGGTCAGGCCGGCGCACAGGCCCAGCTTGCGCAGCGGATAACGGATGACACCCGGCGCGACCACCGGCGAACCGATGATCTGTCCGTTCGCATCCGAGGGCGCGATGTGCGTGACCTGTGCGACCGCGTTGATCACCGCCTCCTGGAACGCCGGCTGCGGGTGCTCGCTGTCGTCCACCACGTAGAAGCCGTCGGGCACGCCGTCGGGTTCGAAGGGCTTGCCGTCGCGCGCGGCCAGCGCGGGACGGAACTCGGTCTCGTCGGTGTCGGTGGTTTCGTGCAGGTCCACGTGCACCGCCACGCGCGCGCCCAGGGGCTCGACCAGCTGCATCAGCGCCGCCGACTCCGCCGCCGGGCTGTTGGCGCGGAACGAGCGGTTCGGGTCGATGGCGTTCGCATTCCAGCGATGGATGCGTTCGTAGGCCCACGGACTGATGCACGGCGCCACCAGCAGGTTGATCCGGCCGGCGTAATCGTCGGCATGGCGGTCGAGGAAGCGCAGCGCGCCGTGCACGCCGCTGGTTTCGTAACCGTGCACGCCGCCGGTGACCAGCGCGATGGGCAGCGCGTCGTCCCATTCGCGGCTTTTCACCGCGAACAGCGGGTAGGCGTCGTCACCGTAGGCGATGTGGCCGTACTCCACCACGTCGAAGCGCGCGCGCAGGCGTTCGATGGCGGACACGACCTCGTCCATGTAACTGCGCTGGCGGCTCTGTCGCGACAACCACTGCGCTTTCTCCGTCGCGCCCCAGGCAACACCCGGAGTACCGATGGGATAAAAAGCGGTGGTGCTGGCGGTCATGGCGTACGGCCTTCGTGATCGGAACGGAGGCCGGACTTTAGCATCGGTGCACGACGCCCGACCGTCCCGGACGTCGCGTTTCCGCAGGCCGGATCACCCCTCCCCGCGCGACCCGTGAGGGGAACCATGCGAGGTGACGCACACCCAGCCGTCGTGCGCCACGACACGCCAGACGCCGTCGGTCCGCGCGAACGACCACGCTTCGGCAACGCACCAGTCCTCGCGACGGCAGTACCGCAGCCGGTCCTGCGCGGCGTACCAGCGCTCCTCCGCGTCCCTCCTGGGATTGGCGAAGTCCGACTTGGACAACGACCTGAGCACGCCCGCATCGGCCGGTGGCGCTGCCAGCCGAGTCCATTGCGTGGACTCTCCCGTCAGGCAGTTGTCCGATTCGACCGCGGCATGGGGACGCGAGACACAGGCCGACAACAGCAGGCATGCCGAGATCACCGGCCATGAGCCGATGCGTGATCGATGCTGGATCATTTCCCTGCCCCCTTTGGCCTTGCGTGGGTCATCCATCCGAACCGATGACAAGGCGCGCCTTGTGACCCTTCCACCCGCGCCGACGAATTGACGAACCCAAGGTGGCACCTGCGTCAAAAAAATGTTCTCATGCGCGCCGGGAATGTGAGGCTCCTCACAGATTCACTGTGCGGGCCGCGCGCCGAACAGGGGAAAACACCAATGGATTACCAGAACGCGATCCAGCGTTGGATCGGCGTGGGCGAAGCTTTGCCGCGCACGCACGCAACCGGTAACGCACACCGCACCACGCAACGGATCCTCGCCGCACTGCTTGCCACGCTGATGATCGCGGTCGCCGGCCCGGTGGCGGCGCAGGCAACGACGGTAAGCATCACGGGCGCCAACCGCCCCTCGTTCTCGCGCATCGGCCAGCCGGTCACCTTCAATGTGCAGCTGTCCACCGGCAACACCGAGATCAGTGATCTGGTGTTCACCAGCGGCAGCCCCACCGGCATGTCGGCCGTGAGCTGCCCGAGCATGCCCGCCGACCTGGGCGACATACGCAACTGCACCTTCACCTACACCACTACCGCCAATGACATGGCGCTGGGCAAGGTGACGGCATTGGGCCGCTGGCGCGCCACACGTCCCACCGGTGCCTCGCGCAGCGGCACGACCAACACCTTCGAACTTCCCTTCGCGCCGGCGCGCGAGCCCGACCCGGTGCAGATCGGCATCGCGACCGCGGGCGACAGCCAGGCCACGCTGAACTTCACGCCGGGTTTCGACGGCGGCCAGCCGATCGACAGCTACACGGTGACGTCCAGCCCGCAGGGCATCATCGCGACCAGCAACGGCAGCCCGGTGACGATCACCGGCCTGACCAACGGCACGGCTTACACCTTCACCGTCACCGCCACGAGCATCGCCGGCACGGGCACGCCGTCGGCGGCGTCGAACAGCGTGACGCCGAAGGCCGCCCAGACCATCGCCTTCGCCAACCCGGGCCCACAAAACTTCGGCACGGCGCCGACGCTCACCGCGACCGCAAGCTCGAACCTGCCGGTGACGTTTACCTCCGGCACCACCGGCGTGTGCACGATCACCAGCGGCGGGCTGCTCACCTTCTCCGCCGCCGACACCTGCACGATCAACGCCAACCAGGCGGGCAACGCAGCGTTCAACGCGGCGGCGCAGGTTTCGCAGTCGTTCGTCGTCAACGCGGTGGTGCCGGGTGCGCCGACCATCGGCACGGCCATCGCCGGCGACACGCAGGCCACCGTCGGCTTCACTCCGCCCGCCTCCAACGGCGGCGCGACCATCACCCACTACACGGTCACGTCCAATCCGGGCGGCCTCACCGCCTCCGGCATGAGTGCTCCGATCACGGTCACCGGCCTGACCAACGGCGTGGCCTACACCTTCACCGTCACCGCCGACAACAGCGCCGGCACCGGTGCGGCGTCGGCGGCATCGAACAGCGTCACGCCCGACGTTCCGCCCGCGATCACTTCGGTCGCCGTCCCCGCGAACAGCCTCTACGGCCCGGGCCAGAACCTGGACTTCACGGTCAGCTGGGATCACGCGGTGACCATCACCGGCACGCCGCGCATCGCCCTGACCATCGGCGCGACGACGGTGTACGCGACGTACCTGTCGTCCCCCAACCAGACCACCACGCTCTTCCGCTACACGGTGCAGGCCGGACAAAGCGATGCCGACGGGATCACCGTCGGCGCGCTCACGTTGAACGGCGGCACGGTCCGCAGCGGCGGCATGGATGCATCGCTCACGCTCAATTCGGTGGGCAGCACCAGCGGCGTGCTGGTGGGCGTCATCAACCAGGCGCCGGTCAACCGCGTGCCGGGCGCGCAGACGATCGTGCAGGACGTCGCGCTTTTCCTCAGCGGGCCCAACGCCATTTCCATCAGCGACGCGGATGCAGGCGGTGCCACGGTCCGGGTCACGCTGACCGCCAGCAATGGCCTTATCACGTTGGCGAGCACTACCGGACTCGTCTTCATGGTCGGATCCGGCTTCAGCGACGGCACGGTGTCCTTCGATGGCCGCATCGCCGACATCAATGGCGCGTTGAACGGGCTGCTGTTCACGCCCACCGTGGGCTACACCGGCCAGGCGTCGCTGCAGATCACCAGCAACGACCTGGGCAACACCGGAGCGGGCGGCACCAAGACCGATACCGACACGCTGGACATCACCGTGACCAGCCCGGACACCACGGCGCCGACGGTGACGTCGATCGACCGCGTGGACGCCAGTCCCACCCATGCCGCCACGTTGCGTTTCCTGGTGACGTTCTCCGAACCGGTGGCCGGCGTGGACGTGGCCGACTTCACCGTGCGCACGACGGGCACCGCATCGGGTTTGGTCGCGAGCATCGTGCCGTCCGACGCGCAGCACTTCACCGTTACCGTTTCCAGTGTCGCCGGCGACGGCACGCTGGCGCTGGACCTCAACAGCATCGGCACGGCCATCACCGATACCGCGGGCAACCTGGCAACTGGCTTCGACGCCGGCCAGGCCTACGCGATCGACAACGCCGCGCCGTCGGTGCTCAGCGTGACCGTGCCTGCGGCCGGCCAGTACATCGCCGGCCAGGCCCTCACCTTCGCGCTGGTCTTCAACGAACCGGTGTTCGTGACCGGCACGCCGAACCTGCCGCTCACGCTCGACGCCGGTGTCACGCGCCAGGCGAACTACGTGAGCGGTTCGGGCAGCAACGTGCTCGTGTTCGCCTACACCGTCGCTCCTGGCGACCAGGACCTGGACGGCATCGTCGTCGGCACCGCGTTCGCGCCCAACGGCGGCACCCTCGCCGATGCACTCGGCACGGCCGCGGCGACGGCTTTGGGCACCATCGGCGACACGAGCGGCGTGCAGGTCGGCCTGCTGCCGCAGACGATCACCGGCCTTGCGGCCAATCCCGTCGCACCGGCCTACGTATCGGGCGGCACCTTCAACGTGGGCGCGACGGGCGGTGCGTCCGGGTTGCCGGTGGTGTTCGCTTCGACCACGCCGTCGGTGTGTTCGGTCAGCGGCAGCACGGTGACGATGCTCGCCGCGGGCAACTGCTCACTCACCGCGAACCAGGCCGGCAACGCGAACTACAGCGCCGCGACGCAGGTCGCGCTGGACGTGAGCATCGGTGCGGGCGCGCAGGCCATCACCACCTTCGCCGCCAATCCGGCCGCGCCCGTGTATTCGCCCAACGGCACCTTCGCGCTGTCTGCGACGGGCGGTGCGTCGGGTAACGCGGTGGTGTTCGCCAGCACCAGTCCGGCGGTGTGCACGGTCGTCGGCAGCACGGTGACGATGCTCGCCGCGGGCGCGTGTTCGCTCACCGCCGACCAGGCCGGCAACGCCAATTACACGGCCGCGCCGCAGGTGGCGTTGCAGGTGGCCATCGGCCGCGCGACACCGACGCTGGGCTGGGTGGGCGATCTCAACCGCACCCTCGGCGAAACCACGTTCGACCTCTCCAACCCCACCAGCCAGAGCAATGGCACCTTCACCTTCACCAGCTCCGCTCCGTCGGTGGCCACGGTGAGCGGTCGCACGGTGACGCTGGTGGGCGCGGGCGTGACGACACTGGTTGCCACGCAGGCGGCCACGGGCAACTACGCGTCGGCGTCGGTCAGCGTGGTGCTCACCGTCACCGACCGTCCCGACCCGACGCGCGATCCCAGCGTGGTGGGCGGCCTGCAGGCGCAGGTGGATGCCAGCGTGCGCTTCGCGATGGCGCAGCAGTCCAACATCCAGGACCGCCTGCGCCAGCAGCGCTTTGGCGGTGCCAATCGCTCGGTCAACGGCGTGAACGTCAGCCTGGCCAATGCCTCCGGTGCCGCGTTGACGGTGGCTGCGGAAGAAGTGGCCTCGCTCGACGACACGCGCCTGCCGAACGGCGTGGGCGTGTGGACGGCCGGCACCATCACCACCGGCCAGCGTGAGCCCGATGCGCGCAGCAACGCGTTCGACTTCAGCAGCGATGGCGTTACCGTCGGTGCGGACTGGCGCGTCAACGAGCAGTGGTTGCTTGGCGTGGCCGGTGGTTGGGGCTGGAACAGCACCGACCTGGACGACGCACGCTCCACGCTCGACGCCAACCAGCGTGCGTTGTCGATGTACGGCCTGTGGCGCCCGTCGCAGCACTGGTTCGTCGACGGCGTGCTCGGCTGGGGCGACCTGGACTTCGACATCCGCCGCTACAGCGCGGTCGCCGACGCGACTGCCACCGCACAGCGCAGCGGTGACCAGGCCTTCGGCGCACTCACGGCCGGTTACGAACACGGCGGTGGCGAAGGCGCGACCCTCACCGGTTACGGCCGACTCGATGCCAGCCGCACCACGCTGGATGGCTATCGCGAGCAAGGCCTGGGCATCCATGACCTGACCTACGGTTCGCAGACGGTCGAGAGCAGCGGCGCGTCGCTGGGTGTGGAAGGCAGCCTGCCCATCCTCACCGCACGCGGCAACCTGTTCCGCCCGTACTGGATGTTCGAGTACCGCGAATCGCTCGACAACCGCAGCAACGTCGATCTGAACTACGCGGTCATGCCGGTGGACGGCGGCTACGTCGTTGGCCTGCGCAGCGTCGGCGACAACGCGTTGACCTACGGCGGCGGCATCGACTTCGAGCTGTCGCTGGGCTGGAAGCTGTCGCTGCTGGCGCGCCGCCAGCACGGCGACGGCCAGAGTCCGAACAGCAGCTTCGGCCTGGTGCTCTCGTTCTCGCCGGCAGGCGTAACGAACACCGCGACGCAGGCGGCGGTCGAAGCCATCACGGAACCGGACGCACAACAGACGTCGTACTGATGAATCGTCCGACCGGCGCCGCGCCTGCGGTGCCGGTCGGATGCAGCGCCCTACTCCTTGGCGACACCCGCGCATTCGGGTAGCGTCGCCCCCTGCATCCGATGCGACTCCGGGGGGAGGAGATCATGGGGACCTGCTACACCTGCAAACAGACCATCGCGCTGGGCGGCATCAAGGCGCACGGATTCCGCTTCTGCAGCAAGGCGTGCCACGCCCAGAAGGCGTCGTTCCTTGAACGACTCGCGGCGATTCCGCAGCAGGAGGTCGAGATCGAAGCGGCGCGCATGCGTACCGAAGGCCGGTGTGCGCGATGCGGCTGCAGTCGCGGCGTCGAAGTCCATCACGCGCTCTTCGTCTGGTCCGTCATCCTCGTGACGTTCACCCGAAAGAACACGATCACCGCCTGCATTGCCTGCGCACGCAAGCAGCAGGCCCTGTGGACGATCGGAACGCTACTGGCCGGCTGGTGGGGCATTCCCTTCGGCCTGATCATGACGCCGGTGGCGACGATCACGAACGTGGTCCACCTGATCCGCAGCCACACCCGCTCCAAGCCCAGCGCGGCGCTGAAGGAGTACGTCCGCGAACGCCTGGTGTACGGCGCCCGGACGGGGACGGCCGGCTTCGCGGATGCTGGTGGGCGGATCGAGCCGGTGGCATAGCGGCGCCATCGTTCGGGGCTGCGCCAGCCTTCAATGCAGTCACGTCACACGTCCACGTCAAACCACGGAGTTCGCCCCATGGACAGGATCAAGGCCTGCGTCTTCGTCGTCGCAGGAATCGCGATGATCGGTTTCGGGATCTACTGCGCGTACGACACCTTCAGACTGTTCGCGTCCGGAGGAATCACGGCTCTGCTGTCCAATCGCCCCTTCGGTCGCGGCATCGCGATCGTGGGGCTCGTATGCGGCGGTATCGGCGTGATCCGGTTGGGCAAGGCCTACCTGCTTCCGATCGATCCCGACGTCAGGGCGTACATCGACAACCTGGACTGACCCTGCATCGGGGTTCGATGGAGAAGAACGCGGCCTGTGCCTACACCGCGTTGCCCGCGGCGTGTCCCGAGGCCCAGGCCCACTGGAAGTTGTAGCCGCCCAGCCAGCCGGTGACGTCGAGGACTTCGCCGATGAAGTACAGGCCGGGCACACGCTTTGACTGCATCGTGCTGGACGAGATTTCGTCGGTGTCCACGCCGCCGAGTGTCACCTCGGCGGTGCGATAGCCTTCGGTGCCGCTGGCCACCAGCGGCCAGTCGCCCAGCACCTGGGCGATCTCGCGCAGTTGCGGCGCGTTGTACTGCTTCATTGGCCGGTTGCTCAGCCAGTGCTCGCACAGGCGTTGCGCGAAGCGCTTGGGCATGACGTCGCCCAGCACGGTTTTCAGTTCGGCCGCGGGACGCTCGCGCTGCCATTGTTGCAACGCTTCCAACGCGTCCTGTCCCGGCAGGAGATCCAGGCGCAGGTCGTCGCCGGGCTGCCAGTACGACGAGATCTGCAGGATCGCCGGCCCGCTGATGCCGCGGTGCGTGATCAGCAGGTAATTGCTGAAGCTGGCGCCATTGCAGTGCGCCGTCACCGGCAGCGCGACGCCGCTCAACTCCGCCAGGCGTTCCTGGTGCTTGCCGCTGAGGGTCAACGGCACCAGCCCCGCGCGCGTGGGCAGCACGCCGTGGCCGAACCGGCGCGCCAGTTCGTAGCCGAAGCCCGTCGCGCCCATGCTGGGAATCGACAGCCCGCCACTGGCGACCACCAGCGATGGCGCGGAAAACGTGCCGTGCGTGGTGTGCAGGCGGAAACGGGCCTCGTCGCTGTCGCCGTGCGTGAGCCGCTCGATGCTGCAGCTGATTTCCACGCGTACGCCCGCATCGGCGCATTCGTCCAGCAGCATCTTCACGATCAGCTTGGACGACTCGTCGCAGAACAGCTGGCCCAGCTCTTTCTCGTGATACGCGATGCGGTGGCGCTCGACCATGTCGATGAAGTGCCACGGCGTGTAGCGCGCCAGCGCCGACTTGCAGAAATGCGGATTGGCCGAGAGGTAATTGGCGGGCGTGGTGCCGGTGTTGGTGAAATTGCAGCGGCCACCGCCCGACATCAGGATCTTCTTGCCGACGCGGTTGGCATGCTCGACGAGCAGCACGCGCTTGCCTCGACGTCCTGCGGTAAGCGCGCACATCAGGCCGGCAGCGCCGCCGCCGACGATCACCGCGTCGAAATGCCCGCTCATGCCCTGCCCCGCGATCAGGCTGCCTGCGCGGCCGACGCCATGCGCGTGCGCGGACGCAGATCGACCGAGCCGCTGTCGCCCATCAGCTGCAGTTCGCCATCCTGGATCAGCGCGCTGAAACGCATGCTGCGCTGAATGATCGCCGCCAGCGCATCGACCACCGCGGCATCGATGTCGATCACGGTGAGGTTGTCCAGGCGCGCCAGCGCGCTGGCGTTCTTGTCCCACCACAGGTCGGCGGCGCGTCCGGCGTAGTTGACCACCACCACCTGCCGCGCGCGCCCGCAGGCCTTGCGGATGCGCGACTCGTCCGGCTGGCCCAGGTCGATCCACTGCTCGATGTCGCCGGTGTAGTCGCGACGCCACAGGTCGGGCTCGTCGTCGTTGCTCAGGCCCTTGCCGAACTCCAGGCGCTCACTGGCGAACAGCGCGAAAGCGACCACGCGCACCATCAGCCGCTCGTCCGTCTCCGACGGATGCTGCGCGAGGGTGAGCGGATAGGTCGCGTAGTGGTGCCGGTCCAGGTCGCTGATCGTCAGCTCGGCCTTGACCACGGTCGCCTTGAGCGCCATGCGGGGATGCCTTGGGGGGAGAAGCGGAGCGCGCATTCTAGGCGCTTGCCGGGGCTGGTGCCTGACGCGGCGAACGCCAGCGCCGGGAGTGCCCCGCATCCGCCCCCAGGGGGCGCTGCGCTCTCACCTCTCCCCTTGCGGGAGAGGTCGACGCGCGTCAGCGCGTCGGGAGAGGGCGCGCGCGCCAGCGCGAACGCCCCGCCTCAGTCGATCCCCTCGCCCGGCGGCGGCAGCGTCATGCCTGGTGTCCAGCCGCTTTTCGCCAGGAAGGCCTTGGGGTCGTCGAGCTGCAGGATGTCGCGCACGGCCGCTCCCCGCTCCTTCGCCTGCAGGTAGTACGACTTGGCGATGCGATAGCCGATCCAGTAGCCCTGGTCGTACGGCGCGTCCGTTCCGGCCTGGTAGTTGTAGAGCCACGGCGTGAGGTCGGTGCTGTCGATGTCGCGCGCAAACCGGGTTTCAATCTCGCGCTCATGGCCGCGCACGCGGTCCGCCAGGCCCGGATTGCCGACGTTGCCGGAGATCAGCTCCGAGATGAATTCGGCGCCGCCTTCGATCAGCGACACGCGCAGCACCGTGGCCCGCGGATCGCCGTCCTCGAAATCGGTGGCACCGGTCTGCTGGATGTGGCCGTACTCGTGCGCGATGACGTGCACGAAGCGGTCTTCGATGTCGGGGTTCATGAAGTCGGCGGCGCACAGCGCCTCCAGCCCGATGGTCAGCCCGCCGGGATAGGCCATGCCCACCGGCTTGCCGCGCCCCACCACGATGGCGACCGGCGGGAACTTCGCCTCCGGATACACCTGCGCCAATCGCGCGAACGCAGCGGTCAGCCGCTTCTCCACCGCCGGCAGCGTCGTCATGCACTGCTTGGCATTGGCGTAGATCGCCGGATCGCGCGCCATGCGGTCCGCGATGCTCTGCGCGGTCACGCGCCGCAGCTTCGCGAACTCGTGCAGGCTGGGCGTGCCACGCGCCAGATAGTCCTGTTCGATCTGTTCCACCGTGGGTTTGCCGGCGGTGGCGTCGTACATCGCGTAGAAGCGCGTGACGTCCTCGGTCAGGATCTGCGGCCCGGGCGGTGCGGCCTGCGCGCAGACGGGAACGAGACAGAAAACGACGAGCGGGGCGAAGTGGCGCAGTCGGAGCATGGCTTCCTTCCTTGTGGGGGAGCCGGCGGGCACTTCATCCACTACCCCGCCGTCGCGCCACACCGTACCCGGCCGCCGCGCGCGGTTCCCGTGCATGAAGGCACGGTGCCACCCGGGCGATACGCGCATTCCACGCGCACGTCTCAGAACGGAAGCAGCACCGGCACCAGCGCCACGGTCACCACCAGCACCAGAAGCGCCAGCGGTGTGCCCACGCGTACGAAGTCGGCGAAGCCATAACCGCCCGGCCCCACCACCAGCGCGTTGACCGGTGACGACACCGGCGTCATGAAGGCGGTCGATGCCGCCAGCGCCACCGTCATCGCGAACGGCGCCGCCGATGCGTCCAGGTGGTCCGCGATGGCCAGCGCCACCGGCGCCATCAGCACCGCCACTGCGGTGTTGGAAATGAACATGCCCAACACCGCCGTCACCACGAATACCGCGGTCAGCACCGCGCGTGGTCCTGCACCGCCTGCCACGTCCAGCAGCAGGTCGGCCGCCAGATCGACGCCGCCGGTGCGCTGCAGCGCGAGCGAGAACGGCAGCATGCCGACGATCAGCACCAGGCTGGGCCAGTGGATCGCCCGGTACGCACCGCGCAGGTCCACGCAACCGGCCACGCCCATCAGCAGGCAGCCGATCAGCGCGGCATGCGCGTTGGCAACCACGCCGGTCACCATCATCGCCACCGTCAGCACCAGGATGGCCAGCGCGAACGGCGCGCGGCTTGCCGCAGGCGCGACGTCGTCCGCCTCGCCGGGCAGGTTCAGCAGCACCAGGCCTTCCGAATCCACGCCCACCGAACGCAACGCCGGCCAAGGTCCGACCAGCAGCAGCGTATCGCCGACCTCCATGCGTTCCTCGTCGGGATCGCGCGAGGCCGAACGTCCATGGCGCAGGCCGATCACCACCAGCTCGTGGCGGTCGCGCAGGCGCGTCTCGCGCGCGGTGCGTCCCACCAGCGGCGAGTTCGCCGTCACCAGCGCCTCGGCCATGCCGATGTCGTTCGCGTACGCGGAGAAGTAGTTGCCCTGCAGCGGCAGCGATTCCAGGCGCTGGCGGTTGAAGAGCACACCGGCATCGACATCGCGATCGTGCACGTCCAGCAGCAACGTGGCACCTGCCTCCACCGGCACGCCGATGGGAGACGCCAGCGACGTGCGGCCCAACAGCCCGGACTGCTCGATGGCCAGCACGTGCACGCCCGCCAGTTCACTGCCCTCGCAGTCGGCGGCCACGCGGCCGATCAGTGGCGACGCGGGACGCACGCGCACACGGCAGGCGCGGCCGGCCAGCGCGTACTCGCCGATCCAGTCCTCGATGCCGGGCCGTGCATCGACGGCCTGCGCGTCGCGCCCCAGCCAGCGCCGCGCGAACAGCATGTACGCGATCGCCACCACCAGGACCGGCACGCCGAACGGTGCGAACGCGAAGAACTCGAAGCCCGGATGCCCTTCGCGCAGCAGTTCGGACTGCACCACCAGGTTGGGCGCCGTGGCGACCAGCGTCATCATGCCGCTGACCAGCGCGGCCACGCTAAGCGGCATCATCAACCGCCCCGGCGCAATGCCCACGCGCTGGCAGATGCGCAGCACGATGGGAATGAAGATGGCGACCACGCCGGTGGAACTCATCACCGAACCGATGGTGGCCACTGCCACCATCAGCGCGACCATCAGGCGCGTTTCCGCCGGTCCCGCGAACCGCACGATGAGTTCGCTCAACCGCTGCGCCACGCCGGTGCGTGACAAGCCTTCGCCCAGCACGAACAGCAGTGCGATCAGCACGATGCTGGGATCGGCGAAACCGGCGATGGCCTCGCCGATGTCGATGACGCCGGTGAGCGGCAACGCGGCGACCATCAGCAGGCCGACCACGTCGCTGCGCGGACGGCCGATCGCGAACATCACGATGGCGCCGCCCAGCAGCAAAAGGACCATGGCCAGATCGGGCGTCATGCGCGTTCCACGCGTTGCAGCGGACGCACCCAGAGAGTGTTCATGCCATCGCGCCCGACCCGGAACCGGCGTCATTGCGCCTTTCCGGTGATGACGCGGCGGTGAAGGCGGCGCTACGCCAGCGACACCGCCCGCCCGCTGCGCACCGATTCGTAGATCGCCTGCAGGATGCGCACGTCGCGCTGGCCTTCCTCACCGGGCACCTTGGTGGGCCGGCCTTCCAGGATGCACTGGGCGAAGTCGTCCATCTCGGCGGCGAACAGGTCGATCTCCGGGAAGCGGATCTCCTTCCCGTCGCTGCGGCGGCCGTGGTTGCCGTCGTAGAAGAAGGCCGGGTCGAGTTCGAACCAGCCGTTCTCGGCATTCACGCGCAGGTTCTGGATGCGTCCGGCCTTGTAGCTGGTGCTGCAATAGGCAACGACGCCGCTGGGGAATTTCGTCGTCCACACGATGGATTCGTCGACCTCGGCGAACTTCACCGGGTCGGTCTTCGTTTCCACCGCGGAGACGAGGATGGGTTCCTCGCCGGTCAGGTATCGCGTGGCCTGCAGCGCGTAGATGCCCACATCCATCAGCGCGCCACCGCCGGCCAGCTCACGCTTGAGGCGCCATTGATCCGCCGGGCCGACGTCGATGGCGAAACCGGCCTGCAGGATGGTCGGCTTGCCGAACACCTGTTCGCGCACCAGCCGGATGCATTCCAGGTGATGCGGGTCGTACTGGCAGCGGTAGGCGGTGCCGAGCAGCCGTTTGGCGTCGCGGCAGGCGTCGATCATCTGCTGGCAGCGTTCGACCGAGATCTCCATCGGCTTCTCGCAGAACACATGCTTGCCGGCCCGCGCCGCCTGGATGGTGTGCTGCGCATGCAGCGCATTGGGCGTGACGACATAGACGATGTCGATGTCCGGGTTGTCCGCCATGCGCTGCATGGTGTCGTACGAGTACACGCTGTTGGCGGGAATGCCGTACTTCGCTTTCCACGCTTCGGCCTTGGCCGGCGTGCCGGTCACGATGCCCGCCAGGCGACAGTGTTTCGTCTTCATCAGCGCCGGTGCGATCTGGTCCGTGCTCAACTTGCCCAGGCCACACACGGCGACGCCGAGCTTGCGCGAATCCTGCGCGCGGGCCCGCGTGGACGAAGTGCTGATGAAGGGAGCGGCGGCCATGGCGGCAGTGGATGCGAGGAAATCACGACGGGTCGGCGGGGCCATCGGCGGTCGCTCGGGCTGGGCTGGGGCTAAGGTACCTGTCGGCGGCGCGGCGGGCCATCACGGGACGGGTTTCGCCTCGCGGGAAGGGAATCGCATCGGCGCGGAAGCCCCCTCTTCCGCCCCTTCGGGGCACCTTCTCCCGCGAGGGGAGAAGGGACATGCGCGAGCCATGCACCTCTCCCCTTGCGGGAGAGGTCAAACGCGCTTCGTGCGGCGGGAGAGCGGAGCGCGCGCGACGTAAAACCCACGGGCGCACTGCGCGCACTGTGATCGGCGTCGCCTCGCGGCGTCACAGCTCCGGCGCTGCCGCGCTCTGCCCGATCCACAACCGGTTGCCGTCCGGGTCCTCGATACGGAACTCGGTCATCCCGTAGAACGAGGTTTCCAGCTCCGGCACTTCCACGCCGTTCGCGCGCACCTTCGCGTGGTAGGCGGCGATGTCGTCCGGATACAGGTACAGCACGGAACAGCGCGCCACGTCCGGGTGCGGATTGATCGACTCGTCCAGCATCAGCTGGCAGTCGTCGAACGCCAGCAGCACCCAGCGCCACGAGTCGTTCTGCTTCACCACCTCGAAGCCGAGCCTGCGATAGAACGCGGTGCTGTCGGACACGCTGCGCACCGGCAGCATGGGCGTGATGCGGGTCATCTTCATGCCGAGCCTGCCTGGGACGTTTGGCCGACTTTAGCCAAATGGATGGAAGGCGCCGTCAAGCCCTGCGCTCAACCGCGCCAGTTCGCATGCGTGCGCCAGAACTCCACGCTGTGCAGATACGCCTTGCGGTCCATCGGTACGCCGGAGCCGCCCTCTTCCACGCCCAGCGCGTTGCGCATCATGGTGATGGGCGCCATCGGCGTTTCGACCGGCTCGGCGGTGTACATGCAGCCCACCACGCCCCAGTCGGCGTCGATGTGCGTGCCTTCCTTCGCCAGTTGCTCGCGGTCGTAGAGGATGACGATGAGGTAATCGGCCACGGGCGGGTCGATGCCTTCGAACCAGCGCACCAGTACCGGCAGTTCCTCGCGCGTGCGGGCTTCGTACTCGGAGCGCAGCAGGTGTCGGTTGTCGTCGGTGATCGGCACCGCCAGGCAACGCGTGGACGTCCAGTTGCGGTGCACGTGCAGTTTGCAGAACGGCGCGTAGCCATCCAGCACGGCCAGCGGCGCGACCTCGTTGAGGTGGCGTTCGAACGCTTCCGGCGTGCAGTCCTGGATGGTGTTGCGCCGCGACTCCCGCGGGAACAGGCGGGCGCGGGCGAAGTCGGTGAGGAAGATGGACATGGGCGGGGCATCGGTGGCGATGCGCCATTATCGGCCACGCGCGCGACCGCGCCGATCAGCTGACCCAGACGCCCTTGTGTTCGACGACCCGCCAGCCGTGCGGCGAACGTTCGAGGCGAACCAGCAGCCCGGCGCCACACAACCCGCCGCAATGATGGGTCACGTACAGCAACGCACTGCTGCGGTCGGCGCTCAGGACGGGCCGGGTGATATGCAGCACGCCGGACGCGCCGGGAAACGTGCGATGGAACTGCGCCCAGCGATCGAGATCCGGAGGCCCGGCGAACGCCGCCTCCAGATCGCTCGACCGGACCATCGCCGTGCCCGGAATGCCCGAGAGGTCGAGCGGAACCACCGACACGTTGGCCCGCAGCAGGTCATCGAACAGCCTGCGGGGCACGAAGCCATCCAGCGCAGCGGGTGGAGCGTCCGCCAGGTGGCCGTCGCACTTCGCCGCGGGGTCGCCCAGGCAGATCGACTCATCGGCCAGCAACAGCGTGTTCGGCTGCTGCTTGTGCGAGGATTGCGCCCGTGCCGGCTCCGGCGGCGGAGGCGGCATGCCTTCGAATCCAACCGCGGGCAACACCACTGCAAGGATGGCGCGCGTTTCCTCTGCCGTGGCGATGACCGGCTCGGCGGTCGCCGTGTCCGCGACAGTGGCCCCGGCTGGCGAGTTGGACGCGGCCTTTCCTACATACGGCATCGCGCACGCAAACAGCAGGACGCACGCGGCCACACGTTGCACGGCACTCATGCGTTGCGCCCCGCGTCGCCCGCGGCATCGCGCAGCTTGCCCGCCGCCGAGGCGTACACACCGCCGGCCACGACGAAGCACGCCAGATAGGTCAGCGCCTTGGCGCGCCCTGAGCCCACCCACAACGCGGCGGTGGGCACCACCGACAGGAACAGCGCAAACAGCAACAGGAAGCGCTGCATGATCGGCTCGTAATGTTGACGCTGCCACTGCGATCACTGTCGCCCGAACGAGAAGGCCGCGCCGTCGTCCGCCGACAATCGCGCCGCGATGCTCGTCTCCACGCGCGCGATCTGCGCCAGGTAGTACTGCACCAGCGCCTGCTTGGCCAGCGTGCGCGTACCGACGATGACGATGAAGAAGAGGATCGCCACGAACCCCGCCAGCGGCGCCCATGTGCCCAGCGCCTGCTCCGGGAACTGCGCCGAGACCGGCACCCACGCCGCCATCGCCCCGGTGGAGAACAGCAGCCCGAAGTCCTCAAAGGAACTGCGCGAATAGCTGTCGCACTTGTCACCCAGGTACGTGTACCACTGCCACAAGTCGGCGAACGAACCTTCCGCGTTGCCCAGCCCAGCCTGCCCTGCACCGTCCATGACGCCCCCTGCGTGTGGTCGTTGCGGCGATCATGCCAAAGAAGCCGCGGCAACGCGGCCGCCCCGCACCGTCACAGCTCCGGTGTCGATTCCTTGATGACCTTCATCGCCTCTTCGGCTCGACGCTGTTGTTCCCGCTGGCTCCGGGCCGTGGCTCGCGGTGTTTCGCCGGAGGCGCAATGGTCGATGTACGAGCCCGAGGCCGCATCGATGACCTCGTGGCAGGGATCGGCCTGCGACGTCGTGGACGGGGGCAATGCCGTGACCGTCTGCACGGGCGCCGAAACAGGCGGCGCGGACGCGGGCGGCTTCGGCGCCAGCGTGGCCGTGATCCGGTCCACGAGCACGTGATACATGAGCAGCACAAACCCCAGGAACAACACGGTGACAAGCACCTTGTACGCCAGCACCACCGCGACACTGCGGGTGGCGCCGGGCGATTGCGTGCGGTCACCCGTTGCGGACAGCAGTCGCTCGCCCAGCCGCCGGGCCATCGCGGTGCCTGCGCCATCCGCGGCACCCATGCGCACCGCATCGAATGCGGTCGCCGGTTCGCGGATGGGGCCCAGCATCATGCGCAGTTCGTCGCCGTCGATGAGCTGCACGTGCCCCAGCTTCTGCGCAGCCTCGATGGCCGCCTTGGTGAACTCACCGCTGTTGGCCAGGATGGCGCCGGTGGCACCGTGGTTGACCATCAGCCCCAGCAGTTCGTGCACGGCGTTGTGCGGCACCTTCATCGCGTTCCAGTGCTTGCACTGCACGATGATGAACTGCTCGCCGCGTCGCAGCTTCAGATCGATGCCGCCGTCGAACTTCGCGCCGGTGGCACCCGTACCGACGTGCTCGACCTCATAGCCTTCGCTGCGGTAATAGGCCGCGAGCAGCGCTTCCAGACGATCCCAGCTCACGCGCGCGAGCGCATCGGCCCGCCGATTCGCGACGCCCTTGAGACCTTTCATTCCTTCCCGCCCCCTTCTGTTCCTGCCCGCCGATGGTAGCCGTCATCCGGCGAGTCGTACCCAACCCGTGAGGTCGCCGCCAAAGCTCGAAGCCCGCATGCCCGGTCCAGGGCGCACTCCCGGCCGACACCGGGGGCCACCCCATCCCCCGCGCCGAGGTCGCACGCCGATGCGAGAAAAATTCTCATTGCGGCTCACGGGATCGCTTGGCTACAAGGTCGCCTCGATCAGGGAGAAAGAGTCGTATGGAAAGGCGTCACGTGATTGTCGTGGGCGACACAACCAACGCAGGCGGGGAGACAACCGAAGGGCTGGCCGATGTCCGGGTGGCCTGCCAGGACGGGCTCCTGCGCCCGCTCGTCTGCCTCGGACATGCGGTGACCTGTGGTGCGTGCGGTCCCACCCGCGTGGTCGAAGGCGCGCCCTACTTCGGCCATCTCCGTGCCGCCTACGACGGCGCCGCGCTCGCCTGCGGGCACCGGCTCGTGTCACGCAAGCAGCCCATCGTCGCGATCGAGGTTCCGCGCGGCGAGTAGCAGGCGGGTGCGGGCGACGTCGGTCAGGACGATGGACACGGGCGAGGACAGGCGGCGACGTCGCTGCACTATCGGTGCGGCCGGGAATACCTTCGCGGCCGCACGAGTGCTCAGGGCGCCTTGCGCGCCGGTTCCGCCTCCGCGCCAATCCAGATGCAGCTGTAGACGCACACGCGGCCGAGTTGCAGGTCGCTGCCGTCGTCGACGGGGCATTCGCCTTCTTCTTCGAGGAAGCAGATGCGGTCGCCGTCCAGGCGGTAACCCGGGCAGGACTCGCAGCCGCCGCCACCGCCGCTGTCGTTGATGCGCTTCGTGGTCAGCGAGTCGCGCGTGACGTGCACATCCTCGCGCTTGGTGCGCGCCTGCCAGGCGCGGACATCGGATGCCAGTTGCTGCAGCTCCGTCTTGCGCGCCGGCGTGAGCGCGGGCGTGCTGGCGGCGTCGCGCTTGAAGGCCTGCGCTCGCTGCACCAGCGCTTGCCGCTCGCTGTCGGCGTCGCTGCCTTGCGGGGCTTTCGGCGCGCAACCGGTCACGCACGCCATCCCTGCGACGAGGACCGCGACCGCCATGCTGCGTGGGTACATGCGAAACCCCTCCGGCCCAGAGGGGCCTGCATCACACGCAAGGCAACGGCGGCCGCGCAACCGGGCGGACAGTCCGGATCCGCGTGAGGACATGGAGGCCCGGGGCTCCCTGGGCCCCGGCCACGCGCGAGGGGTGTCTTCCGGCCTATTTTTATCGTTAAACAATATGTCTATTATCGTTTCACGATACCCGTCCCCACCCCGGAGGCCACCATGAACAGCATGTCCGCCCGCGCCCTTGGCGTCGCCCGCCCGGTCATCCAGGGCCTGACGGCCCTCAACGTCCTCTACGCCGCCGGCGTCGCGGGGCTGCTCATCGCCAGCTTCTTCATTGAAGGCTGGCCGAAGCGGCCCTTGGGCATCGAACTGGTGACTCAATACCCGTGGGCGCCGGCCGGGCTGCGCGCCATCGTCGTCATCGGCCTGATCGGTGCCGGCATCGTGCACACCGTGCTGCGTCGCCTGCTGGCCATCGTCGACACGGTGCGCGGCGGCGATCCGTTCATTGCGGCCAACGCCCGACGACTCAACGCCATCGCCTGGAGCGTGCTGGCACTGGAGGTGCTGCGCATGATCGTCGCCGCCATTGCCTCGGCGGTGTGGGAGCCCGGAAAGATCGACGGCTTCTCGTTCGCTCCGTGGCTGGCGGTGCTGATGCTGTTCGTGCTGTCCGGCGTGTTCGCCCACGGCGCACGCATGCGGGCCGACCTGGAAGGGACCGTCTGACATGGCCATCGTGGTCCGACTGGACGACCTGTTGCACGCACGGCGCATGACGCTGACCGAGCTGGCCGCGCGCATCGACATCACCCTGGCCAACCTGTCCATCCTGAAGACCGGCAAGGCCAAGGCGATCCGCTTCTCCACGCTTGAGGCGATCTGCGACGTGCTGCAATGCCAGCCCGGTGATCTGCTCGCGTTCGACCCGGCAATTCCGGGTGAGGATTGACGCGCGGCAGTCCGCCACTCTTCGCACGTACTACGCGCGTCACGCCGACCCGGACCCCGGGTCGTCGTGGATCACGACAGAAAGTGCGTCGTCCAGATGGTTGGCGACGCGGTCGAAGAGTTCGGACAGGGCGTCGGGCGAGACGAACAGGACTTCGCGCCGTTCGCTGCGGGCTTCGGTGAACTGCGCGAGCAGGCGCAGCTGGTCGCGCGTGTGGACCAGCGATTCGTGCGCGCGCGTGGGCAACAAGTAGCCGCGGAACGCGGCGGGGATGGAGCGAGGATCCTTTCGCATGTGGTGTCTCCAGCAAACCAGCCGGCTTGCGCTGCGGAGGCAGCGCAAGGTGTCGGGAGGTTCGAAGCCGCATCAAGCCGGCGGGCGTATTTCCTCTTGCGAGGTGTTGTATTAGCCGCCCTCCCGACGCGGAACATCGTTGCGCCGGACTCATGCCCAGGATTCGGGCATAAGAAACCCGCCTGTGATTCGGTGGCGGGTTACCGCTTGATGCGGAGCTTCGACGCTCCTTGAGAGGGAGTCTGCTAGGGCGTTCGACTGCCGGCAATGAGCCTAAGTCCCAGCGCGGTTGTGCGAAGTGTCAGCAACACACGCCTCCAAGCGGCAACGGCTAGAGGTTCTGCGCGTTGAACACCGTGACATGCGGGGAGTCATCGAACCCCGCCTGGACGTCGGACAGGTGAACGTGGCTGTACGCCGCCCCCATCCGCTCCATCTCGTCTGCGGCGTGCATGAGGAACGCCGCAGTCCTGCGAGCCTCGTCCGGCGTGGCGACGAACGTGATTTCTGCAAGCTCTTCCGACTTGATCTGCTCTATCGGGAGCCCGTGATTGGGATAACCGTATAAACGCATTAAGAACCTTGCAATGTTCGTTAAATACTTCGGGAGCGCTTCGCTTGTCCTCCGAACCAGAAAAGCGCTGGGCATCGAGGGGTCGTCTCGATCCTAGCTGCGCCGCTAACAGTTCTGTGCGCTGAACACTTCTCGTGCTCGTTATGCCGATCCTCGGTGCGCTTCCCTTACCCGGGCTACGCTGGGTGGTAGTCGAGCCCTGGACGCCCACCTCCGCAGTTTGGGCAGCGCCTGAGAAAGATATCGCTACCGTTGGCTCCGTACTCCAGCTTGCACGCATCGCAACGTAGGACGTAGATCTTCTGAAGGTGGTCGGTCCCAGGAAGCCCCGTTGACCTTACAACCACTTGACCGTTCTTGTTTCGATACCCTGAAACTGTTGTGCCTTTAGATGCAGTCATCTATCCACGCTCCAGAGGATCCGCCAACCAGCTCAGGTAACCGAAGTTGCCTGCGAGTCAGCCTCAAAGGATGGAGCTTCGTTGATCAAACCCGGGTGCGCTCCGCTTACTCGGGCTACGCTGGCTGATGTCAATTCCCGTGTGGTACACATCCCATCAGACCTCGCCTGTTTCACTGCTCCCAGCCAGTCAGCCAGACGACGCTGCCATCACGCGAATGCGCGAGAACTCAACCCGACATCCTTCAATAGTTACTGTTCCGTTCACGCCCCCTCACCCCACCCCCAACAAAACCCCCACCGCCACCGCATTGTTCAGCACATGCAGCGCAATCGTCGGCGCCAGTGACCCGGTCCGCTTCACCAGCCAGCCGCCGAAAAGGCCCATCGCGAAGTAGTAAAGGAAGCGCGGCGGGTCGTCGTGCATGGCAGCGAAGCCGAGCGCCTGCAGCGCGTTGGCCCAGCCGAAGCTGATGTGGCGCGACAGGCCGCCCAGCATCAGGCCGCGGAAGACGACCTCTTCAAACACGGGGCCGATCAGCGCCAGGATCAGCAGCGTCAGCATCGGGCCGCCGAGTTCTTCGCCGCCTTCGACCATCGCGGCAACCATGCGCGTCTGCGCGGTTTCGAGGTTCACACCCATCCATGTCTGCACGACGGCCAGCACCCAGCCCAGGGCGATCAGCGCGCCCCACATCAGCAGCACGATCCACCAGGTGCGCAGCGCGGTGCGGTCGCCGAGGAACTGGCGCCGCGTCATGCCGACCAGCGCCGGCACGACGAACACCAACGCCGTGATTTCGGCGATGAGGAAGGCGCGGAACATCTGCGCCGATGCCGCGGCGTTGCCACTGAACAGGTCGGCCATCGCCTCCGGCCGCACCAGCATCAGCACCACCATCGGGACGATCAGCGCGACGGCCGCGCCGTACCACGCGCGCTTCAGTCCAATGGCCGGGAACATCGGTTCACTGACCTTGCCCTTGAGGCGCCGCGCCAGTCCTCGGTAGTGCGCGGGCACCAGCACCACGCCGGGCGCCAGCAGCAACAGCAGCAGCCACGCGAGACAGATCGCCAGGCCCGGCAGCATGGTCGGGCTGACCAGCGTGAGGGGCGCGGCCATCGCCAGCGTGGCGAAGCGCGAGAGGTGGCCGGCGAAGTTCGGGCGATCGGTCAGGTCCACCAGCTTGGCTGCGCCGGCGTAGTCGCGGGCGCCCATGGCGGCTTCGAACTTGAGCGACCGGGTCGCTTCGCACTTGATGCAGACGTTCTTGAGCACGCGCTGCGCAGAGGCGAAATCGCCGGCTCGCAGGTAGGCGCGCGCGGCCACTTCGTGGTCGACGTACTCCATCAACTCCGGCTTGCGACGCAGTTCCGCCAAGCCGGCCTTCGGGTCGGGCAATGCGAGGGCGGCCTTGACGCGACCGGCCACGTCCATCGGGTTTTCCGACGGCGCGGCCTTCGCCAGGAGGTCGGCGGCCTCGTCCAACTTCTTCTGGTTCACCAGATACTGTGCCGCGGCGCCGGTACGGGAAACATCGCCCATGCGGACCGCCATGAGGGCCAGTTCGCCGGCACGTTCCGGGTTGTCGTTGAACTCGTGGCCCATCGATGTCTGGCTCAGCAGCTCGCGCCGGGGCGGCGCCGGCCACTGGTCGGCGACCTTCAGGAGGGCTTCGCCGCGCGTGGCGGCCTCCTCGCCGAAGAGCGTTTCCATCTCGAACAACGCCACCTGCGGCGCATTCGGCCAGCGCTCGCGCAGTTGTTGGGTGCAGGACGCAAGGGCGTCCTCCGCGCCGGAAATCCAGCGGACACCTTCCGGGTCGCCATAGAACTGAAGGAAGCGGCATCGCGAGACGGCGAGCCCGATGTCGCCGGGTGCCTGCTTCGTGGCGGCATCCAGCGCGGCGAGTGCTTCGTCATAGGCGTGTTGGGTGGCCTCTTCGACCTTGGCAATGGCGCGTCCGGCTTCCGCAGCGGCAAAGTCGGGCGGCGACCCTGCCGCCTGCGCCAGTCCGATGAAAAGTGCAGCAGACGCACACAGCGCCCGCAGTGCCGCGCGAGTGTCCATACCCCATCCCCGTGTTGTCCCCGGCCGAGTTTAGCGACAGCGCGCGCAAAAAATGAAGGCCCGCCGAAGCGGGCCTTCCGATGTCCGGTGGACAGGACGAATTACATGTTGCGGCGGTACTCCCCACCCACGTCGTACAACGCATGGCTGATCTGCCCAAGGCTGTGCGTCTTCACCGCCTCCATCAAACTGGAGAACACGTTGCGGCGTTCGCGGGCGGTGGCCTGTAGGGACTTCAACCCATCGGCGGCGAAGCCGTTGCGGTTGCCCTGGTAGCCGGCGACGTTGTCGATCTGCTGGCCCTTCTCGCTTTCGGTGGAGCGGATCAGTTCGATCTCGGTGACGATGTCGCCGCCGTGGTCCTTGGGCAGGAAGGTGTTCACGCCGATCAGCGGCAGGCTGCCGTCGTGCTTCTTGTGCTCGTAGTACAGGCTTTCTTCCTGGATCTTGCCGCGCTGGTACATGGTGTCCATGGCGCCCAGCACACCGCCGCGCTCGCTGATGGCTTCGAACTCCTTGTAGACGGCTTCTTCGACGATGTCGGTGAGCTTGTCGACGATGAAGCTGCCCTGCCAGGGGTTCTCGTTGAAGTTCAGCCCCAGCTCCTTGTTGATGATCATCTGGATGGCCACGGCGCGGCGCACGCTTTCTTCCGTGGGCGTGGTGATGGCTTCGTCATATGCATTGGTGTGCAGGCTGTTGCAGTTGTCGAACAGCGCGTACAGGGCCTGCAGCGTGGTGCGGATGTCGTTGAACTGGATCTCCTGCGCATGCAGGGATCGGCCGCTGGTCTGGATGTGGTACTTCATCATCTGGCTGCGCGCGGAGGCGCCGTAGCGCTCGCGCATGGCGCGGGCCCAGATGCGGCGGGCGACGCGGCCGATGACGGTGTACTCCGGGTCCATGCCGTTGCTGAAGAAGAACGACAGGTTGGGCGCGAAGTCGTCGATCTTCATGCCGCGCGCGAGGTAGTACTCGACGATGGTGAAGCCGTTGCTGAGCGTGAAAGCCAGCTGGCTGATCGGGTTCGCGCCGGCTTCGGCGATGTGGTAACCGCTGATGGACACCGAGTAGAAGTTGCGGACGTTCTTGTCCACGAAGTACTGCTGGATGTCGCCCATCATGCGCAGGGCGAACTCGGTGCTGAAGATGCAGGTGTTCTGCGCCTGGTCTTCCTTCAGGATGTCGGCCTGCACGGTGCCGCGCACGGTGGCGAGGGTGTGTGCCTTGATCTTCGCGTAGGTCTCTTCGTCGACGACCTGGTCGCCGGTGACGCCCAGCAGGCCCAGGCCGAGGCCGTCGTTGGTCTCGGGCAGCATGCCGCTGTACTGCGGGCGATTGCGGCCTTCGAACATCTTTTCGATCTTGTCGTGCGCTTCGTCCCAGCGGTGCTGATCGGCGCGCAGGTACTTCTCCACCTGCTGGTCGACGGCGGTGTTCATGAACATCGCCAGGATGATCGGCGCCGGGCCGTTGATGGTCATCGAAACGGACGTGCTGGGCGCGCACAGGTCGAAGCCGGAGTACAGCTTCTTCATGTCGTCCAGCGTGGCGATGTTGACGCCGGAGTTGCCGATCTTGCCGAAGATGTCCGGGCGCACGGCGGGGTCTTCGCCGTACAGCGTGACGCTGTCGAACGCGGTGGACAGGCGCGCGGCCGGCTGGCCGACGGACAGGTAATGGAAGCGGCGGTTGGTGCGCTCCGGCGTGCCTTCGCCGGCGAACATGCGGATGGGGTCTTCGCCGGTGCGGCGGTACGGGTACACGCCGCCGGTGTACGGGTAGTAGCCCGGCAGGTTTTCCTTCTGCAAGAAGGTCAGCAGCTCGCCCCAGCTCTTGTAGGTGGGCGCGGCGATCTTCGGGATCTTCTGGTGGCTCAGCGACTCGCGGTAGTTCTCGACGCGGATGGTCTTGTCGCGGACCTGGTATTCGTTGACTTCGTCCGTGATGGACTTCAGGCGCGCGGGCCAGTCGCGCAGGAGCTTCAGGGCTTCTGAAGTCAGGGACTGGACGGCGTCGTTGTAGCGTTGGCGGAGGGTGAGGAGGGTGCGGTCGGGCGCGCTTTGCGCGCTCCCCTCTCCCGACGCGCTGCGCGCGTCGACCTCTCCCGCAAGGGGAGAGGTGGAAAGCAGTGCATCGGCGGCGTACAGGTCCAGCGCCTTCGGCAGCGCCGCGTCGCCCAGGTCGTGCAGCGACTGCCAGTAGCTCTGCGCGCGGTCGGCGGTCTCGGACTGCGTTTCGATCTTGGCGTTGATGCCGCGGCCCTGTTCGGCGATCTCGGCCAGGTACCGCACGCGCGCGCCGGGGATCAGCACGGTGGCGCGCGGCTCCTTCAGCGCGGTGTCGATGTCCGGCGTCCACTTTTCCGTCGGCAGCTGCAGCTTGTCGCGCAGCAGGCGGCACAGGTTGGCGAACATCCAGCTGATGCCGGGGTCGTTGAACTGGCTGGCGATGGTCGGGTAGACCGGGACGTCCTCGTCCTTGGTCTGGAAGGCGACGCGGTTGCGCTTCCACTGCTTGCGCACGTCGCGCAGGGCGTCTTCGGCGCCGCGCTTGTCGAACTTGTTGAGCACCACAAGTTCCGCGTAGTCGAGCATGTCGATCTTTTCCAGCTGGCTCGGCGCGCCGAAGTCGCTGGTCATCACGTACATGGGGAAGTCGACCAGGTCGACGATCTCCGAATCCGACTGGCCGATGCCGGCGGTCTCGACGATGACCAGGTCGTAGCCCAGCCCCTTGAGGAAACCGATGCAGTCCTTCAGCACGGTGTTGGTGGCCATGTGCTGGCGGCGCGTGGCCATCGAACGCATGTACACGCGCTTGCTGCGCAGCGAATTCATGCGGATGCGGTCGCCCAGCAGCGCGCCACCGGTGCGGCGGCGCGTGGGGTCGACGGAGATCACGGCAACGCGCATCTCCGGGAAACTGGCGAGGAAACGGTTGAGCAGTTCGTCCGTCACCGAGGACTTGCCGGCGCCGCCGGTGCCGGTGATGCCGATGACCGGCGTCTTGCCGCCGGCCAGCTGCCACTGCTTGCGCAGGTGCGCGAGCTGGGCGTCGTCGAACACACCTTCCTCGATGGCGCTGAGGGTGCGGCCGATGCTGATTTCATCGTCGATGCTGGCGGACTGGTCCGGGTGCTGCGCGGACTTGCGGGCATCGCCGGCACGGCGCACGACGTCCTCGATCATCGCCACCAGGCCCATGTGCATGCCGTCGTTGGGGTGGTAGATGCGTTCGACGCCGTAGGCCTGCAGTTCGCGGATCTCTTCTGGCGTGATGGTGCCGCCGCCGCCGCCGAAGACGCGGATGTGGCCGGCGCCGCGTTCCTTGAGCATGTCGACCATGTACTTGAAGTACTCGACGTGGCCGCCCTGGTAGGACGACAGCGCGATGCCGTCGGCGTCTTCCTGCAACGCGGCGCGGACGACGTCCTCCACGGAACGGTTGTGGCCCAGATGGACGACTTCCGCACCCTGCCCCTGGATCAGGCGCCGCATGATGTTGATGGCGGCGTCGTGCCCGTCGAACAGGCTGGCGGCGGTGACGAACCGCAGCGGGCTGGTCTCGGTGGCGGCTTCGGGCAGGTTGGTGGCGGGGGTGCTCATGGACTGCTCAATTCGGAAACGAACGAATCCGTATTGTAGCCCGAGGGGAATTACGGGCTCGTTGTGCGGCGCGGGAAGGCGTGGGCCCGGCCGGTGGGCGGCCGCCATGGCCGGCAAAGTCCGTGCCTTTTGTGACTACACTCCTAGCCCGTCCGCACCACCGCCCATGATCGACGACCCCGCCCTGTTCGACCTGCGCCACCAGGCCCGCGACGGTTCGCCGCCGGCGCTGTACCGGCTGGCGTCGGCGCTGGTGCTGCGGCATCAGATGGCCGAGGCCTTCGTCCTGCACCGCCGGGCCGCCGAGGCCGGGTTGGCGAATGCGCAGATCGAACACGCGCGCATGCTGATGTACGGCGTGGGCTGCGATGCCGATGCGTCGCAGGCGGTGGCATGGCTGCTGCGCGCGGAACTGGCCGGCAGCCCCATCGCCGGCTATTTCCTGGCGTTGATCGCGCTGGGTGGACAGGCGCTGCCGCGCGACGGGCGCATCAACGAACGCCTGATGCTGGCCGTGCGCGCGGAATACCCGCCGGCACTGCGCGCGGTGGCGATGCATTTCGGGCGCAAGGCCGATCGCGACGACCAGGCGCGCTGCATGCAATGGCTGGAACGTGCGGCGGGCCTGGGCGACGCGGTCGCGGCGCGGTTGCTCGCCGAACGCTTGCAGCGCGGCGAAGGCTGCCGCCCTCGTCCCGACGCCGCGGCGCAGTTGCGTCGCCAGCTGGCGCAGCACGGGGTCGGGCCGTTGCCGTCGGTGGCCGTGCCGGAGTTCGTGCCGATAAACGCCCAGCCCGGCCAGCTGCAGATGGAAGACGTGTTGCAACCGGTGGACCTGACGTTGCAGTCGGCGCGTCCGCACGTGCTGACCGTGGACGGGCTGCTCAGCGCGGACGAATGCCGGTTGCTGATCGCGGCATCGGAATCGCGTCTGCAGAGTTCGCGCACGATCGACCCGAATGACGGCCTGCCGTTGGCGATGGACCTGCGTACCAGCAGCGATGCGTCGCTGGACCCGATCCTGGAAGACGTCGCCTTGCGCGCGGTGCAGTTGCGCATGGCGTCGGCCGCCGGCGTGCCGCTCTCGCATGCCGAGCACCTCACCGTGCTGCGTTACGAGCCCGGACAGGAATACCGCCCGCACCGCGACTACCGCCCGCCGGGCTCGCTTGAGCGCGACCGTCCGGACGCCGGCAACCGCCTGCGCACCATCTGCGTGTACCTCAACGAGGTGCAGGCCGGCGGCGAGACGGAATTCCCGGTGGCCGGCCTGCGCGTGGCGCCCCGGCCCGGGCGCGCGGTGATCTTCGACAACCTGCACGCCGATGGCGCACCGGACGTGGATTCGCTGCATGCCGGCCTGCCGGTGCAGCGCGGAGTGAAGTGGCTGGCCACCCTCTGGCTGCGCCAGGCGCCCTACCGGAATTTCTGAACGGGCGTCACGCCGGCGACGGGCTGAACGCGTACGCATCCGTATCCCCTGATTGATTTAGACTACCGCGCCTGCGGCGGGCCCCAAGCCTTTGTCGCAGAGGCGAATCCATTTCGATTCAACGACTTACCCATCACAGTTGGCGTAAAGCGCGACGCGCAACCACTCGCGCCAACAGCGGAGCACCCGATGATTTTCGAAACCCTGGACACCTTCGGCCACGAGCAGGTCGTGTTTTGCCACAACAAGGACGCGGGCCTGAAGGCCATCATCGCGATCCACAACACCGTGCTCGGTCCGGCCCTCGGTGGTACGCGCATGTGGCCGTACAAGACCGAGCAGGACGCGCTGAACGACGTGCTCCGCCTGAGCCGCGGCATGACCTACAAGAACGCGGTCGCCGGCCTGAACATCGGCGGCGGCAAGGCGGTCATCATCGGTGATCCGGCGGTCGACAAGTCCGAAGCGCTGTTCCGCGCATTTGGCCAGTTCGTCGAAGCGCTGGGCGGCCGCTACATCACCGCCGAGGACGTCGGTATCGACGTCAACGACATGGAATACGTGTACCGCGAGACCGAGTACGTCACCGGCGTGCACCAGGTCCACGGCGGCTCGGGCGACCCGTCGCCGTTCACCGCCTACGGCACGCTGCAGGGCCTGATGGCCACGCTCAACAAGCGCTTCGGCGACGAGGAAGTCGGCAAGTATTCCTACGCCGTGCAGGGCCTGGGCCACGTGGGCATGGAGTTCGTGAAGCTGCTCAAGGAGCGCGGCGCGAAGATGTTCGTCACCGACATCAACAAGGGTCTGGTCGACAAAGCCGTGTCCGAGTACGGCGCCGAAGCCGTGGGCCTGGACGAGATCTACGACGTGCCGGCCGACGTGTACTCGCCGTGCGCGCTGGGCGGCACCGTCAACGAGAACACCCTGCCCCGCCTGAAGGCCAAGGTCATCTGCGGCGCGGCCAACAACCAGCTGGCCAACAACGCCATCGGCGATGAAGTGGCCAAGCGCGGCATCCTGTACGCACCGGACTACGCGGTGAACGCGGGCGGCGTGATGAACGTGGCGCTGGAACTGGACGGCTACAACCGCGAGCGTGCCATGCGCATGATGCGCACGATCTACCACAACCTGGCGCGCATCTTCGAGATCGCCGAGCGTGACGGCATCCCGACCTACCGCGCGGCCGACCGCCTGGCCGAGGAGCGCATCACCGCCATCGGCAAGCTGAAGCTGCCGCTGGGCCGCTCGGCTCCGCGCTTCCAGGGTCGTATCCGCGGCGGGCATTGATCCGTCCTGACGGCATCAACCCGAAGCACTGAGAAAACGCCCGGCTTGCCCGGGCGTTTTCTTTGACGCAAGACCTCTCGCGGGGGAAAGGTGCGCCCAGTACGGCCGCGTCTTTATTGCACCGCACGACGAAGGTTTCATGCGACACCTTTAGAATCGAGTCATCGCGCGTCGTCGAAGACCACGCCCCGCCCTCCGGACTGACAGGATTCCCATGCGCCCTTTCCCCCTCGGTGAAGACATCGACGCCCTGCGCGACGCCGTACGACGTTTCGCCGAGGCCGAGATCGCACCGCGTGCGGCGCAGATCGACGAAGAGAACTGGTTCCCGCAGGACCTGTGGCCGAAGCTCGGCGAGATGGGCCTGCTGGGCATGACGGTGCCGGGCGAGTGCGGCGGCAGCGACATGGGTTACCTCGCGCATCTGGTGGCGATGGAGGAGATCTCGCGCGCGTCCGGTTCGGTCGGCCTGAGTTACGGCGCGCACTCCAACCTGTGCGTGAGCAATCTGTACGCCAACGGCAACGAAGCGCAGCGGCAGAAGTACCTGCCGAAGCTGTGCAGCGGCGAGTGGAAAGGCGCGCTGGCGATGAGCGAACCGGGTGCGGGCTCGGACGTGGTCGGCTCGATGAGCTGCCGCGCGGAACTGCGCGACGGCGTGTGGGTGGCCAACGGCAACAAGATGTGGATCACCAACGGCCCCGAGGCCGACGTATTGATCGTCTACATGCGCACCGCCGGCAAGGATGCGGGCAGCCAGTGCATGACCGCCTTCCTCGTCGAGAAGGGAATGAAGGGTTTCTCCACCGCGCAGAAGCTGGACAAGCTGGGCATGCGCGGCTCCAACACCTGCGAACTGGTGTTCGAGGACTGCGAGATTCCGGCGGAGAACGTGCTGGGCGAAGTGAACAAGGGCGTGCGTGTGCTCATGCGCGGCCTCAACACCGAACGCCTGGTACTCACCGGTGGCCCCATCGGCCTGATGCAGGCGGCGCTGGACCTCGCCCTGCCCTACGTGCGCGAACGCAAGCAGTTCAACGCGGCCATCGGCACGTTCGGACTGATGCAGGGCAAGATCGCCGACATGTACACCGCGCTGCAGTCCAGCCGCGCGTTCGCCTACCAGGTGGCGCGCGATTTCGATGGCGGCCACAGCAGCCGCGTCGATGCGGCCGCGTGCCTGCTGCACGCCTCGGAAGCCGCCGTGCAGGTGGCGCTGGAAGGCATCCAGGCGCTGGGCGGCAACGGTTACATCAACGAGTTCGCGACGGGACGAATCCTGCGCGATGCCAAGCTCTACGCCATCGGTGCCGGCACCAACGAAATCCGCCGCATGCTGATCGGACGCGAGTTGTTCGAGCAGCGGCACTGAGCCGCTGCCCGAACACCGAACTCACCAGTTCTTCGACCAGTTCACCATCGCCCGCGACCAGGTTTCGCCTTGGTCGTGGCGCGCATCCAGATCGAAGCCCAGACGGCTGCCGCCGCGCAGCCACGTGCCCAGGCCGAAGCCGAACACGCCGACGTCGCGGTCGATCCCGTTGCCCAGGATCGGCGACCAGACGTCCAGCGCGGTGAAACGGGCTTCGATGTCGCCGCCGGATTGCGAGAGCAGGCGCTGCCATTCCAGTCGTGCCTGCAGGTCCCAGTGCGTTGAGCCCGTCCGCCAGCCGGTTGCGTAACGCGCGCCGAGCAATGCCTGGTTCACCGTCATCGACGAATCCGACGTGCTCAGGCCGAAACCGACCGCGCCGTCCTCGCTGAAGCCGTTGCGTTCCAGGCGCAGGCTCTGCATGCCCGCGTACGGCGTGAGGCGGCCGTTGCCGACGTGGAACGGAATACCGGCCTGCAGGTTGGCGCTGGCATAGCGGTCGGCGTAGTCGGTCCGCACGCGGAACGCCTCCTCGCCCAGCAGCACGTCGCGCTGTGTCCAGCGCTGCATGTTGCCCATCGACAGACTGCCCAGCAGATACGCCGCGCCGAGGTCGTAGGCCGCATAGAACTGCGCTTCGAGCTGGCGGTTGCGCTCGCGGTCGTAGCGCTGGTCGTGGTACGCGTAGGCATCGGTCTGCGACAGGGCCGCGCCGAGCGTGAGGCGCTCGCCGTGACGGCGGTCCTGGCCGACGACCCAGCCGCTCGCGTCGAGGTCGAACTGCGACATCGCACGCTGCGCGGTGAGCTGGTCGTACCACGCGCCGCCCGCGGGCGCATCGAGCACTTCGTCCACGCGCGATTCCAGCGCGCGACGGTTGCCTTCGATGGCCATCAGCGCGAACGTTGCATCCGCGCTGTGCAGCTCGCCGGACAGGCTCGACAGCGTACGTTCCGCGGCGGCCGCGGTCGGCGAGCCCTGGATCGCGCCGGCGCCGGACAGGAAGCCGTTCCCAACCGCGCCCTGCGCACCCGCGCCTGCGTCGATCTCGTCGAAGGCGCCTTCCACGCGCTGCGCGCTGCCGACCGACTGCGTGGTCAGTCCCATCGACTGGGCCGCGGCCGTGACGTCCAGGCGGGTGATGTTGAGCCAGACGGTGGTCGGGTCGTAGCTCAGCGAGCCATTGAGGAAGACGCCCTGCGCTGCGGTCAGCGCGTTGAACTGGCCCGTGAGCGTCCATGCCTTCAGCACGGGCTCGTGTGCAGTCCACACGTAACCGGATTTCACGCCCAGAACCTGGACCGTGCCACCGTTGATCTGTGCCGTGCCCATCACGTTGAGGTAGTCGCCCACGTTGAACGCCAGCGTGGCGTTGGCACCGTGCAGATAGCTGCTGACCGGGAACGTGCCCAGAACATCGAGGCGCCCCTGGTTCTCGATGCCATACGAACTTCCTCCGCGCAGCATCAGGCGCCCCTGCGCACCGATCAGGGTTGTGCTGGGCAACGCAGAGCGCGTGAGGTCCAGCGTGCCACCCAGCACCTGCGTGCGACCGGTGTAGCTCAGTGAGCCGTCGATGCGCAGCGTGCCGGTACCCTGCTTGATCAAGCCTCCGGCGCCCGTGATCTGGTTGGACCAGGTGGAGGTGATGCCGTCGAAGTTGACGGTCACATCACCCCAGTCGAAGCGCCCCGGCCCCTTCACTGCCTTGCCCGCATCGAGCAGTCCGTAGCCGAAGACGGGATCCACTCCGGAAACTCCGATGTCCCGCGCAGTGCCCAGCAGCGTCTGCCGCACCAGATCGTTGTTGAAGTACGGGAACGCCTGCCACACCAGTGCCGCCGCGCCCGACACCTGCGGTGCGGAGAGCGACGTGCCGGCCCAGCGCCAGTAGGTCGGGCTGGTCGGTTTATCGTCCTTGCCGGTGACGGCCACCGTACCCGGCGCCGCAAGGCAGTAGCGCATCGCCTCACCGCAGGCGTTGGCGTAGACGAGGCCATTGCTGCCCACGTCGAGCTGGTTGATGTTGCTCGGGTTGACCGCGGTGACGGCAAGCCAGCCGCGCTCCAGGTCCGCCGCCGGCAGCGTGCCGTTGGGACCCAGCTGGCTCGGCAACGCGGCCATGCTGGACGGATTGGCGTGCGCTTCGTTGCCGGTCGCGAATACGACCAGCCCGTTGTTGTTGATGATGAAGGGACGGTATTCCGCCGCGATCGGCGCGGTGGCGGCCGGATTGGTCCAGTACAGGCCGCCCCAGGAGTTGTTCATCACCCGCACGCCGCGGTTGATGAGGTCCTGGTGTATCGCGGCCAGGCCCAGAGCCCCGTCCACTTCGTTGCCTTGCCCGGATCCGTCGTCCTTGGGCTCCTCGTCCGCGATGATGCGGGCCGAGACGATCTCCGCACCGGGCGCGATGCCGCCGGGCCACGCTCCGAACGGCGTGCCGGCCGCGATCTGCGAGACCGCGGTACCGTGGCCGACCACGTCGTCGACCGCAAGATTGTTGGGAGCGCCGACATAGTTGAGGTTGGCGACCACGCGCGGCGAGAGTGCGGGATGGGTGCGCATCACGCCGGTGTCGATGACGCCGATGCGCACGCCCGCGCCCGTGACGCCCGCGTTGTGCGCGACGTCGGCGCCGGTCAGGCTGATGTGCGCGCTGTAAGCCGGATTCGGCGTCGAGACGACCGGCGGCTGGGTAGCGGGCGGCGGATTCGGCGTGCTGGGCACGATGGCCGGTTCGTTCGACCGCACGTTGCCGCCACCACCGCCACCGCCGCATGCGGCCAGGCCCACCAATCCCGTGCACAGCAACGCGCTGCGCAGGGCAGTCACAAGTCCTTTTTCCTGGTAATGCATGTCGTCCTCAGTGGTGGCAGCCGCTCCCCAGCGGGCCCGTGAGGAGTATCGATCCAACCGCCGCCCGTCACAATCGATGCGCGTCCCGAAGCGTCAAACTCCACCTGGCGTGCACGAGGATGAATGCATGGCCCCTGTCCGCACCCGCCCGCTCCGTCGCGATGACTGGCCCACGATTCATGCGCTGTTCGGCGATCGGGGCGCGTGCGCCGGCTGCTGGTGCATGTGGTGGCGCGTGCCCATGGGCGGTCGCACCTGGGAAGCGGCGAAGGGCGCGCCCAACCGCGTGGCCTTCCAGGCACTGATCGAACGAGGAGAGGCTTCCGGGGTCCTGGCCTTCATCGGCGAGGAAGCCGTGGGCTGGTGCGCGATCGGTCCGCGCGGGGACTTCCCCCGCCTGGATCGGAGCCGAACCCTCCACCGCGACTGGAGCGCAGACACCTGGTCGCTCAACTGCCTGTTCGTGCCGGCGCGCTGGCGCGGCCAGGGGGTGGCGAAGGCGCTGGTCGCGGCCGCCATCGACCACGCCCGGCAACAGGGGGCGCGGGAAGTCGAGGCCTACCCGCAGGGCGTCGACCCGGGCGAGCGCCAGGCCGCGGCGTTCGTCTGGACGGGCGTGCCCTCCCTGTTCGAGGCTGCCGGCTTCCAGCGGCAGTCCCCGGCGGGGCGCGGGCGCGCCCTGTACCTGCTCCGGCTAGGCTGACGGTGGTTTGCGGCGCCGCAGCATGGCGCCGCATAATCGCAGGGTTCCGGCCGCGCGCCGGCCCGCTTCTGCTGTTCCTGCTGGAGTCCCCATGAGCGACGTCGTCATCGTCGGTGCCAAGCGCACCGCCATCGGTTCCTTCCTCGGTCAATTCACCGGCGTGCCGACGCCGACCCTGGGCACGGCCGCCATCCAGGGCGCACTGACCCACGCGAACGTCGCCCCCGACCAGGTCGACGAAGTCATCATGGGTTGCGTACTGCCGGCCGGTCTGGGCCAGGCACCCGCCCGTCAGGCGGCGCTGGGTGCCGGCCTGCCGACCTCGGCCGGCTGCACGACCATCAACAAGGTCTGCGGCTCGGGCATGAAGGCCATCATGCTGGCGCACGACCTGATCAAGGCCGGTTCGGCCAATGTCGTCGTCGCCGGTGGCATGGAGTCGATGACCAACGCACCGCACCTGCTCAACAACTCGCGCACGGGCATCCGCTACGGCAGCGCTGAAATGCTCGACCACATGGCGTGGGACGGCCTGACCAATCCGTACGACGGCAAGGCGATGGGCGTGTTCGGCGACATGGCGTGCGAGAAGTACGGCTTCGATCGCGCTGCGCTGGATGCGTACTCGACCGAAAGCGCGCGACGCGCACAGGCCGCGTTGGCCAGCGGCGCCTTCAAGGACGAAGTCGTGCCGGTGACGGTCAAGGGTCGCAAGGGTGACGTCGTCGTCGATGGCGATGAGGAGCCGGGCAAGATCGACCTGGCCAAGATCCCCACGCTGCGCGCCGCGTTCGGCAAGGAAGGCGTGCTGACCGCTGCGTCCTCCTCGAAGATTTCCGATGGCGCTGCCGCCACCGTTCTGATGAGCGCGGAGGAAGCGAGCCGTCGTGGCCTGGCTCCGCTGGCGCGCATCGTGGCCCATGCCGGCCACTCGCAGGCTCCGGAATGGTTCACCACCGCACCGGTGAAAGCGATTTCAAACGTGCTCGAGAAGGCCGGCTGGAAGGTCGAGGACGTTGACCTGTTCGAGGTCAATGAAGCGTTTGCCTGTGTGGCCATGGCGCCGATGAAGGACCTGGGCATCCCTCACGAGAAGCTCAACGTCAACGGCGGCGCATGTGCCCTGGGGCATCCGATCGGCGCCAGCGGCGCCCGACTGGTGGTGACGCTGCTGCATGCCCTGCGTGCACGTGGCGTTAAGCGGGGAGTGGCTTCGCTGTGCATCGGCGGTGGCGAAGCCACCGCGATCGCGGTCGAACTGGTATAAGACGTTAAGAACGTATTACTTAAAAAAAACCGGCCAAGCCGCTTGACACGCGTCACCGGCTTGTCATCATGTTATAGACGCGCAATTGCGCGTTGCCTAACTAAACGACGAGGATACAAATCATGACCTTCAACAAGGCGCTGATCGCCCTGGCTATGGTTGCCGCTCTGGCCGCCTGCTCGAACCAGAAGCAGGCTGACGAAGCCGCTGCTGACGCCGCCGCTGCTTCGACCGAAGCCGCTGCTGCTGCCACCGACGCTGCTGCCACCGGCGACGCCGCTGCTGCTGACGCTGCCCAGGCCGCTGCCGACACCGCTGCCCAGGCTGCTGACGCCGCTGCCACCTCGGCCGACGCCACCGCCGCTGCTGCTGCTCCGGCTGCTGCCGACGCCGCTGCTGACGCTGCCTCGCAGGCTGCTGACGCTGCCGACCAGGCTGCCAAGGCTGCCGACCAGGCCGCCGACGCTGCCAAGGAAGAAGGCAAGAAGTAATCTCCCCGGGCAAGCAATTGCCCAGGTGATTACAATGAAGAAGCCGCCGGGTTCCCGGCGGCTTTTTCCGTAGATGGACCTGATGTCCGTTGCCCCACGGTGGCCCGTGATGGGTGCTTCACCCCGCGCTGGCAATGCCTGGTTTAGCTGGTAATTCCCGAACACCTACTCGGAGAGACTCATGAACACCAAGCTTTACGTTGCGCTGGCCGCCGCCGTCCTGGCCCTGTCGGCCTGCACCAAGCACGACTCCGCGCAGACCGAAGCCGCCGAAGCGGCTGCCGCTGCCAACAACGCCGCTGACGCCACCGCCACGGCTGCAACCGAAACCGCGCAGGCCGCTGCAGCCGCCACCGACGCTGCCGCCCAGCAGGCCGGCGCTGCGGTCTCGAATGCTGCCGACGCCACGTCCGCTGCCGCCTCCGACGCCGCCGCCGGCGCTGCCGCCGCGACCGCCGATGCCGCGCAGGCCACGGCCGACGCAGCGCAGAAGGTTGCCGACAAGGCCGACGCCGCTGCCGACAAGGCCGCTACCGAAGCCGAAAAGAAGTAATCGAGCTCCACTGCATCGTTTCCGCGAAAGGCCCGCGCTTGCGGGCCTTTCGTTTTTTCAGGCCTCGCGCGACGACTGCCACGCCGCGGCGTGCCATTGGCCGCCGGCGCGCCTTTATGGTGAGATGCCGCATCTTTCGCACGTGCCGCATCGATGCCCGCCATCACTTCCACCATCGATACCCGCTCGCAGGACTTCCAGGACAACGCCGCGTACCACCGCGCGCTCGTTGACGAACTGGATGCGCGACTGGCCCGCGCGGCCGAAGGCGGCGGCGACAAGGCGCGCGCCAAGCACACCGAGCGCGGCAAACTGCTTGCGCGCGACCGCATCACCGCGCTGCTCGATGCGGGTTCGCCGTTCCTGGAAATCGCACCGCTCGCCGCCGAGGGCATGTACGACGACGCCGCGCCCGCGGCCGGCATGGTGTGCGGCATCGGCCGCGTGATGGGACAGGAAGTGGTGATCGTCGCCAATGACGCGACGGTCAAGGGCGGCACCTATTTCCCCATGACGGTGAAGAAGCACCTGCGCGCACAGGAGATCGCACGCGAGAACCGCCTGCCCTGCGTCTACCTGGTCGATTCGGGCGGCGCGTTCCTGCCGCTTCAGGACGAGGTCTTCCCCGACAAGGAACACTTCGGCCGCATCTTCTACAACCAGGCACGGCTGAGTGCGGAGAACATCCCTCAGGTCGCCGTGGTGATGGGCTCGTGCACCGCCGGTGGCGCCTACGTTCCAGCGATGTGCGACGAATCGGTCATCGTCAAGGAACAGGGCACGATCTTCCTCGGCGGCCCGCCGCTGGTGAAGGCGGCAACGGGCGAAGTCGTTGACGCCGAGGCGCTCGGCGGCGCCGATGTGCACACCAGCGTTTCGGGCGTGGCCGACCATTTCGCGCAGGACGACCGTCACGCATTGCAGATCGCACGCGACATCGTCGCCACGTTCAATCGCCGCAAGACGTTGCCGGTCGCCGCGCAGGAATCGCGCGAGCCTCTGTACGCACCCAGCGAGCTCTACGGCATCGTGCCGAAGGACACGCGCCGCCCGTTCGACATCCGCGAAGTGATCGCACGCGTGGTCGACGGCAGCGACTTCCAGGAATTCAAGGCGCGTTACGGCAAGACGCTGGTCACCGGCTTCGCGCACCTGCACGGCTATCCGGTCGGCATCGTCGCCAACAACGGCATCCTCTTCGCCGAAAGCGCGCTCAAGGGCGCGCACTTCATCGAGCTGTGCAACCAGCGCGGCATCCCGCTGGTGTTCCTGCAGAACATCACCGGCTTCATGGTCGGCCGGAAGTACGAGAACGCGGGCATCGCCAAGGACGGCGCGAAGATGGTCACCGCGGTCGCGTGCTCGCACGTGCCCAAGTTCACTGTCGTCATCGGCGGCAGTTTCGGTGCCGGCAACTACGCGATGTGCGGACGCGCCTATGGCGCACGCTTCCTGTGGATGTGGCCGAACGCGCGCATCAGCGTGATGGGCGGCGAACAGGCCGCCAGCGTGCTCGCCACGGTCAGGCGCGACGGCATCGAGGCCAGCGGCAAGTCCTGGTCGGCCGAGGAAGAAGACGCCTTCAAGTCGCCGATCCGCGAGCAGTACGAAACGCAGGGCAATCCCTACTACGCCACCGCGCGCCTGTGGGACGACGGCATCATCGATCCTGCCGACACGCGTCGCGTGCTCGGCCTCGGGCTGTCGGCCAGTTTCAACGCGCCCATCGAGGACCGCACACGCTTCGGCGTGTTCCGCATGTGACGCGCATTCGCCAATTCAGGCATGTGATCGGTCCATGAACGATCGCGTGCGCGACGCAGATTGGGTGAGGCGAGTCACACCGATGACGTATCGACGGGCGTAGCCTCGGGTGGGTTGTTTCCCCCGTTCTGCCCCAATCGAGGAAGTAGCGTCATGGCGATCTTCAATTCCCCCCAATCCCCTGCCCCCAAGCGCGAGAACGTTCCCGGTACGCCAACTGGCACCGGCCCCAGCGAATCCGCGCTTCCGAAAGAACCCGACGCCCGCAGCGAGATCTCGTTCGGCACACCGGCGCCCAAGCCGGCTCCCGCTCCCGCACCGGCATCGCGCCCCGCCGAGGGCAAGGAGTCCGTCATCGCCGCCGACCTGTCGATCGAAGGCAAGATCAACGGTGCCGGGCACATCCGCATCGCCGGCCGCTTCAAGGGCGATGTCACCGTGGAAGGCGACCTCACCGTCGAAGTGGGCGCCAAGGTCAACGGCAGCGTGCGCGCACGCAAGGTCGTGATCGCGGGCGAACTGGAAGGCAACGTCGAATCGGCGCAGCGCGTGGAGCTGCTGGAAGGCGGCACCGTGGTCGGCGACATCAAGGCCGGCGTGGTGAGCATCGCACCGGGTTCGCGCATGCGCGGCCAGGTGGAGTTCGGCTTCGACGGGAAGGACGCCAAGTCCAACGGCAAGTCGGACAAGACCGAATCCAAGACCGAGGCCGCCACCGCGTCATGAGCCTCGCGCGCCCCGGTACGCCCGGCGCGACACGCACCTGCCCGCACTGCAAGACGAAGATCCTCGAAAGCGCCAACGTCTGCCCGTCGTGCCGGCACCACCTGCGTTTCGATCCGGATGCAGTCGAGTCCGCCAAGAAGCGGTCCGTGCCCTTGCGCGTCGAGGGCACGATCAAACCGCCGCCGGGCGACAACGCGCTGGAGTATTCGGTGGTGCTGACCATCCGCAACGCCGATGGCGAAGAGATCGATCGCCAGGTGATGGGCGTGGGCGCGTTGTTCTCCGGCGAGGAGCGCTCGTTCACGCTCGAGGTCGAGGCGACCGAAGTCACCGGCTACCGCGCCAAGCGTAGCCGCCACTGAGCGACGGTATGTAGCGCCTCAGTGCTGTTTCGGCGCGGGCGGGTCGCAGCTGTTGCAGCCACCACAGGAAGCGTCGCCGGCCATTGCCGGCGGCGCGATACGACGCCCTGCGCGCCGCAACCATTGCGGCCTTCCCTCCCGCACCATCGGCACGGCCAGCGCGACGCGCAGCCGCCGCACGGCATTGGGGAACTGCCGCTTGGCCACGAACCACGCGCTCACCAGCACCGCCACGGCGATGACCAGGTACTGCGCGAGCAGGCCGGCGTCCATCAGCCGCCGCCCAGCGCCACGGCAACCTGGTAGGTGACCAGCGAAGCCAGGTAGGCCAGGCCGAACAGGTAGCCGGCGGTGAATGCCACCTGCTTCCACGAATGGGTTTCGCGGCGGATGGTGGCCAGCGTGGAGATGCACATCGGCGCGTAGATGTACCAGACCAGCAACGACAGCGCCGTCGCCAGCGACCAGCCGTGGCTGATGATCGGGCTCAGCGCCTGCGCGGCGGCATCGTCGCTCGCGGCCGACAGCGCGTACACCGTTGCCAGCGAGGCCACCGCGACTTCGCGTGCCGCCAACCCCGGGATCAGCGCGATGCAGATCTGCCAGTTGAAACCCAGAGGCGCGAAGATCGCGGTCAGTGCGTGGCCGATGCGTCCGGCGAAGCTGTAGTCGATGGCCGGGCCCGTCGCGCCTTCCGGTGCGCCCGGGAACGACAGCAGGAACCACAACAGGATGGTCAGCGCCAGGATGATGCCGCCGACGCGACGCAGGAAGATCCACGCGCGCTCCCACAGGCCGATCAGCAGATCGCGCGGATGCGGTACGCGATACGACGGAAGCTCCAGCAGCAACGCGTGCTCGCTCTTGTCGCGACGCCACTTCTTCATCAACCACGCCACGGCGAGCGCACTGACGATGCCGGCCGCATACAGCGCGAACAGCACCAGTCCCTGCAGGTTGAGCAGCCCGCCCGCCACCTGCCGTTGCGGAATGAACGCACCGATCAGCAGCGCGTACACCGGCAGGCGCGCCGAACACGTCATCAGCGGCGCGACGATGATGGTTGCCAGACGATCGCGCGGGTCCTGGATCGAACGCGTCGCCATGATGCCCGGCACCGCACAGGCGAAGCTGGAAAGCAGCGGGATGAACGAACGCCCGGACAGGCCGGCCTGCGACATCAGGCGGTCGAGCAGGAACGCCGCGCGCGGCAGGTAACCCGACTCCTCCAGCGCGAGGATGAAGGCGAACAGGATCAGGATCTGCGGCAGGAACACGATCACGCTGCCCAGGCCGGCGATCACGCCGTCGACCAGCAGGCTGCGCAGCGGTCCGTCCGGCATCGCGTCGCCGACGAACGCGCCGAGCGCGCCCGTCCCCGCTTCGATCAGGTCCATCAGCGGTGTGGCCCAGGCGTACACCGCCTGGAAGATCAGGAACATCACCACCGCCAGCGACAGCAGTCCGAACACCGGATGCAGCAGCCAGCGGTCGAGCGCCTCGTCCACCTCGGCGGTGCGGCGCGGCATGGTCACGGCCAGCGACAGCAGACGGCGCGTTTCGGCGTGCAGTGCATCGGGATCGTGCGCCGCTTCGGTCGGCAGATGCGCGTCGGGTTCGTGCAGCTTCTCGGAGACGCGATCCAGCATCGCCACCAGCTCGCGCGCACCGCCGTTGCGCACCGCGACGGTCGGCACCACCGGCACGCCCAGTTCGCGTTCCAGCACGGCCAGGTCGACTTCGATGCCGCGACGCTTGGCCGCGTCCATCATGTTGACCGCCAGCACCATCGGCCGGCCCAGCTCACGCACTTCCAGCGCGAAGCGCAGGTGCAGGCGCAGGTTGGTCGCATCGACCACGCATACAAGCACGTCGGGCGCGGGTTCGCCCGGGTAGAAGCCACGGCACACATCGCGCGCGACGGCTTCGTCCAGGCTCGCCGCGTGCAGGCTGTAGGCGCCCGGCAGATCGAGCACGGCATAACTGCGGCCCGACGGCGCATGGAACCGGCCTTCCTTGCGCTCGACCGTCACGCCCGCGTAGTTGGCGACCTTCTGCCGGCTGCCGGTGAGCTGGTTGAACAGCGCGGTCTTGCCGCAGTTCGGATTGCCGATGAGGGCGATGCGGATGGCGCTGTCGACGGCGGGCGTCATGCGATGGCTCCCGCAACCGCCGTGCCTTCGATCAGCACACTCACGCGCGCGGCTTCATTGCGTCGCAGGGCGAAGCGCGTGAAACCCACCTGCACCAGCAACGGCTCGGCGGATACGGGGCCTGCGGCCATTACTTCGACCCGTTCGCCGTGCACGAATCCCAGTTCGCGCAGTCGGCGCGCGATGGCGTCGTTGGGCGCGGTGTCCTCGACTCGTTCGACGATGGCGGCAGTGCGGCGTGGCAGTTCGGACAGCTTCAAGGCTCACCTGCAGGCCGGACCGGTGCGCACCGGGAGCGGCTTAAATGGGAACGGTTCTCAATTGTAGCATTCACCCTTCCGGTTCGTGGGTGAGGAAGGCCAACGGCTATCATCCGCCAGAGTCCAACAACCGCTCCGGCCGATGACCAACCCGCTGTTGCACCTGCGCGAGGGGCCCGTTGCCCGCCTGCGCCTGAACCGTCCGGAGCTGCACAACGCGTTCGACGCCATGCTCATCGCCGCCCTGACCGGCGCGCTGGAAAGCGTGGCCGGCGACGACGGCGTGCGAGTCGTGGTCGTCGAGGGCGAAGGCGCCTCCTTCTCCGCCGGTGCCGACCTCAACTGGATGCGCGGCATGGCGGCCGCCGGCGAGGCCGAGAACCGCGCCGACGCCCTCGCCCTGGCCCGCCTGATGCGCACGCTGGACGAACTCCCCAAGCCCACCATCGCGCGGGTCCATGGCGCGGCCTTCGGTGGCGGCGTGGGCCTGGTGGCGTGCTGCGACATCGCCATCGCCGCGCCTGAGGCCAAGTTCGGGCTGACCGAAAGCCGGCTGGGCCTGCTGCCCGCCGTGATATCGCCCTACGTGGTGGAAGCGATCGGCCCGCGCGAGGCCCGCCGCTGGTTCGCCACGGCGGAAATGTTCGACGCCGCCACCGCGCTGCGCCTGGGCCTGCTGCACGAGGTGGTGCCGGCGGCCGATCTGGACACCGCGGTGCAGCGGCAGATCGACCTGCTCCTGAAAGCCGGTCCGCTGGCCTCCTCGCAGGCCAAGGCGCTGGTGCGCCGCGTGGCCGGCGAACACGACCGCGACCGCCTGGATGCGGACAACGCCGCGCTGATCGCCCGGCTGCGCGTCTCCGCCGAAGGCCAGGAAGGCCTGGGCGCCTTCCTCGACAAGCGCAAACCCCGCTGGAGCGAATGAGGACGCCGCCATGATCGACCACATCGGCCTGACCGTTTCGGACTACGCCCGCGCCCGCGCATTCTATGAACGCGTGCTGCCGCTGCTCGGCTACGGCGTGGTCATGCAGGTGACACGCGAGGAAAGCGGCGGGTACGAAGGTTGCGGTTTCGGTCCGCCCGGCAAGCCGGCGTTCTGGATCGGTACCGGCGACGCGCATGGCGGTGGTACGCATGTCGCGTTCCAGGCCGCGACGCGCGCGGCAGTGGACGCCTTCCACGCGACCGCACTGCAGGCCGGTGCGCGCGACAACGGCGCGCCGGGGCTGCGCGCGCACTACCATCCGAATTACTACGGCGCGTTCGTGATCGACCTCGACGGCAACAACGTCGAGGCGGTGTGCCACCTTCCCGAGTGACCGCATGTTCGACAAGATCCTGATTGCCAACCGCGGCGAGATCGCCTGCCGCGTGATCCGCACCTGCCGTCGCCTGGGCATCCGCACGGTGGCGGTGTATTCGCAGGCCGATGCCGACGCCCAGCACGTGCGCCTGGCCGACGAAGCCTGGCCCATCGGCGGCCCACGTCCGCAGGAAAGCTACCTGCGCGGCGAAGCCATCCTGGATGTCGCGCGGCGCAGCGGTGCGCAGGCGATCCACCCCGGCTACGGCTTCCTCAGCGAGAACGCCGACTTCGCCGACGCAGTCGAAGCCGCGGGCCTGGTCTTCATCGGCCCGAAGGCGGCGTCGATGCGCAAGATGGGCAGCAAGGCCGGCGCCAAGGATCTGATGCACGCCGCCGGCGTGCCGGTCGTGCCGGGATACACCGGCGAGAACCAGTCGCCCGAACGCCTGCAGCGCGAGGCCGACGCCATCGGCTATCCGTTGATGATCAAGGCCGCGCACGGCGGCGGTGGCAAGGGCATGCGCATCGTGCGCGGCAGCGGCGAGTTCGCCGCGAACCTGCAGAGCTGCCAGCGCGAGGCCGCCAATGCCTTCGGCCGCGACCGCGTCCTGCTGGAACGTTACGTCGAGAAGCCGCGCCACATCGAGATCCAGGTGTTCGGCGACAGCCACGGCCACGCGATCCACCTCAACGAACGCGAGTGCTCCGCGCAGCGCCGTTACCAGAAGGTGCTGGAGGAATCGCCCTCGCCCTTCCTCACGCCCGCGTTGCGCCAGGCCATGGGCGATGCAGCGGTGCTGGCCGCGCGTGCGATCGACTACGTCAACGCCGGCACCGTGGAGTTCATCGTCGGTGCGGACGGCGGTTTCTACTTCATGGAGATCAACACGCGCCTGCAGGTCGAGCATCCGGTGACCGAGATGGTGACCGGCCTGGACCTGGTCGAATGGCAGCTGCGCGTGGCCGCGGGAGAACCGCTGCCGCTGGCACAGGACGCCATCGCGCAGCGCGGCCACGCCATCGAAGTGCGCCTGTACGCCGAAGACCCGGAAGCGGGCTTCCTGCCCGGCTCCGGCCGGCTCGAGCGCCTGCGCCTGCCGCAGACCGACGACCACCCTTCGACAAGCTCAGGACAAGCTGTGCGCATCGATTCGGGCGTGATCGAGGGCGACACGGTCACGATCTTCTACGACCCGATGATCGCCAAGCTCATCGTGCACGACATCGACCGCCCGACCGCGCTCGCCCGCCTGCGTGCGGCGCTGGCCGCGTGCGACATCGCCGGCCCGAAGTCGAACATCGAATTCCTGGAGCGCCTTGCGCGTCACCCGGCGGTGGTCGAAGGCCGCATCGACACCGGCTACCTGGACCGTCACCTGGACGAATTCATGCCGGCTGCCGACGAGGACGATGCCGACCTCCTGTTGGCGGCCGCCACGGCCCAGATGCTCGCGCAGGAACGTGACAGCGCATCGCGCGCGGCCGCATCGAAGGACCCGACCTCGCCCTGGGCCATCGCCGATGGCTGGCGACTGGGCCACGGAGGCCACCGCGACCTCGCCTTCCTGCACGGCGAACACCGCCACGCCCTGCACGCCCGTGGCGCCGCCGGCGAGTACCGCATCGAACTGCGGGGCCACATCCATGCGATCGAAGGCGCCCGTGCAGACGGCGATGGCGGCCTGTCCCTGCGCATCGACGGGCGTGGACGCCGTTTTACGTTATGCATGGATACGCTGGACGGAAATCGCCAGCGGATGGTGATCCATGACGGAGACCGTCGCCTGCGATTGCTGGGGGTCCCGATGTATCGTCACGAGCAGGGAGGCTCGGCCAACGCCGGCCACCAGGTGCTCGCGCCGATGCCGGGCCGCGTGGTGCTGGTGAAGGCAGCGCCCGGCGATGCGGTCGAGGCTGGCCAGGAGCTGATGGTGATCGAAGCGATGAAGATGGAACTCAGCCTCAAGGCCCCGCGCGCCGGCACGGTTGCCGAAGTGCGTGCGGCCAGCGGCGATTTCGTCGAGGCCGATGCCGTGCTGGTGGCGCTGGCGCCATGAAGCCTTCGGTGCGCATCGTCGAGGTTGGTCCGCGCGACGGCCTGCAGAACGAAAAGGCCATGATCGCGACGGCCGACAAGATCGCGCTGATCGATCGACTATCGGCGACCGGCCTGCGCAGCATCGAGGCCACCAGCTTCGTCAGCCCGAAATGGGTGCCGCAGCTGGCCGACGCGTCCGAGGTCTACACCGGCATCCACAAGCAGCCCGGCGTGCGCTACCCGGTGCTGGTGCCGAACGAACAGGGATACGAACGCGCCCGCGCCGTCGGCGTGGAGGAGATCGCGGTGTTCACCGCCGCGTCCGAAGCGTTCAACCGCAGGAACATCAACGCGGGCATCGACGAATCGCTGCAGCGCTTCGCGCCGGTGATGGAGCGCGCCCGCGCGGACGGCGTCGCGGTGCGCGGCTACGTGTCCACCGTGCTCGGCTGCCCCTACCAGGGCGAAGTGCCGCTGGCCGACGTGGTGCGCGTGGCGCGTGCACTGCACGAAATGGGCTGCTATGAGGTATCGCTGGGCGACACCATCGGCGTCGGTACGCCGGGCAAGGCGCGCGCGATGCTGCTGGCGGTGAGCGGACAGGTGCCGATCACCGCACTGGCCGTGCACTTCCACGACACCTACGGCCAGGCGTTGGCCAACGTGTTGGCGTGCCTGGAAGAAGGCGTCGCAGTGGTCGATGCCTCGGTGTCGGGCACCGGCGGCTGTCCGTATGCGAAGGGCGCCAGCGGCAACGTCGCCACCGAGGACGTGGTCTACATGCTGCAGGGCCTGGGCATCGAGACCGGCATCGACCTTGCGAAACTGGCCGACACCGGCCGCTGGCTCGCCTCGCTGCTGGGGCATGAGACCGGCAGCAAGGTCGGCAAGGCACTGGCGGCCGGATGACGCGCAAACCGCCAGCGCCACCGCCGAACACGCCCCCGGAAGGAGGCGCGGCGGCCACGCTGGCGGCACTGGAGCACGCGCTGTCGCGCGCGGACCTGCCCGCCGATACCCGCGTGCTGCTGCAACAGGCGCGCGATTCGCTGGCCACCACGATGGCCGAATGCGATGCCGAACGGCAACGCTATCGCACCCTTTTCGATGCCGTGCCCGATCCGGTCAGCATCATCGCGTGGGACGGCACCGTGCTCGACCTCAACCGCGCCGGCATGGAGGCCTACCAGCGCACGCGCGAGGAAATCGTCGGCCAGCCGATCGAAACGCTGAACCCCGACCTGCCCACCGACCACATGGTGCCCGTCTGGGAAACGCTCAACCGCGGCGGCACCTACGTGGTCGAAGTCACCAACATGCGCGGCGACGGCACGCGCTTCCCGGTGGAGGTGCACACCGCCGGCCTGAATTACGAGGGCCACAAGGCGATGGTGGCCGTGGCGCGCGACCTGAGCAGCCGCCACACCGCGGAACTGCGCTACCGCGAGCTGATGGAGGCGGTGGACCGCGGCATCATCGTGCAGGACGAGGAGCAACAGATCGTCTACGCCAACGTCGCGGCGATGAAGATCTTCGGCATCGGCCAGGACGAATCCATCAATGACGCATTGCGCCCCGACCATTGGATGGTCGTGGACGAACGCGGCCACGCGCTGCCGCCGGAGCGTTATCCCTCGTATCGAGCGATGCAGACCGGGCGCATCATCGAGAGCACCGAGGTCGGCCTGTACCACCGTGCGCGCGAGCAGCTGATGTGGTTGTCGTGCACCTCGGTGCCGCAGTTCCCGGCGGGCGGCGACAAGCCGCACCAGGTGCTGACGCTGTTCTCGGACGTCACCACGCTCAAGCGCGACAGCACGTTGTTCGACCGCGCCCAGGCCATGGCGCACATCGGCGGATGGGAATGGAACGTCGGGCCGGACCGCCTTTACCTGACCCACGAAGCGCAGCGCATCCTGGGCCACCGCCCTGCACCTGCGAACATCGAGGGCATGCTGCAGTGCCTGCGGGCGGGCGACCGCGACCGCCTGCGCGCCGCGCTGGGGCAAAGCATCTCCTTCGGTCGCAACCTCGACCTGGAAGTCCAGGGCCACCGCGCCGACGGCCGCTCGTTCTGGGTGCGCGTGATCGGCGAGGCCGAGGCCGGCGATCCGCTCAACTCGCGCCTCACCGGCACGCTGCAGGACATCACCGAACGCAAGCACGACGAAGAAACCCTGCGTGTGCAGGCACGCAGCGATCCGCTCACCGGCCTGCTCAACCGCGACGCCGTGCTGGCCGAACTGGAAAGCCGGCTGGATGATCCGCTGCGCTCGCAGCTGGCCGTGCTGTACGTGGACCTGGACCGCTTCAAGGTGGTCAACGACGTGCTGGGCCACGCGGCAGGCGACCGCCTGCTCGCCTCCGCGGCGCGCCGCATCCAGCGCGCCATCGGCAGCGAAGGCTTGATCGCGCGTTTCGGCGGCGACGAATTCCTGGTGATCTGCGACACCGGCAGCGACCCTTCCCGTCCGGAACGTCTGGCCGATGCCATCCTGGAGATCTTCGGCGACAGCTTCCGGCTGGACGGCGAGGAATTCAGCATCACCGCCAGCATCGGCATCGCGCAGGCCCCGTTGGACGGCGTGCGCTCGCAGCAGCTGATCCAGAGCGCGGACGTCGCGATGTACGACAGCAAGCGTCGCGGCCGCAACGGCTGGCAGGGCTTCACGCCGGAACTGGCGGAACAGCAACTGCATCGGCTGCAACTCGAAACGCACCTGCGTCGCGCGGTCAACAACGACGAGTTCCATCTGGTCTACCAGCCCCAGGTGGACATGCGCAACGGCGATGTAATGGCCGTCGAGGCGCTCATCCGCTGGCGCAATCATTCGCTGGGCGAGATCCGCCCCGACAAGTTCATCGACCACGCCGAGACCACCGGCGACATCGTCGGCATCGGCGACTGGGTCCTGCACGAAGCCTGCCGGCAGATGCGCGAATGGCAGGAAGGCGGCCTGAAAGTGCCGCGCATCGCGGTGAACGTCTCGTACCGGCAGTTCCTCGGCGAGGACCTGGCCAGCACCGTCGCCGCCGTGCTGGCCGAATACGGTTTGCCGGGCCATGCGCTGGAGCTGGAGTTCACCGAGCGCGTCCTGATCGAGGACGCACCCGACACGCTGCGCACCTTCGCTGCGCTGCGCGAGATGGGCGTCATGCTCACCATCGACGATTTCGGCGAAGGCTACAGCGCGCTCAACTACCTGCGACGCCTGCCCATTCACGGTCTCAAGCTGAGCCAGCTGTTCGTGCAGGGCGTGCCAGACAACCAGTCGGACGTGGCGGTATGCCAGGCCGTCACCGGCATCGCCAAGAGCCTGGGGCTGGAGCTGGTTGCCGAGGGGGTGGAAGCCGAGCACCACCGCAGCTTCCTGCTGCAGCTGGGGATCCACGTCGGCCAGGGCTTCCTGTTCGCCCCAGGCCTGACGCCGGCCGAACTGCGCAATGCATACCGCACGGCGTCCATGGGGGCCTGAACGCGGGCTCGATCCGGCGGGGCGCCAACGAAGGACGCCCCCACCCCGTCCTCCGGTAAAATCCCGCATTTCCGCGACCTGGACCTGAGCCCATGCAACTTCAATCCGTCCGCGCCATCGTCACCGGCGGCGTCTCCGGCCTCGGCTTCGCCGTCGCCCAGCACCTGGTCGCAAACGGCGGCAAGGTCGCCCTGTTCGACGTCAACGACGAGAAGGGCGCTGCGGCCGTCGCCGAACTGGGCGAAGCCAATGCCCGTTACTTCAAGACCGACGTGACCAGCGAATCGGGCGTGGTCGACAACGTCGCGGCCGCACGCGACTTCCTCGGCGGCCTCAACGTGGTGATGAACTGCGCCGGCATCCTTGGCGCGGGCCGCGTGCTGGGCAAGGAAGGCGCGATGCCGCTGTCGCAGTTTCAGTCCACGGTGATGGTGAACCTGGTCGGCAGCTTCAACGTCGCCAAGGCCGCGGCCGCACTGATGCAGCACAACGATGCGGGCGTGGACGGCGAGCGCGGCGTGATCGTCAACACCGCGTCCGTGGCCGCCTATGAAGGCCAGATCGGCCAGGCTGCGTATTCCGCGTCCAAGGGTGGCGTGGTCGCCATGACGCTGCCGATGGCGCGCGAACTGGCACGCTTCGGCATCCGCGTGATGACGATCGCCCCGGGCGTGTTCTGGACGCCGATGGTGGACGGCATGCCCGACTCGGTGCAGCAGTCGCTCGCCGCGTCGATCCCGTTCCCCTCGCGCCTGGGCCAGCCGAAGGAGTTCGCCGACCTGGTCGCCTACATCCTTGGCAACACGTATCTCAACGGCGAAACCATCCGCCTCGACGGCGCGACGCGTCTGGCGCCGAAGTAAGGTTGAACGCGGTTCCGTTCTCCGCCTCGAATCTCCCATCCCGAATCGCGAATCACTGCACCCATGAAAGCCTACGACGTAAAGAAAGGTAACGTTGTCGAACACAACAACGCGGTCTACCAGATCCGCGACATCGAACGCAGCTCGCCGCAGGGCCGCGGCGGCAACGTCAAGTTCCGTTTCACCATGTACAGCGTTCCCGGCGGCACCAAGCTCGACGTGAGCATGGGCGCGGAGGACGAGCTGAAGGAAGTCGAGCTCAGCCGACGCCAGGCCACGTTCTCGTACAAGGACGGCGACGCGTTCGTGTTCCTCGACGACGAGGACTACACCCCCTACATGCTCGATGCCGATGTCGTCGGCGACCTGGCCGGCTACATCGTCGCCGACCTCACCGGCTGCTACGTGCAGATCATCGACGACGCGCCGGTCGCGCTGCAGCTGCCGCAGAGCGTGGCGATCGAAGTGATCGAGACGCCGCCGGAACTCAAGGGCGGCACCGCCACCAAGCGCCCGAAGCCGGCCAAGCTTTCCACCGGCATCGAGATCATGGTCCCCGAGTACATCGGCAACGGCGAACGCGTGCTGGTGAACACCACCACCGGTGAGTTCGCCGGGCGCGCGGACTGACGCAGTGGTTGAACGCTACCTGCGCGAGCGTTTCCTCGATGCGCCGGCCTTCGCGGCGCGTTGCGGGATCGACGAGCCGACGCTGTCGCGACTGATCGCGTCGGGCCTCGCGCCGGGAGCGTCGTACGAGGTGGACGATGCGGGCACGATGCGCTCGCTCGTCTTCGGTGCCGTGCCCTCACCCGGCGCACCCATGGGGCAATGGTTCAATCCGTCCATGGCACCCTGGGTGGCGCGTGGCCATGATTCGCTCGCAGCGCACGATGGCGATGTCGCCGTTGCGGCGGCCTCCCTGCAGGCGCGCTTCCGTGAAGGCTACCGCGTCGCGCTGCAAGCCGTGCACGCGGAAGAAGGCTCCATTCCTGGCTTCGCCGACGCGCAGGGCCGCTTCGACGACGCGGCGTTCGACACGCAGTTCCCCTCGCTGTGGCAGCACCTGCTGGCCGGCACGTACGGCCTGTGCGTGGCGCATCCGCTCGATGAGGCCCACATCGCCGCGAAGGAAACCGTGCAGGCGCGCCTGACGCAGCTCACCGACAACGGCAGCCGACGCGACTTCAGCGACGCCGAGAGGACCGCGGTGCGTGGATTGATCGCGCGCTACCAGGCGGTGTCGATGCCGTTCTCTCCGGCCGAGTACCACCGCAGCAGCCGCAAGCGCCTGGTCGACGACCTGCTGCCGCACGTGACCACCCCGGACACGCGTTCGCAATGAGCGACCTGCACGTCCGGGCATTCGCCGCTGCCGACCTGCCGGCGCTGCTGCCGGTCATCCGCGTATTCCACGCGGACGAGGGCATCGCCTGGGACGAAGCACGCGTGCGCTCCGGACTGGAATCCCTGCTGTCGCATCCCTCGCACGGCCGGCTGATGTTGCTCGAACGCGAGGACGAACTCGCGGGGTACTTCGCCGTCGGCTTCTGCTTCAGCCTGGAATTCGGCGGGCGTTTCGGCCTGCTCGACGAACTGTACGTGCTGCCCGCGCATCGTGGTGGCGGCATCGGCAAGCGGGCGCTGGACGAAGTCGAAGCACTCTGTGTCGCCGAAGGGCTGAAGTGCGTGCGCCTGGAAGTCACCGACGGCAACGACCTTGCGCGCGAGATCTACCGCCGCCGCGGTTACGCGATGCATCCACGGCGGCTGATGACGAAATGGCTGGGGCAACCACCCGCCTGACTCAGGGCAACCGCAACCCGCCCTGCTCCGCATGCAGCATGCGCACGCGCCGGCCGATGAGGTCCGCGTTGGCCGCGATGCCATCCATCCATTCGCGCTGTTCCGGCGTCATCCAGCTGCGTGCCGCGCGATCCAGCTGCGCCCGGGTTTCGCGCAGGCGGTCGCGCAGAGCCAGGCCGTCCCGGGCCAGCGCTTCGCGTTCCGCCGCTTGCGGCAGGCCGTAACCGCCGCTGTCGATCAGCCGGGCCGGACGACCGAGCGCTTCGCTCTCCTGCAACAGACGACGCACCGCATCGTCCGGACCACCGCGCGCATCGTCGCGCAGGTAACGCTTCTTCAGTTGCTCGCGAACGCGCAGCTCGCCACGACGCAGCGCCGCCTGTTCCAGCACCAGCAGTGCCGCGCTGGCTCGCAGGTCCGCACGCTCCAGCCACGGGCGCCGCGCCTGCGGCGACAGCCCGATCCAGTCCTCCACGTCGCGATGCGGCAGCTCCAACTGCTCGCGGGCAACTTCATACATCTGCTGGAACCAGGTTCGTTGCGATGCGAACCGGTAGCCCAGGCGCAGCGCCTGCGCGTCGTCGTCCAGCACCGAGGCGTCGGCGACACCGGCCTTCTCCAACCGGCGCAGAAGACCCGTCGGCGTGATGCTGCCGATGCCCTGCCCGGCCAGCCGCGGTACGCCGTCATGCAGCAGCTTCCATGTCTCCGCAGCGCAGTTGTTGCCCAAAAAGTAGTAGCGGCCGTCGTAGCTCCAGTGCAGTTGCGCTGCACGCTCCAGCACCGAAGCGACCTCGTCGCGGTCCAGCTTCAACGGGATCGATCGCAGTCCGCGCAGCTCCACCTTGGTGTATTCGTCGATCACCTGCGCCATCGGCAGCACGAACAGGCGCGAGGGATAGCGACCGGTCAGGCCGCTCCAGCTGGAAATCTGCACGTCGTCGACGAAGGCGCGGAACGACAGCACGCGGTGGTACGCCAGATCGAACCGACAGTCCGGCCCCGGTTCGCGACCGGGTGCGCACACCACCAGTCGCAGCATGCTGTGGCCCCACCGGCTCATCGGCTGTGCGTTGCCTTCGGCGAGGAGGTAGTCGATGGCGTACACGCGCGCCGGATCGATCGTGCCCAGCGCGCCACCCTCGCCTTCGCCGGCATCGAGGTAGGGCATGTCGCGTGCGCAGTCCACGCCCCCCTGCCCCGGTGGCGCGCCCAGACGCTGCGAGAAATAGCGGTGCAGCGCGGGTCGTCGGCACGCGTAGTCGGCGTCCAGCAGGAAATGCTCGACGTTGACGGCAAAGAACTCGGTGGGACGGGTCAGCTCGTACGGATCGGGGGAACGGTCGACGAAGCGGTTCTCGCGTGCACGACCGGCGAGCTGCGTCGTGAAGCGGGTGGCGCGGACCTGCCAGCCGGCAAGGTCGAGGAAGCGCGGATCGCGCGAGATGCCACCGTGCGCGCCGCGGTCGTGGTAGTGCGCGAGTTCGTGCAGCACGGTCGCCAACGCGTCATGACGCGCCTGCGCATCGCTGGCGCCGAGCAGCGACGGCAACAGCGCACGATTGAGCAGGAGTTCGTCGCGGCCTGCGCGCCCATGTACCTGCTCGTCCAATGCATGGGTCCAGCGCACGGGAATCGTGCGGCCGGGCGCATCGCGCATGGCGGCAGGCAGTCGCGCCTGCGCGTCGGCCAGCAGTTGCCGGCTGACCGCGATCTCATCCGGCGTGAGGCCGGCCTCGTCCAGCTGAAGCGAGGGCGCAGCGTGCGCCGATGCGCACGCCACGACCAGCCATGCCATCGCGCCGCGACGAATGCGGCGGTGCACGGTTACAGCGCCAGGATGGCCTTGGCCAGCTCGAGGTCGCTGGCGACGCGTGCCTTTGCGTCGTGCTCGCGCAGATGGCGCAGCGCGGACTCGAGCTGTGCACCGCGGATGGTGCCGTCGCTGGCGACGAAGCTGGCGGCATCCTCGCGCGCGGCCAGTACCACCCTGTCATCGTTGCCGGAACTCGAATCCGAGCTGGCGTTGCTCGATGCCGAGCTGCCACCGGCCGACGAGCCTGCGGAGGTACCGGCGAAACTGGATGCCAGCGCGAGCGGTGCGGCGGCGGTCAGGGCGACGAGCAGCAGGAAGGCGGAACGCTTCATCAGGAATACCCGTTTGTCGTGGAATGCGGCCCGGGGGCCGTCCGCGAAGACTACCCGCTCGTCGCGACGAAGTACGTGCACGACGGCGCGCCACGCGCCGGCCGTTCACGATCCGGAAGGAGCCGGCGCGAACGGCCCGGCCCTCGCCGGACGTTACTCCTCAGGCGTCGAACACCTTGCCCGGGTTCATCAGCCCCCTGGGGTCCAGCGAATGCTTGATGCCGCGCATCAGCGCGATTTCCTCCGCGCTGCGCGTACCCAGCAGGTACGGCTTCTTGACCAGGCCGATGCCGTGCTCGGCCGAGATGCTGCCACCGTGCCTCTCGAGCGCCTGCGCCAGCAGCTTGGTGACGTGCTCGCACTGGCGCACGAAGTCGGCATCGGCCGTGTCGTCGGGCTTGAGCACGTTGATATGCAGGTTGCCGTCGCCGATGTGCCCGAACCAGACCACGTCGAAATGCGGGTACTCCTGCCCCAGCAGCGCCTGCGTCTGCGTGAGGAAGGCCGGCATCTCGGAAATGCGCACCGACACATCGTTCTTGTACGGCTTGTACTTGGCCAGGCTCTCGGTGATGCCTTCGCGCAACCGCCACAGCTGCGCAGCCTGCGCGTCGCTCTGGCTGATCACGCCGTCGCTGACCAGGCCCTGCTCCATGCAGTACTCGAAAGCGGCCATCGCCGCCGCCTCGCGTGCTTCGTCGCCCACCGCGAACTCGGTGACCACGTAGTACGGATGCACCTCGTCGAAGGGCTTCTGCGCGCCATGGGCGAGCACGTGGTGCAACGCGCGATCGGTGAAGAACTCGAACGCCTCCAGCGTGAGCCGCTCGCGGAACGCGGCGAACACCTGCATCAGCGTCTCGAACGAAGGCAGCGCGAGCAGCATGACGTTGGTCGGCGGCGGCGGGTCGGTCAGGCGCAGTGTCGCCTCCACCACGATGCCCAACGTGCCTTCCGAGCCGATCATCAGCTGGCGCAGGTCGTAGCCGCTGGAATTCTTGATCAACCCGCGGTTGAGGTGCAGCACCTCGCCGGCGCCGGTGACCACGGTCAGGCCCGCGACCCACTCGCGCGTGTTGCCGTAACGGATCACACGGATACCGCCGGCGTTGGTGGCGATGTTGCCGCCAATGGAGCACGAACCGCGTGCGGCGAAATCGACCGGGTACACCAGGCCATGCTCGCGCGCCGCGTTGTGCACCGCCTCCAACGGGATGCCGGCCTGCACGGCTAGCGTGCGATCGACGCGATTGAAGTCCAGCACGCGGTTCATGCGCTCCAGGCTCAGCACCAGCTCGCCGTTGGCGGCGACGGCCCCGCCGGAAAGTCCTGTACGCCCACCCGAGGGCACCACGGCCACGCCTTCGGCGTTGGCCCAGCGCACGATGCCCTGGACCTCATCCACCGAAGACGGAAGGGCGATGGCCAGCGGTGCCGGCGTCCAGCGTCGCGTCCAATCGCGGCCGTAATGCTCCAGGTCGGCGACATCGGTGGTCAGACGCAGGCCCGGAATGGCGGCCTGCAGGCGTTCGAGGCGGGAGTCGGTCATCGGAACCCAGCAATGGTTGCGGCCTTTGGCGTGACCAGTCCCCGGTGTCGCGCGAGCGTTCCAGGACCGGACTCCCGGCATCCTATCCAAGCCGCTGGTGCAATGCAGCAAACACCCCGCATTTCTGACATAGTCGAAAGCCCACACCCGACCCGCGACCGTCGTGAGCCTGCCGACCTCCTTCCCCAAGTCCGATATCCGCGTTCTGCTGCTGGAAGGCGTCGCGCCGACCGCGGTGGAAAGTTTCCGCAACGCCGGTTACTCGAACATCCAGGTCTACGACAAATCGCCGCCGCCCGAGCTGTTGCACCAGGAGATCGCGCAGGCGCACATCGTCGGCATCCGTTCGCGCACGCACCTCACCGCCGAGGTCCTGTCGCACGGACGCCGCCTGATGGCGGTCGGTGCGTTCTGCATCGGCACCAACCAGATCGACCTGGACACGGCCGAACTGGCTGGCATCCCGGTGTTCAACGCGCCCTACTCCAACACGCGCAGCGTCGCCGAGCTGGTGGTGGCCGAGGCGATCATGCTGATGCGCGGCATCCCGCAGAAGAACGCGCAATGCCATCGCGGCGGCTGGTCGAAGTCGGCGGCCGGCAGCCACGAGGTACGCGGCAAGACGCTGGGCATCGTCGGTTACGGCCACATCGGCACCCAGGTGGGCGTGATCGCCGAAGCGCTGGGCATGCAGGTCATCTTCCACGATATCGAGACCAAGCTGTCGCTGGGCAATGCGCGCATGGCGATGGGTCTGGACGACCTGCTGGAGCGCAGCGACATCGTCACTTTGCACGTACCGGAAACGCCCGCCACTCAGGGCATGTTCGGCCAGGCGCAGATCGCGAAGATGAAGACGGGCGCGCACCTGATCAACGCCTCGCGCGGCACGGTGGTGGACATCGACGCGCTGGCCGAAGCGCTGCGCTCGGGCAAGGTCGGTGGCGCCGCGGTGGACGTGTTCCCGGCGGAACCGCAGGGCAACGCGGACCCGTTCGTCTCGCCGCTGGTGGGCCTGGACAACGTGATCCTGACGCCGCACATCGGCGGCAGCACGCTGGAAGCGCAGGACAACATCGGACTGGAAGTGGCGGCCAAGCTGATCCGCTACAGCGACAACGGCTCGACCCTGTCGGCGGTGAACTTCCCGGAAGTGACGCTGCCCGAACACACCGGCAGCACGCGCCTGCTGCACATCCACCGCAACGTGCCTGGCGTGCTGTCGCAGGTGAACGACGTGTTCTCGCGCCTGGGCGTCAACATCGACGGCCAGTTCCTGCGCACGCACCCGAAGGTAGGCTATGTGGTGATCGACGTGACCGCGACGCAGGAGCAGGCGGCGCAGGTGCGTGAGGAGCTCGGTCGCATTCCGGGAACACTGCGGACGCGCGTGCTGTACTAGGCCGGTTTTCCACCTCTCCCCGCATGGGAGAGGTCGACGCGCGCAGCGCGTCGGAGAGGGGTACGCGCGTCAGCGCGAAGCGCTGCCCCTGCGCTGCATCCACTTGGTCGCCATGCGCAGCATCGACTCATCGCTCTCCGCGTCCGACAGGATCGCGTCGATCGACCGCCATGCCAGGTCGTGCGATTCCTCGCTGACCACATAGTCCTCGTTCTCGCCGGCATGCACCACGTAGCGGGCGTCGTAGTGCCAATGACCCGGCACGTCCTTGCGCTCGGGGATCCAGTGCCGGTCCAGGTCGAACAGCTCCGGTTCCACGCGCAAGCCCGTCAGGCCCGACTCCTCTTCCGCCTCGCGCAGCGCGACGTTCGACAGATCGCGGTCACCGTCGGCATGTCCGCCAAGCTGAAGCCAGCGCTCCAGCTTGCGGTGGTGCGTGAGCAGCACGCGCGTGCCGCTGCGGTCCACCAGCCAGCTGGATGCGGTGAAGTGACCGGCCAGACGCTCCCGCACGAACGGGGCCTGCCCATCGTCGAGCAGCTCCAGGAACAGCGCCGGATCGGACTCGGACGGCCAGCGCCGGGCATAGTCGAGCAGTTCCCCGCGGATGCGCGCGAGGGCCTGGTCAGCGGTTTCGGTCATGGGCAAGGCCGGCGGCGATGTGTCAGGGGCCGCGATTATGCGTGTCGGGGCCGTGACTTTCCCCGTCTTGCCGCTGCTTTCCCGCGTGGGTTATGGTGGCCCGCCCCCACGGCCTGCGCACACTTGCCGCCTGAACGGGCGGCCGATCACACATCCCCAGGGGAAATCGATGTTCAAAAACCTATTCCTCACCAAGCCGGTGGAGCCCGCCGGGCACGTCGACGCCGGTGAGCCGGTCGAAGGCAGCCTCCAGGGCGAGGCGACCCTCAAGCGATCGCTGACCGCCACGCAGCTGGTGATGCTGGGTATCGGTGCCGTCATCGGCGCCGGCATCTTCGTCCTCTCCGGTCACGCCGCCGCCGAACACGCAGGCCCGGCCATCGTGCTGAGCTTCGTCATCGCCGGTTTCGCCTGCGCCCTCGCCGGCCTGTGCTACGCCGAGTTCGCAGCCATGCTGCCGGTGTCGGGCAGCGCCTACTCCTATTCCTATGCCACGCTCGGCGAGTTCGTCGCCTGGTTCATCGGCTGGAACCTGGTGCTCGAGTACATGTTCGCCGCGTCCACGGTCGCGGTGGGCTGGTCGGGCTATCTCAACAGCCTGCTGGGCACCTTCGGCATGGCGCTGCCCGCGTCGCTCGCGGCGGCGCCGCTGAACGTGGTCGACGGCAGCATCGTCTACACCGGCGGCCTCATCAACTTGCCGGCCGTGGCGATCATCGCTGCCATCAGCGGTCTGTGCTACGTGGGCATCACGCAGTCGGCTTTCGTCAACTCGATCATCGTCGCCATCAAGGTGATCGTGATCGTGCTGTTCGTCGCCTTCGCCACCAAGTACATCAACCCGGACAACTGGGTGCCCTTCATCCCGGAAAACCAGGGACCGGGCCGCTACGGCATCGACGGCATCATCCGCGGCGCCTCGGTGGTGTTCTTCGCGTACATCGGCTTCGACGCCGTCTCCACCGCGGCCGGTGAAGCCAAGAACCCGCAACGCGACATGCCCATCGGCATCCTCGGCTCGCTGGTCATCTGCACCATCATCTACATCATCGTCGCCCTGGTGCTGACGGGCCTGCTGCCGTACCCGCAGCTGAGCACGCCCAAGCCGGTCGCCACCGCGCTGGAAGCCTACCCGTCGCTGGCGTGGCTGAAGCACATCGTCGAGATCGGCGCCATCGCCGGCCTGAGCTCGGTGATCCTGGTGATGCTGATGGGCCAGCCGCGCATCTTCTATTCGATGTCGCAGGACGGCCTGCTGCCGAAGATGTTCGCCAAGGTGCATCCGAAGTTCCAGACGCCGTACGTCGGCACGATCATCGTCGGCATCTTCGCCGCGCTGCTGGCCGGCTTCCTGCCGATCGGCCTGCTCGGCGAGCTGGTGTCGATGGGTACGCTGCTGGCGTTCGCCACGGTCTCCATCGGCGTGCTGGTGCTGCGCAAGAGCCGCCCGGACCTGGCGCGTCCGTTCCGCGTGCCGGCCGCCTCGATCATCTGCCCGCTCGGCGCCGCGGCCTGCCTTTACCTGTTCTGGAAGCCGTTCTCGGAGCATTGGCCGCTGATGACCGGCTGGACCGTTATCGGCCTGCTGATCTACTTCTTCTATGGCTACCACCACAGCAAGGTACGCAAGGCAGCGCGCTGATCGCTGATACGAAGTCCAGGGCCGGCGGCATCCCCGCCGGCCTTGTTTCATCCGAAGCACGCACCACTCATGCCGGCCTGCGCCGGCGCCGGGAAACAGATCGATGCGACAACTCTGGGCGACCAAACACCCGCATGCCAGCCACGCCGATGCCGAAGGCCTGAGCCTGCACCGCACCCTCGGCCCCTGGGGCCTGACCGCGCTGGGCATCGGCGCGGTGATCGGCGGCGGCATTTTCGTCATCACCGGCCAGGCCGCGGCGAACCATGCCGGCCCCGCCATCATGCTTTCGTTCGTGCTCGCGGCGATCTGCTGCACCTTCTGCGCACTGGCCTATGCCGAGTTCGCCGCGATGGTGCCGGTCTCCGGCAGCGCCTACACCTACACCTACGCAACGCTGGGCGAGCTGTCCGCCTGGTTCATCGGCTGGATGCTGGTACTGGAGTACGGCGTCTCCGCCTCGGCGGTCGCAGTGAGCTGGACCGGGTATTTCCTCAGCCTGCTGCAACATTTCAACATCACATTGCCAACCGAGCTGGTGAGCGCTCCACTGGACGCCCAGCTGCGGCCCACCGGCGCCATCGCCAACCTGCCCGCCGCGGCGATCGTGCTGCTGCTGACTTGGCTGTGCTACGTCGGCATCCGCAAGTCGTCCGCCATGAACATGGCGATGGTCGTGCTCAAGACGGGCCTGATCCTGCTGGTGATCTTCGTCGGCTGGAAGTACGTGAACCCGGAGTACTGGACGCCCTTCATCCCCGAGAACCAGGGGCCGGGCAAGTACGGCTTCGAGGGCGTGCTGCGCGGCGCGGCGCTGGTGTTCTTCGCCTACATCGGCTTCGAGGCGGTCTCGGTGGCGGCGCAGGAATCGCACAAGCCGCAGCGCGACCTGCCCATCGGCATGCTCGCCTCGCTGGCCATCTGCACCGTGCTGTACATCGCCATGGCCGCGGTGATGACCGGACTGGTGCCGTACTCGCAGCTGGGCACGGCCGAACCGGTGGTGACCGCCGTGGCCGCGCATCCGGAGCTGGGCTGGCTGCGCATTGTGGTGGAGATCGGCGCGCTGATCGGCCTGTCGTCGGTGGTCCTGGTGATGATCATCGGCCAGCCGCGCATCTTCATGATCATGGCGCGCGACGGCCTGCTGCCGCCGTTGTTCACGAAGATCCACCCCGAGTACCGCACACCGCACATCAACACCGTCATCACCGGCATCGGCATCGCCGTGCTGGCGGCGCTGTTCCCGCTGGACGTGCTGGGCGAGCTCACCTCGATGGGCACCCTGATCGCCTTCGCCGCGGTCTGTGCCGGCGTCCTGATCCTGCGCCGCACCCAGCCCGACCTGCCGCGCCCGTTCCGCATCCCGTTCGCGTGGGGCGTCTGCATCGCGGGCATCCTCAGCTGCCTGGCGCTGCTGTCGACGATGACCGCGCACAACTGGCTCCTGATGGTGGTCTGGACCGCCGCCGGCTTCCTGATCTACTTCCTGTACGGCTACAGGCACAGCCGGATGCGGCGCTGACGGTGTACGCCTTCAGTCCCTCACAAAGGCGCCCTCGTGGCGCCTTTGTCGTTCCGGGTCGTCTGCATCGCCGCAAGCAGAGGGCATGCGATGCGCTTCATGACAAAACTCCCGGGTCGGACGATTTAACGCGCTCTTAAGATCGATCGCATCGCGGGCCGACAATGGCCGCCACGGGATCCTGTTCCGGCCTAGGGCAACCGCGAGCCTCACCCTGCCCATCGCCCCAAGTTCGATAAACTTGCCCCATGAACGCCGCCCCCCTCCCCTATGACCCCCAGCGCCTGGCGCACTGCGCCGGCGAGATCATCGTGAACGTGCGCGAGCTGTCCGAGCTCGGCTGGACGCCCGCGACCAGCAGCAATTTCTCGCGCCGGATGGACGCGGCCCACATCGCCATCACCGTGTCCGGTCGCGACAAGGGCAAGCTGACCGAGGCCGACATCATGGTCGTCGACCTCGACGGCCAGCCGGTGGCCACCGCGCAGAAATCCTCCGCCGAGACGCTGCTGCACACGCAGCTGTACAAGCGCTTCCCGGACATCGGCTGCGTCCTGCACACGCACTCTCGCGTCCAGACCGTCGCCTCGCGCCTGTATGCCGGCCCCGGGCACGTTCATCTGGAAGGCTACGAACTCTTGAAAGCCTTCACCGGCAACACCACTCACGAGATCAGCGTCGAGCTTCCGGTGCTGCCCAACAGCCAGGACATGCACACGCTGGCCGCGCAGGTCGATTGCCTGCTCGACCGCCAGCAGATGTGGGGTTACCTGATCGATGGCCACGGCCTCTACGCCTGGGGCCGCGACATGCCCGAGGCGAGGCGCCACCTGGAAGCATTCGAATTCCTGCTCGGCTGCGAGCTTGACCTGAGGAGACTGCAGCGATGAGCCGTCTGCGCATTTTTTCCGAGAACGACACCACCACGCCGCGCGTGGCCACCACGGACTACGCCGAGATCGCACGCGAACTGCAGCCGATCGGCGTGACCTTCGAACGCTGGGCGGCGAACGCGCCGGTGCAGCCGGGCGACTCGCCCGAGAAGATCATGGACGCCTACCGCGCGGACATCGACCGCCTGGTCCGCGAACGCGGCTTCAAGACCGTCGACGTCGTGAGCATCGCGCCGAACAACCCGCAGCGCGAGGCCATGCGCGCCAAGTTCCTGGACGAGCATTTCCACAAGGAAGACGAGGTGCGCTTCTTCGTCGCCGGCTCGGGCCTGTTCACGCTGCACGTGAACGACGAGGTCTACGAGGTGAAGTGCGAACAGGGCGACCTGATCGCCGTGCCCGACGGCGCCAGGCACTGGTTCGACATGGGCCCGGAGCCCAGCTTCATCGCCATCCGCTTCTTCACCGAGCCGGACGGCTGGGTCGGCCATTTCACCGGCACCGACATCGCCCAGCGCTTCCCGCGCTACGAGAAGGGCCAGGCGGGCTGAGTCCCGCCGCGAAACGCCATTCCCGCGAACGCGGGGATCCAGCGACTTCCATCCACTCCGACGCGCGCCATCGCGCGTCTCGCTGACGCCGCATCCATGACCATCCGCGCCATCCTCACCGACATCGAGGGCACCACCAGCAGCATTTCCTTCGTCAAGGACGTGCTGTTCCCGTACGCGCGCCGCGCCCTGCCCCGCTTCGTCGCCGCACGCGGCAAGGAACCGGGCGTGCGCAAGTGGCTCGATGTGGTGGCCACCGAGAACGGCGGCATGTGCCAGGACGCGATGATCGTGGAGGTGCTGCAGGGCTGGATCGACGAGGACCGCAAGCACACGGCGCTGAAAGCGCTGCAGGGCATGATCTGGGCGGACGGCTACAAGAGCGCCGACTTCACCGCGCACATCTACCCTGACGCCGCGCAATCGCTGCGCGACTGGCATGCCGCCGGCCTGCCGTTGTACGTGTATTCCTCCGGCAGCGTGCCGGCGCAGCGCCTGTTCTTCGGCCACAGCGACGCGGGCGACCTGACGTCGTTGTTCTCGGGCTGGTACGACACCGAGATGGGCGGCAAGCGCGAAGCGCAGAGCTACCGCAACATCGTCGACGCCATCGGGCTTCCGGCGGGCGACATCCTGTTCCTGTCCGACGTGGTCGAGGAACTCGACGCGGCGCGCGAAGCGGGCCTGCAGACCGCGCTGATCGACCGTCTCGACGACTATCCGACGCCGCGCACGGGCGAGGCGACGCATGGGCACGTGCGGGTGGAGACGTTTGCGAGCGTCATGGTCCGCTGACGCTTTGCGAGCGTCACGGTCCGCTGACGCCCTCCCGGCAAAGCCCCCTCTTCCGCCTCTTCGGGGCACCTTCTCCCGCAAGGGGAGAAGGGAATCGGCTCCGTTGCCGCGCATCGGCGCCGGGCGTCACGCGTGGATCTTCTCCCCGCGCTCCAGCATCCCGATGAACTTCTCGACCCGCGCCGCTTTCGTCTCGGGCTTCTTCGCGGTGTGCACGCGCCAGCAGAAGGCGTAACGGTTGGTGCCATCCAACGCGTCGAATGCCTTGCGCGCCTTCGCGTTCTTCTTCAGCGCCGCGACCAGTTCCGGTGGACATTCCATGCCGCTGGCTGCGTGGTACGCCGCATCCCAACGCCCATCCGCCTTCGCCGCATCCACCTCGCGCTGTCCGCCCTCGCGCATGCGCCCAGCCGCCACCAGCTTCTCCACGCGCGCGACGTTGAGCTTCGACCACAGGCTTCGCGACTTGCGCGGTGTGAAGCGCTGCAGGAAATACCGTTCGTCGCAGGCGCGCTTGAGGCCGTCGATCCAGCCGTGGCACAGGGCCACGTCCAGCGCTTCGGAGTACGTCACCGACGTGACACCCGAGTCCTTCTTGGCGATTTTCAGCCACATGCCCGGCGCGTCGCCGTGCGTGGCCAGCCATTTCTCCCACGCGGCTTCCGTACTGAACACGCGGATCGGCAGATCGGTCGGAAGCCCGGTGGTCATGGCATCTACTCCTGTGCGTCGTCCAGGCGGTAATGCGTCTGCGCGTGCTGTTCGCCCTGCCAGCGGTCGAACGCGCGCACCTCGATGCGGTGCTCGCCCAACGTGAGGTCTGTCGGCAGCGTACCGCGCCACAGGTGCGTCGAGGGGTCAGCCTCGGGCGACCGATCGAAACCGCGCAGCGTCGTCGCCAGCTCGTCGGCCACGTTCTCCGCCACCAGTCGCGGATCCGGCTGCTCGACGCGCTTCATCGCTTTCCACTCGCCCTGGTCGATACGGTACTCGACGCGGCTCTCGGCATCGCCCATGTAGACGTTGGCGAACACTCCGAACGCCGGCCACGCGCCGCGGCGCAGCACCCTGGGCGCATGCAGGCCAATCGCGTCGTCCTTCGCACCGCGCGCCACCTGGTAACGCAGCGAGTAGGACCCATCGCGCTGGAACGTCAGCCATGCGTATCCGTTCGGGGTACCGTCGCTCATGGTCGTATCGGGAATGCCCTGTGCATCCTTCACACCGGACCAGAACGCGCCGCAGGTCGCGCCGGCGTTGTACTCGTGCAAGGGCCTGGCGCCATGCCAACCGGTCGAGGCATCGTGCCAATAGTGACGCTGGTTGTGCGTGTGCGCACTGAGCAGCAACACCTGACTGTGATCCTTCAGCAATGCGAACAGGCGCTCGCGGTCGGCGCGACGGAAGGTTTCCACCCCGGGCACTGGTTCGAAGAAGGGAATGTGCACCGAGATCACCACGCGCCGCTCCTTCGGCAGCGTTGCCAGGTACGCCTGCAGGAATGCGAACTGGTCCTCGCGGATGCCACCGACATAGGTCGGCTTCTTCCCCGGCATGTACACCACGTCGTCCATCACGATGAAACTGGCCTGCGGTTCTTCCCACGCGTAGGTATCGGGGCCGAACACGTTGCGGAAGCCCAGCAGCGCGTCCTCGTCGCGCATGGCGTCGAAGTCGAGGTCGTGGTTGCCCGTCACGTGCAGCCACGGCACGCCGAGCTTCGCGGTCACGCGGTTCATGTCGGCATAGAGGCTGAGGTCGTCGTGGACGATGTCGCCCAGGCTCAGTCCCAGCTGCGCACCGTGCGTGCCGACCAGCGGCTGCACGATGTCGTGCTCGTAGTAGCCCACGTCGATGCGGCTCTTCGGCTGCGGATCACCGAAAACCAGCATCGTCAGGTCGCCCTTCGCGGCGCGTTGCGGCTGCAGCGCGAAGTCGTACGCATCGCCTGGCGCGGTGGCGGCGATGCCACCGAAGCGCAGCTTCGGCGAGCCTTCCGGGAACAGGTGGTGCCAGAAGTAAGGCAGGCCGTTGTCGCCCTTCGCGGTCGCGAACTCCGGCGGCTTGATCACGAACAGCGTGCTGCCGTCACGCTTGGGCAGCAGGTAGTGGCCTTGCGAATCGGTGACCACCAGCTCGCGACCGTTCGAGACCTTCACGCCTTCGAGGCCGCGTTCGCGCGGATCGCGCTGGCCATTGCCATTATCGTCGCGGAACACGGTGCCAACGATGGAGGACTTCACCTGCGCAGGCGCCTGCGCGGCGACGGTCATCAGGGCGAACAGGAGGACGGAACGGGCATGGGCCATGGCACGGGATCGAGGCACGGGATCGCGCGATTATCCGGCGATGTCGTGTCGCCCGGAAGTCGCACGGCCGCCGAGCCTCACGATCCGCCGGCGTGGCGTTGTTCCAGCAGCGCCTCCACGTCGCCCAGCCCCAGCCCGCGCGCGCGCAGCAGTACCAGCAGGTGGTACAGCAGGTCGCCGGCTTCGCCCAGCAGTTCATCGTCCGACTGCGTCACGGCCGCCAGGGCGGTCTCCACGCCTTCCTCGCCGACCTTCTGCGCGACGCGGCGGATGCCGCCCTCGAGCAGCCGCGTGGTGTAGCTGCCAGCCGGTCGCTCGCGCTCACGCGTGGCGACAAGCGTGTCCAGCCTCTGCAGGAAGCCGGCTCCGGCCGGCGCGCCGGCGAAACAGCTTTCGCGGCCCAGATGGCAGGTCGGGCCGTGCGGCCGCGCCTGCACCAGCAGCGTGTCCGCGTCGCAGTCCGCTTCGATGGACACCAGGTCGAGGGTGTGGCCGGAGGTCTCGCCCTTCGTCCACAGCCGCTGCCGGCTGCGGCTGAAGAAGGTGACGTGGCCGGATTCCAGCGTCACGCGCAATGCCTCGCGGTCCATGTAACCGAGCATCAACACGCGCCGCGTATCGGCATCCTGCACGATCGCCGGCAACAGGCCGTCCTGCTTGTCCCATGCCAGCGCATCGGCCGCGAACGGCACACCGGCCCGTTCAGTACTCATCGCGCACCTCGATGCCCTGCCCGCGCAGGTGCTGCTTCAGCGCCGGAATCGGTACCGCACCGGAATGGAACACGCTCGCCGCCAGTGCGGCATCGACATCGGCCTCGCGGAACACATCGCTGAAATGCTCGATGGCTCCCGCACCGCCCGACGCGACCAGGGGCACATCGCAGCGCTCGCGCACCGCCTGCAGCTGTTCGATGTCGTAACCGCTGCGCACGCCGTCGCTGCCCATGCAGTTGAGGACAATCTCGCCCGCGCCGCGCTCCTGGGCTTCGACCACCCAGTCCAGTGTCCGCCGCGGCAAGGCCCGCGTTCGCGACGGATCGCCCGTGTACTGGCGGACGCGCCACTCGTGGTCGTCGTCACGCAGGCTGTCGATGCCCACCACCACGCACTGCACACCGAACGCCTGCGCGATCTCGCCGATCAGCGCGGGACGCTCCAGCGCCGGCGTGTTGATGGAAATCTTGTCGGCGCCGGCCAGCAGCACCGCACGTGCATCCTCGACGCTGCGGATCCCGCCCGCCACGCAGAAGGGAATGTCGATCACACGCGCCACCCGCTCCACCCAGCCGCGATCGACGCTGCGCCCCTCCGGGCTGGCGGTGATGTCGTAGAACACCAGCTCATCCGCCCCCTCGGCACGGTAGCGCAGGGCGAGATCGACGATGTCGCCCATGTCCACGTGATCGCGGAAACGCACGCCCTTTACCACGCGGCCATCGCGCACGTCCAGACACGGAATGATGCGACGGCTCAGCATGCGCGCACCGTGCTCAGCGCATCAGGGAATGCGAATGCGCCGTCGAGCAACGCCTTGCCGAGCACGGCCCCGCCGCAGCCAGCGGCACGCGCGTCGAGGATGTCGTCGACGCTGCGCACTCCACCGGATGCCTGCACCTCCAGGCCGGGCGCCAGTGCCACTAGATCGCGATACAGCTCCAGGTTCGGCCCCGTGAGCGTGCCGTCGCGGTCGATGTCGGTGCACAACAGGTGACGCAATCCACCGTCGGCAAACCGCGCGACGAGCGTTTCCAGCGTCGCGCCGCTGTCCTGCGTCCAGCCGGATACCGGCAGCCGCCAGACCCCCTGCGCATCGCGCCGCGCGTCGAGCGCGACGGTGATGCGGTCCGCGCCGAAACGTGCGATCCAGCCAAGCACGCGCTCGGGATCGCGCACCGACAGCGAACCAACCACCACGCGCGAAGCGCCCGCAGCAAGGATGGCTTCCACATCGGCTTCGCCGCGCACACCGCCGCCGGTCTGCACTCGCAGCCCGGTCTTGTCACCGATTGCGGCCAGCAACGCGGCGAGCGTGTAGCCCCCTGAGCGGGCGGCGTCCAGATCGACCAGATGCAGCCACTGCGCTCCCTGCTCCGCATAGCGGATGGCAAGCTCGATGGGCGTCGGCGAATAGCGCGTCTCGCGTGCGTAGTCGCCCTGATGCAGGCGGACCACCTGTCCGCCGCGCACGTCGATGGCCGGGTAGAGTTCGAAATCGTTCATGACACTCGCGGCAGGCGATGCGATGGCGCTCATGCGGCCTCCATCGCCAGGAAATTGGTGAGCAGGCGCTGGCCGATCGCAGCCGAACGCTCCGGGTGGAACTGCGCACCGAAGCAGCGCCCGCGCGCCGCCACGGCGGTGAATCGCATACCGTGGTCCGTGCTGGCCAGGGTGTCTTCGGTCTGCGGGGCGACGAATCCGTGCACGAAGTACGCCCACGCCCCGGCATCGATGCCTGCCAGCAGCGGCGAATCGACCACCGGGCTCAGGCGATTCCATCCCATGTGCGGCACGCGCAGCCCCGGCGCCGATGCAAGCTTCGACACGCGACCGCGCAGCAGGCCCAGGCATTCCACATCGCCTTCGTCGCTGGACTCGTACAGCAACTGCATGCCCAGGCAGATGCCGAGCAGCGGCGCCTGGAGGTTGCGCAGGGTGTCCACCAGGTCCAGCCCGTGCAGGCGCGCCATCGCTGGCGGCGCCGCGCCCACGCCCGGCAGGATCACGCGCGGTGCGTTGGCGATGGTGTCGGCGTTCGCGCTGAGCACCGCGCGCGCGCCGATGCGGTCCAGCGCGTAGCGTACGGAGCCGATGTTTCCACCGCCCCAGTCGATGAGAACGACGTCGGCCACTACAGCGTTCCCTTGGTGCTGGGCAGATCGCTGCCCTCTCGTTTCACTGCCTGGCGCAACGCACGTGCGACCGCCTTGAAACAGGCCTCGACCTTGTGGTGGTCGTTCTCGCCCTGCACGCGCAGATTGAGATTGAGTCCGGCGCTCTCGCACAGCGAACGGAAGAAATGCGGCACCAGCTCCGTCGGCAGGTCGCCCACGCGTTCGCGCGTGAATCCACCATCGAACACCAGGTACGGCCGCCCGGAGAAATCCAGGGCCGCACTCGCCAGCGATTCGTCCATCGGCAAGGTGAACCCATAGCGCCCGATGCCACGCTTGTTGCCCAGCGCCTCGCGCAGCGCCTGACCCAGGGCCAGCGCGCTGTCTTCCACCGTGTGGTGCTCGTCGATGTGCAGGTCGCCTTCGCAACGAAGCTCCAGTGCGAAACCACCGTGCTTGCCGATCTGCTCCAGCATATGGTCGAAGAAGCCCAGCCCCGTGGCCACTCGCGGGTCAGTGGCGCGATCGAGGTCGATGGCGACCTCGATGCGCGTTTCGCGTGTGTTGCGGGTGACCTTCGCGACACGCGGCGCGTCGGCCAGCGCATGCGCGATGCCGCTCCAGTCCCACTCGCCGCCGAACTGCTCGGTACGCAACTGGAACGCGCGGATGCCCAGATTGCGCGCGAAGGCATTGTCGGTCTCGCGGTCGCCCACCATGGCCGAGCGCGACCAGTCGATGCTGCGATCGCGCATCAACGGCAACGCCAATCCGACACCCGGCTTGCGCGTGGGCGCGTTGTCGGCCGGCAGGCTGGCGTCGATGAGCACATCCCGGAACGCGATGCCCTGGCTTTCGAACACCTGCATCATCAATCGGTGCGGGCCATCGAAGTCGGCTTGCGGAAAGGAATCGGTACCCAGGCCGTCCTGGTTGGTCACCATGACGAACTGGTAGCCCGCATCGCGCAGACGCAGCATTGCCGGGATCACGCCCGCCACGAAGCGCAGCTTGTCGAAGCGGTCGATCTGGAAGTCGGACGGCTCCTCGATGAGCGTGCCGTCGCGGTCGACGAACAGGATGGGCGTGGCGCTCATGCGCGGCCTCCCGACAATGCCGACAGGACGGCAGTGTTCTGCTCCGGGGTACCGATGCTGATGCGCAGCGCATCGCCCAGCCCGCGCGCGGCGCGCATGTCGCGCACGACCACGCCGGCAGCGAGCAGGCGCTCGAATGCGTCCTGCGCATCCTCGAACCGGACGAGCACGAAGTTGGCCGTGGACGGGTATGCGCGACGTACGCCGGGGAGTCCGCCAAGCGCCCGCCACAGCGACTCACGCTCGTCGCGCACGGTGGCCACGCGGGCACGGGTGGTTGCGACCGCATCCGCGGCCAGTGCGCGGAACGCTTCGTCCACGCAGGCGGAAGGCAACGGATACGGTGCCTGGCAGCGACGCAGCGCTTCGATCAGTTCGGCATCGGCGATCACGCTTCCGATGCGCGCCGCGGCGAGCGCATGCGCCTTGGACAGCGTTCGCAGCACCACGACATTGCGATGCGACTGCATCAGCGTCAGCGCGGACGGGGCCAGTGCGTACTCGAGATAGGCCTCGTCCACCACGAGCAGCGCGCGACCTTCCAGCCGCGACGCGAGTGCGGCGATACCATCGAGCGGGATCAGCGCACCGGTCGGGTTGCCGGGCGAGCACAGGAAGACGATGCGCGCCCCTTGCTCCAGTGCGACGTCGCCGATGGCGGCCAGATCGCATTGCCATGCGCCATCCGCCTCGCGCAGCGGCACATCGATGACGCGCGTGCCGTGCAGGCGTGCACTGACGGCGTACATGCCGAAGGTCGGCGTGCTGACGACGATGGCGTCACCGCCCGGGCGGCACACGGCACGCACGAGAAGATCGATGCCCTCGTCGCTGCCGCGCCCGACGAGCAACTGTTCCGGCGTGCAGCCGTACAACGCAGCAAGGGCTTCACGCAGCGCCTGCGGTTGTGGATCGGGATAGCGCCGCAACGCACCGTCGGCATCGGCAGGATTCGCCCACGGCGATTCGTTGGCGTTGAGCCAGATGCGTCCCTGCAAGCGCTCGCTGCGCGCCGAACGGTACCCTCCGAAATCGCGCAGGTCCTCGCGCAGCAGCGTCAGCGGACCGGACGGTGGTGCGGTGCTGTCGAGCATGGCGCTCATGCGACCACCGCCTTCAGCCGTAGCGCCACCGCCTGAAGATGCGCGTCCAGCCCTTCGGCGCGCGCGAGTTCGACTGCGCAGGGGCCGATGGCCTGGATGCCGCGCGGCTGCACTTCCTGCACGGTGATCGCGACCTGGAAGCTGGACACATTGAGCCCGCCGCTGAAGCGCGCCGCGCCGCTGGTGGGCAACACATGATTGGTGCCGCTGCAGTAGTCGCCCAATGCTTCCGGCGCCCAGTCGCCGAGGAACACCGAGCCGGCGGCCTGCACGCCCGGCAGCCACGCGCGTGCATCGCGCAACGCCAGGATCAGATGTTCGGGCGCGTAGCGGTTGCTGATGTGCATCGCCTGCTCCAGCGAGGCCACGCGGATCGCGCTGGACGCCTGCAGCGCCTTGCGCGCGATGTCCGCACGCGGCAATGCTTCCAGCTGCAGCGCGAGTTCACCGGCCACGGCATCGAGCAGCGCGTCGTCGTCGCTGAGCAGGATCACCTGCGAGTCCGGGCCGTGTTCGGCCTGCGAGAGCAGGTCCGCCGCGACGAAAGCCGGGTTGGCACCACCATCGGCGATGACCAGCACTTCGGACGGGCCCGCGGGCATGTCGATGGCGGCGCCCTCGCTGTCCATCGCGACCTGCCGTTTGGCTTCGGTCACGTAGGCGTTGCCCGGGCCAAACAACTTGTCGCAACGCGGCATGCGTTCGGTGCCATACGCCATGGCGGCGATCGCCTGCGCGCCGCCAGCCTTGAACACCTGCGTGATGCCACAGCGCGAGGCGGCATACAGCACCGCGGGATCGGCACTGCCGTCGCGGCGCGGCGGCGTGCACAACACGACGTCGGTACAACCGGCCAGTCGCGCTGGAACACCCAGCATCAATGCCGTGGAAGGCAGTGGTGCCGACCCGGCAGGCACATACAGACCCACGCGCCGGATCGGGCGCAGCACGCGTTCGCAACGCACACCGGGCGCGGTATCCACGTGATACGGCGCGAGCATGCCTGCGCGGTGGAATTCGGCGATGCGTTCGGCGGCTTCGTCGATGGCGTCGCGCAGTGTGCGGGGCAGTTGCTCGACGGCGTTGCGGAACTCGTCTTCGCAGACGCGGAAGTCCTCGATGTCGACGCCGTCGAAACGCGCGCCGAACGCGCGCAATGCGGCGTCGCCGTTTTCGCGCACTTCCGCGATGATCGCGGCGACCGCGGCGGACGTGGTGCTGGATGCGATCTGCGCGGGGCGGCGCAGCAGACGTGCCTGCGCTGCGGCATCGAGCGCGCCCCAGTCGACACGGCGCATCAGCGTGGTTTCGGTGGTTACTGCGCTCATGCCAGCATGCCCTCCACAGGCAGCACCATCAGTCCACGCGCACCGGCGCGCTTGAGTTCCTCCAGGCGTTGCCACGTCACGGCGCCGTGGCAGAGCGCCTGCAACGCCAGGTCGTCGCCGTCGTCCAGGCGCATGACGGTCGGGGTTTCGGCGTCGGGCAACAGCGGCAGCAGATCCGGCAGCACGCGGCGCGACGCCTGGAACAGCAGCAGCTTGCTGTGACGGATGCGCAGCGCGCCATCGAGGCGGCGCTGCAGCAGGTCGGCCAGTTCACCGCGCGTGGCGTCGAGTGCGTCGGCCGGGCCGGCCAGCACCGCTTCGCTCTGCAGCAGCGTGGTCACCGGCTTGAGCTGGTTCGCCGAGAGCGTGGCACCGCTGGATACCAGGTCGCAGATCGCTTCGGCCTGCCCCAGGCGCGGCGCGATTTCCACCGAGCCCGACAGCAGCACCACCTGCGCGTCCACGTTCTGCGCCTTCAACCAGCGCGACAGCAATGCCGGATAGCTGGTGGCGATGCGCTTGCCGTCCAGCTGCTGCGGACCTTGCCAGTCCCAGCCGTCGGGCACGGCGATGTCCAGACGGCAACCGCCGAAACCGAGCGCGCGGTATTCGCGGAAGGCCGGTGCACGATCCAGGCTGGCGCGTTCGCTGCCCTGCTCTTCCAGCACGTTGCGGCCGACGATGCCCAGGTCGCACACGCCGTCGGCGATGAGGCCGGGGATGTCGTCGTCGCGCACCAGCAGCAGGTCGATGGGCAGGCTTTCGCCGTAGCAGAACAGGCGGTCGCGGCTCTCGCGCCAGCTCAGTCCGCAGGAGGCCAGCAGCGCGCGGGCGGGTTCGGCCAGGCGGCCGGACTTCTGGATGGCGATGCGCAGCCGGTCGCGGACCGGCGTGTTCGGGGTCGGGCTCATGCGGGGGACTCGGAGGATTCGGGGGCGGCCAGACGAGCCGCCGCGAGGCGGTAGCCGCCTTCACCCCGTTCCAGGGTGCGGGCGACACGGCCGATGGTGGTGACGCTGACCTGCGTGCGGTCGTGGATCTCGCGGTAAGGCACGCCTTCCTGGAGCAGCGGCACCACGCGCCAGCGGTCGCCCATGGCTTCCAGTTCGGCCGGGGTGCACAGGTCCGCGAGGAACGCCTGCACCTCCTCGGCCGTGCGCAGGCTCAGCAGCGCCGAGGCCAGGAAGGCCAGGTTCGCCTCGCTCCGCTCGGTTTCCAGGGGACGTCGCTTCATGGTGTCTAATGTATTAACGCGTTAATACATTAGACCTGAGTTGTCCGCGCGCCGTCAATCCGGGCAGGCGCCCGGTAGCCCGGGAGCAGTCGGGAACCTGAATCAGGTGTTCACGCTCGCCCTTCAGCGCGGAACTGACAGGGCCGCGCCTCGGCGACCGCCCCTTGCCCGGCCGCTGGCGCAAGGCTGCGGGAGCTGGTGAACGCGCCGGCTGGTGGTTCTCGCGCACAGCGGCGCGCAGTGAATGCCGGCTGCGCGACATCCACTGGAACGTGGGATCTCTGCTGTCCGCACCGCGCCGCGGTGCATCGAGGGCTTCAGGGGGCGATCGAATGCCGTGTTCCGGCGCCGATTCCGTCCGGCCTTCTCCACCACTCAAGCGGCGATCCGATCAGGGCGTCTCACAGGCCGGAGCGCAGTCCGATCCGGATCGGTGGTTCCGCAACCTGCGGAACCACCGTGCACCTCACCGCCGTGCGGCGCCCAGGATGGTGCCTTCGCGCACCAGGCGCACCGCCATGGCGACCTCGCCGTCGAGCGCACGATCGCGGTCGAGGAACGGAATGGATTCGCGGATCGCCGCGTGCGCAGCGGCCACCGCACGACCCGGCTGGAACTCGGCCGCCGACGCCAGCTCGCTGCGCAGGCCCTCGACTTCATCGAGGAAGGCGTCGTATTCCAGCGTGCCCGGTTGCGGGCCGCCCTGCACCTTCGAAGCGAGCGCGTGCGCATCGCTTCGTTCGGCCAGATCGCGCGCGGCGTTGATCATGTCGCGTCGCAGGTCCAGCGCCTGCGCGGCGGTGTACAGCTCCAGCGCGATCACCTTGCCCAGATCGTCCGCCATCGCCAGCACGTGACGCGCTTCGTTCGCGCCCATCGAGACGTGGTCTTCCGCGTTGGCGCTGGTCGGAATGGAATACACCGAAGCCGGATGCGCGCGACTGGCCAGGTCGTTGACGATGGCCGCGGCGGTGTACTGCACGATCATGTGGCCCGACTCGGTGGAATCCTCGTTGCCGATCAGGAACGCAGGCAGGCCATCGTTCGTGGCCGGATCGACCAGCTTGTTGAGGCGGCGTTCGGAGATGCTCGCCAGCACCGGGATGGCCGCCTTCACGTAGCTCATCGCCAGCGCCAGCGGCATGCCGTGGAAGTGGCCGGCGGAGATCACCTGCTCCTCGACGTGCGCCTTGCGCGCATCGGGGAACACGATGGGATTGTCGGTAAGCGCGTTGAGTTCGATATCCAGCACGCGTGCGGCCTGCGCGACGGCATCGCGCACGGCGCCATGCACCTGCGGAATGCAGCGCAGCGAGTAACTGTCCTGCGGCTGGTGCTTCTTGCCGCCGCGGAACGGACGGAAACGCAGATAGAACTTCTCGCGACCATGACGCTGCGACATCGGCACCCAATCCCAGCCGATGTCGAAGCGCAGTGCCTGCGCCTCGGGGGTATCCCAGCTGCCCGGCTGCCATGCGCGGAAGCGCGGCACGAGATGGTACGGAATATCGGCCAGCGTCGACCCTTCCAGCAGGATGCGCAGGTTGGCGGCGCTGTGCACCTGGCCCGGATGCGGGCGCAGCGCGTGCACTTCCTCGGCGAACGCGCCCAGGCGGCCGGCGAAGGCGTCGATGGTCATCGCGGCGGCAAGGTCCGCGGTGTCCAGCAGGTCCTCCAGGCGATCCAGCGCGAGCACGCCGCACGCCAGCATCTGTGCGGTGCCGTTGTTGAGCGCCAGGCCTTCCTTGTACGACAGCGTGACCGGCGCCAGGCCGGCGCGACGCAGCGCTTCGGCGCCCGGCATCCGCTCGCCCTGGTGGAACGCCTCACCGCCGCCAAGCAGCACGATGGCCAGGTGCGACAACGGCGCGAGGTCACCCGACGCACCGACCGAACCCAGCTGCGGCACCACCGGCACGATGCCGGCGTTGAGCATCGCGGTGAGCGCCTGCAGCGTCTCCACGCGAATGCCCGAATGTCCGCGCATCAGCGTGTTGATGCGGATGCACAGCATCGCGCGCACCACTTCCTGGGCGAAGGGCTCGCCCACGCAGACCGCATGGGTCACGATGAGATTGCGCTGCAGTTCCTCGTGCAGCGTCTGCCCGGAGCGCACCGCACCCGGCAGTTCGTCGCGCAGGTGGTGGTTGCCCAGCAGGCGGTCGGCATTGCTGCCGAAGCCGGTCGAGACGCCGTAGATCGGCTCCTCGCGGCGGACCTGGTCGGCGAGGAATTCGGCCGCACGGGCCACGGCAGGCAGCTGGTCGCCGTCCAGTTGGACGTGCGCGCCATAGGCCACGTCCACCAGTTGCGCGCGCGTCAGCGAGCGGCCATCGAGTCGGATCGGTTTCATGTATCGGTTGTCCGGTCAGTTCGGTCGCGGATCAGACGGAAACAGCAGCGCTGCAGGCTCAGCGGCCCGCGAGCGCCTGCGCCTGTTCGAGTTCTACACGCAGCGTGCTGGCCAGCTCGTCGCGCGCGACTTCGAACTGTTCTTCCCGCAGCAGGTCCTTGACCGCCACCACGCCGCGCGCACGTTCGTCCTCGCCGGTCAGCACCACGAACCGGATGCCGGCGCGCGAGGCGTACTGGAACTGCTTGCCGATCTTGCGCGCTTCCATCTGCATTTCGGTGTTGATGCCGGCCGAGCGCAGGCGGCGTGCGATGTCCAGCGCGTCGGGCAGCGATTCGCCATCCATCAGCGCGACCATCGCCTGCACGGTGCTGCCGGTGGCCTTGCCCAGCAGGCCGGCCTCGCGCAGCTGCCAGAACAGGCGCGTCAGGCCGATCGAGATGCCCACGCCGGGCAGCTTCGACTTGGTGTAGTGGCTGGCCAGGTTCTCGTAGCGGCCGCCCGAGCAGATCGAACCGATCTGCGGGTAGTCGTTGAGCGTGGTCTCGTAGACGGTGCCGGTGTAGTAGTCCAGCCCGCGCGCGATGGAGAAGTTGAGCGCGTAGTTCGCCTCCGGCACGCCCAGGGCGCGCACCAGTTCCAGCACCTCGCGCAGTTCGGCGACGCCTTCGCGCAGCGACTGGCTGCCCTCGCCCAGCGCGTCCAGCTTCGCCATCGCGTCGGCGTGCGAGGTCGAGCGCACCTTCACGAAGTCGAGGATCTTCTCCACGCCCTCGGCCGGCAGGTTGAAGCCTTCGCCGGTCAGCGTCTCGCGCACGTAGTCCTCGCCGCGCTTGTCGAGCTTGTCGACCTCGCGCAGCACCAGCGCCTGCAGCTCTCCATCGGCCACGCCCTGCGCTTCGAAGAAGCCGCGCATGAGCTTGCGGTTGTTGAGCTGGATGGTGAACGCGCCGATGTCGAGCTCGGAGAAGACCGCGTGGATCACCGCCGGCAGTTCGGCATCGAAGCGCACGCTCAGCGCGTCCTTGCCGATCACGTCGATGTCGCACTGGTAGAACTCGCGGAAGCGGCCGCGCTGGGCGCGCTCGCCGCGGTACACGCGCTGCATCTGGTAGCGACGGAACGGGAACGCGAGTTCGTGCTCGTGTTCGGCCACGTAACGCGCCAGCGGCACGGTGAGGTCGAAGCGCAGCGCCAGCTCCGGCATGCCCTCGCCGGATTTCTCCAGCGCGCCGGTGGACTGAACGAAATAGACCTGCCGCTCGGTTTCGCCGCCCGATTTGGTCAGCAGCACTTCCGACAGCTCCATCACCGGCGTTTCCACCGGCAGGAAGCCGAAGCGTTCGAAATTGCGGCGGATCGTGTCCAGCATGCGCTGGAAGGCGATCTGGTCAGGAGGCAACAGCTCCATGACCCCGGGCGGGGTGCGCGGCTTGATCAAGCGGAACTCCAGTGACGTCGGGCCGCGGGCGGCCGGTACGGGGCGGAACGAGCGGAAAACCGCCACAGTTTAGCGGCTGTGCCCCGGTTTCCCCCAGCGATCCGGGCGCCGGCTGAAGGAAATTGCATCGGACCCCTTGCCTCGCGATGGGGCAACTGACTAGAATTTGCGGCTCAGCAGTCGGGGTGTAGCTCAGCCTGGTAGAGCGCTACGTTCGGGACGTAGAAGTCGCAGGTTCAAATCCTGTCTCCCCGACCAACTTCCGCATCGCGCCGGAAGGCTGACACAGAAACAACGCCGGCCCTGCCGGCGTTTTTCGTTTCCGGATGCCGCACGGCACGCGGCATCGGGCAAGATCGGCGCTGGCATTCTCCCTGGCCCGCCCATGACGCATTCCATCGAGCCGTTCACACGCGACGATCGCCCGTGCCTGCGTCTGGTCCGATCCGACGGCGCCAGCGCGGAAGTCAGCCTGCACGGCGCGCAGGTGCTGTCGTGGAAGACTTCGCCCGATCGCGAGCGCCTGTACCTGAGCCCGAACGCCAGCCGCAGCGCCGGCGGCGCGATCCGTGGCGGCATTCCGGTCGTGTTTCCACAGTTCGCTGGCCGCGGCCCGATGATCAAGCACGGATTCGCGCGCCTGCTGGAATGGCAGCCGGGGGAGATGAACGTCGAGGAGGCACCCACCGCGATCCTCGAACTGGTCGACGGCGAACAGACGTGGCCCCTGTGGCCGCACCGCTTTCGAGCGCGCCTGCAGGTATCACTGACGCCATCGAGCCTGACGGTCCAGCTGGAAATCCTGAACCGCGGCGAGGAAGCCTTCGAATTCACCACCGCACTGCATACCTACCTGCGGGTGCGCCGCCTGCCCGGCGTGAGCCTGACTGGCCTGGAATCGCACGCGTTCGAGGACTCCGCACGCGGCGCCGTGACGACAGCCGCGACCCACGTACCGGTCCGCTTCGAGGGCGAGGTGGACCGCGTGTATCCCGACGCCCCGCACGCACTGACATTGCACGACGACGAGCGCGTGCTGGGAATCGAAGCCGAAGGCTTCCGCGACACCATCGTGTGGAACCCGGGCGCCACGCTCGCCGCGTCCATCGGCGATCTGGGCGCTGGCGAGCACCTGCGCTTCGTCTGCGTGGAATCGGGCACCGTCGTGGCGCCGGTACGCCTGGCTCCCGGCGAGCGCTGGCGGGGCGTGCAGCGACTGTCCGAACGCACGGGCGCGTAGCCCGCCGCGATCACCCCCGCGATTCGGCGTGGCGCACCTGCCCGTCGCCACGCACGACGAAACGTTCGATGGTCAATGATTCCGCGCCCATCGGCCCGTATGCGTGCAACCGCGTGGTCGAGATACCTATTTCCGCGCCCAGACCGAGCTGTCCGCCATCGTTGAAGCGCGAGGACGCGTTCACCATCACCGCCGAACTGCGCGTGCCGCGCACGAAGGCTTCGGCGGCGGCGGAGTCCTCCGTGACGATGACCTCGGTGTGGTCAGAACCGAAACGCGCGATATGCGCGAGCGCGTCGGCCAAGTCATCCACCACGCGCACGGCGAGGATCAGGTCGAGGTACTCGGCCGCGTAATCGCCCTCATCCGCCGGCTTCACATCCGGGACGATCCCGCGCGTGCGTTCGCAGCCGCGAACCTCCACGCCACGCGCCCGCAATCGCTGCAACGCCGTCGGCAGGAAGTGCCCGGCGACATCGCGATGCACCAGCAACGTCTCCAGCGCGTTGCACACCCCCGGCCGTGAGGTCTTTCCGTCGACCAGCAGGGCCAGCGCCTTGTCGATGTCCGCGGCACGGTCCACGTACAGGTGGCACACGCCCTTGTAATGCTTGATGACGGGCACGCGTGCGTGTTCGGCGACGAAGTGGATCAACGCTTCGCCGCCACGCGGGATCGCCAGATCGATCAGGTCCGACAGCTGCAACAGCTCCAGCACGTGCTCGCGCGCGGGATCGGACACCAGCGAGACGGCGGCCTCCGGGAGGCCATGCTCGCGCAACGCGGCGTGCAGGCAGTCGGCAATGGCCGCGTTGCTGGCGCGCGCCTCCGAGCCGCCGCGCAGCAGTACGGTGTTTCCGGCCTTCAGGCACAACGCCGCGGCGTCGGCCGTCACGTTGGGGCGCGCTTCGTAGATCATGGCGATCAGGCCCAGCGGTATGCGCTGGCGCTCGATCACCACGCCATTGGGCCGCACTTCCCGTCGCGTGACCTCGCCCAGCGGATCGGGTTGCGCGGCCACTTCCATCAGTGCATCGGCGATGGCGTTCACGCGCGCCTCGTCCAGGCGCAGCCGGTCGAGCATCGCGGCGCCCAGTCCGTTGTCGCGCCCGCGCGCCATGTCCTGCGCATTGGCCGCAAGGATGTCCGGGCTGCGATGACGCAGCGACTGCGCCATCGATTCGATCAGGCGCCGCCGCGCCGCATTTTCCAGCGCAGCGATGACCGGACCGGCTTCACGCGCACGCAGCGCGAGTTCGCGCACATAGCCCGTCATGCCGAAGCCTCCGGTTGGCTGGCCAGCGCCAGCAGCACGAGGTCGTCGCGATGGATCACCGACTCGCCGTAGCGGAAGCCGAGCAATCGCTCGATGTCCTGGCTGTGGTGCCGCGCGATCCTGCGCACCTCGGTGGCGCTGTACTGCGCAAGGCCGCGTGCGAACGGCAACGACGAGGCATCGGTGACGATCTCCACCACGTCGCCGCGACGGAACTCGCCCTCCACCTCGAGCACGCCACCGGGCAGCAGCGATGCACCTTGCCTGTGCAGCGCGATCGCCGCGCCTTCGTCCACCTGCAGGCGCCCGGACGATGGCGCGTGCCGCAGCCATTGCTTGCGCGCGCGAAGGCGATCGCCCTGGGCAAGCACCAGGGTGCCGCGCAGCAGGTCTTCGCCAAGGGCGTGTACGACGGTATCGTCGCGACCACAGAACAGTACCGTGGGAATGCCGGCCGCGCCGGCCTTGGCCGCCGCTTCCAGCTTCGTGCGCATGCCACCGGTGCCAAGCTCGCCGGCGCCGCCACTGGCGATCTGCAACAACTCGGGCGTGACCTGCTCGACGCGCTCGATTGGCCGCGCCTGCGGATCGCGCGTCGGATGTCCGCTGTACAGGCCGCCGATGTCGGTCGCGATCAGCAGCAGGTCGGCATCGACCAGCGACGCCACCGCCGCGGCAAGGTTGTCGTTGTCGCCCAGCTTGAGTTCGTCCACCGCAACGGCGTCGTTTTCGTTGATCACTGGCAATGCGCCCAGGCGCAGCAGCTCGCGCAGGGTCGCGCGTGCGTTGAGGTAGCGGCGACGATTGCGAAGGTCGTCGTGCGTGAGCAGTACCTGCGCGACCGGCTGCGCCACCAGCGTCTGCCAGAACGCGATCAACGACGCCTGCCCCAGCGAGGCCAACGCCTGCCGTTGCACCAGCCCGTCGCCGCCGCCTCCGACACGCCCTCGTCCCGCAGCGACCGCGCCGGACGAGACCAGCACGACCTCGCGACCACGCGCGCGCGATGCCGCGATGAACGCGGCCAGACCCGCCGCATGCCGTGGATCGAGCCCGCCGCTTCCGGCAAGCAGGCTACTGCCGACCTTGAGCACCGCGCGTTGCCAGCGCGGCAGTGGCTGCGTCGAGAAGCCGGTTGCGCTCATGGCGTGCCGTACTCCCAGTCGTAGGGAACGCCGGTGTCGCCCAGCACGAAGCGGACGAGGTCCGGGAAGCGTCGTTCGACACGCACGTCGTTGGACAGGATGACCACGCAACGCTGGCCGGCTTCCACGCATACCAGGGTGTTTGCGGTGGTGTCGTTGTGACCGCCCTTGAAGAAGCCATGGCCTTGCGGGCCGTCGAACACGACGACTCCCAGGCCGGCAGCCAGGTCCTTGCGTCGCTGCGCCGCGGGCAGTTCGTCCTGCAGCGAGGGGAACTGCGAACGCGTGGTGATCGGAAGTTGCGGCCGCACCAGCTCCGCGCGTCCCTTGCGCGAGAGCCCATCGCCACGCACGTAAGCGGCGACGAACTTCGCCAGGTCGGCGATGGTGGTGTCCATCGAACCGGCCGCACGCACCTTGGAACGTTCGTCGTGCGGTTCAACGTTGCCCTTCGCGTCCCAGCCGTCGGCGAGGTTTCCGGCAAAATCCGGCCGCCAGATCAGGCTGGTGCGGTGCATGCCCAGGCCCTCGAAGATGCGCGTCGTCTGCGCGCCCACATCGATGCCCAGTCCGGTCTCCATCACGAACTGCAGTGTGTTCAGGCCGTCGCCGGAATAGGCGTAGCGCGAACCGGGATCGAAATGGAAGTGCAGCTTCTCGTCGGGCTCGAGGAATCCGAAGTTCGCGAAACCCGAGCTGTGGGTCAGCAGGATGCGCGGCGTGAGCTTGCGCCAGCGTTCGTCCAGCGCGGACCAGTCGGCGTAACGGTCGACGATCTGCGGCGACACATAGGCCGGCAGCGGCTTGGGCAGGCTGTCGGCAAGGGGTGTATCGAGCCCCATCCTTCCCTGTTCCACCTGCTGCATCACCGTGTAGGCGAACACGGCCTTGGTGAGCGACGCGCCATACATGATGGTGTCGACCTGCAGCGGATCGCCCGCAGTGTTGCGCACGCCGTGGGCGGCGACGTGGACGGGGCGTCCTTCGTCGATCACCGCGATCGCCAGGCCTTTGGCACCCGTTTCCTTCAGGAGCCGGGCGACTTCGGCATCGATCGCCGCTGGCGCGGGCAGGTCGCGCGCGCAGGCGAGCAACGGGATGAATGCGAGTACTGCAACCAGCCTGCGACGCATGGGTTCCCCTTCATCGTTCGATCGACGTGATGCCGGAACTGCTACTGCGGTACTGCCGGTGGTGCAGGCGCACGCGCGGGGCGTGCGCCGGAGGTCATGAGGTCAGTGCGGCCAGGCGTGCCTGCAATTCGCCCAGGCGAAGGTCCGCCGAAGCACCGGGCGAGACGCGCGCGGCCAGGCTGGCGTCGGCATCGCCCTGCGCCCAGCGTGCCGGGTCGGCGGCCTGGCGATAGGCTTCGCGGAACGGCAAGCCCTGGCGTGCCAGATCGACGGCCAGGTCGGTCGCATACATCGACGGATCCAGCGCTTCGCGCATGCGATCGGCCTTCCATTCCAGGTTGCGCAGCAGGTCGGGCAGCAGTTCCAGCGCACCGATGCCGCGGCCGAAGGCGTGGAAGATCGCACCCTTGGAGAACTGCAGGTCGCGGTGGTAGCCCGAGGGCAGCGACAGCAGTTGTTCGATCTCGGTGCGCGCGGCCGCCGCGGCGGAGTAGCTCGCACGCATCAGCTCGATCACGTCCGGATTGCGCTTGTTGGGCATGATCGAACTGCCGGTGGTGTACTGCGCGGGCAGCGCGACGAAGGCGAACTCAGCGCTGGTGAACAGGCTCAGGTCCCAGGCCAGGCGGCGCAGGTCGAGCAATGCGGACGACAGGGCTTCGATCGCGGCCATCTCGAACTTGCCACGCGAGAGCTGCGCATAAGCCGCCGATACCTGCAGACGGCCGAAGCCGAGCGCGGCGGTGGTGTGGTCGCGATCCAGCGGCAGGTTGACGCCGTAGCCCGCGGCGCTGCCGAGCGGATTGGCATCCACCCAGTCCAGCGTCTGGCGGGCGCGCTGGGCGTTGTCGATGAACCCTTCGGCCCACGCCGCCCACCACATGCCCAGCGACGAGACCACGGCACGCTGCAGGTGCGTGTAGCCCGGCAGCGGAACGCCCTGCTCCGCTCCGGCACGCGCCAGCGCAACCTCAGCGCTTTCGCGGCACAGCGCGGCCACGCGCGCGAGGCGATCCTTCAGCCACAGACGCGTGGCGACCAGGATCTGGTCGTTGCGGCTGCGTCCGGTGTGGATCTTCTTGCCGGCATCGCCCAGTCGTTCGACCAGGCGCGCCTCGATGGCCGAGTGGCCATCTTCGTACTGCTCGTCGAGCACGAAATTTCCGGCACGGAAGTCGTCAGCGAGCACCGACAGCTCACGCTCCAGTCCGGCCAGCTCATCCGCATTGAGGATGCCGATTCGCTGAAGCCCCTGCGCATGCGCACGGCTGGCCTCGATGTCGAAGACGAAGAACTCGCGGTCGAGGATCACGTCCTCGCCGGCGAGGAACTGCTGGATGCGTGCGTCGACCTTGACGCCGGGCTTCTGCCACAACAAGTCGCTCATGCCGCCCTACCCTGTTGAGTGTTCGCGACGGGAATGCCCGTCCATTCGTCCAGCCCGAAGGCAAGGTTGAGATTCTGCAACGCCTGCGTGGCCGCGCCCTTGAGCAGGTTGTCCTCGGTCGCCACCACCACCAGCCGCCGTCCATCCGGCGACAGCGTGAAGCCACCCAGTTCGACATGATGCCGTCCTGCGATGCGGCTGACCCACGGCGCCTCGTCCAGCACCTCGACCAGCGGTTCGCCGTCGAAGCACGTGCGGTAGCGCGCGACCACGTCCTCGCGCTGGAACGCGCGCGACAGCGGCAGGTTGGCGGTGATGGTCAAGCCGCGGAAGTGCGGCGCGACGTGCGGCAGGAACTGCACTTCATGGCCCAGCTGACGCGTGACCTCGCGTTCGTGCACGTGGTTGGTCAGCGCATACGGCATGAGATTGTCGCGCAGCTTGTCCGGATCGTTCTTGTCCGACGGCGTCGTGCCGGCGCCGGAGTAGCCCGACACGCCGAAGCACTGCACCGGCCCCGCCAGTGCATCGCGCATCGGCGCGACGGCCAGTTGCATCGCGGTCGCATAGCAACCGGGATTGCTGATGCGGCGCTGTCCTGCGTAGGTCGCACGCGTGAGCTCGGGCAGGCCGTAGTACCAGGTGTCGTCGAAACGATAGTCGGCCGACAGGTCGACGATGACGGGATCCACGCCCGCCGCGTCGAAGGCCGCCACGCAGGCCGCCGCCTTGCCGTTGGGCAGGGCCAGCACGACCGCATCGGCGCCCAGCGACGGCAGCTCATCGTTCGACGGCGCGATGTAGCGCAGTTCCGGATCGATGCCGGCGATGTCCTTGAAGTGATCGGCCACGCGCTGACCCACCAGCTCGCGCGAGGACACGAACGCCAGCTCGAACTGCGGATGCGCGGCGATCAGGCGGATGAGCTCGGCGCCCACGTAACCGCGCGCACCAACGATTCCAACGGACTTGCTCACGTCCGGTCACTCCCTTGTTCGTTCCGGTCGAGCCGGTGTTGCAGGTTGCGCTTCACCGCGGGCCATTCCGTCGGGATGATCGAGAAGACCACCGTGTCGCGGAAGGCGCCATCGGGCATGCGCATGTGGTTGCGCAGGACGCCGTCCTGCTTGGCGCCCAGGCGCGCGATGGCCGCGCGCGAGCGTTCGTTGAACCAGTTGGTGCGGAACTCCACGGCGATGCAGTCCCACGCCTCGAAGGCATGCCCCAGCAGGAGAAGTTTCGCCTCGGTGTTGACCGCGCTGCGCTGTACGCGCTGCGCATACCAGGTGTAACCGATCTCGACGCGGCGTTGTTCGTGGTCGACGTTGCAGAACGTGGTCTGGCCCACGATCTCGCCCGTCCCGGGCAGGCGCACCACGAACGGCAGGAACGTGCGCAGCGCACGGCGCTTCAGCATCAGCTCGACGTGATCGCCCATCGCGTCCGGCGTAGGCACGCTGGTGTACCAGAGTTTCCACAGCTCGCCGTCGCGCACGGCCTGGGCCAGCCCGGCGGCATGCGCGGCCTCCATCGGCTCCAGCCGCACGTGGCGACCTTCGAGCACCACCGGATCGAGGAACTGCGTCGCACTCATGTCGGATCCGCCAGCGTCGGGACCCGCGTCGCACAGTGCTCCACGCAACGCGCGATCTCGGCGAAACTGTCCACGCCGTACCAGAACACCTTCCACTTCTCCTGCTTCAGGCAGCCATCGGACTCGGAGTAATAGAACGGGTTGACGGGGTTGCCGTGGCGCGAACGCCAGAACAGGCGCGGGTTCTGCTCGCGCATCACCTGCCACACCGCGCGTCCCAGGCCTTCGCCCTGCGCTTCGTCGAGCACGGCGAACTTGTCCAGATAGATGCCGGCATCCTCGGACGTGAGGATCACCGCCGCGCGGTAGTTCTCGCTGACATACGCGCGATGCAGCGTGGTGCGCTCGAAATAATCCGGCAGCAGGCGACGGCCGAAGGCGGACTCGATGAGGCCACGCAGGCGCTCCAGGTCCAGCTCGTTCCATTGCGAGACCTGCAGCACGCGTTCGCCGCGGCGCACCAGCGTGCCCGAACCCTTGTGCGTGAACAGTTCCTTGGCCAGCTCCGACGGCTTGGTGATGGACACCGAGGAGGTCAGCGGCAGCTTGTCCAGCAGGTCCTTGATCTGCTCGATCTTCACGCGCATGCCGCCGTTGATCCACGGCTGCGACATCAGGTGGTCGAACTCGGTGGACAGGTTGATCGAATCGATCACCTTGCCGTTGTCGTCGAGCAGGCCACCGGTGCCGGTGAGGAAGACGATCTTGTACGGCTGCAGCTTCTGCACCAGCTCGTTGGCGGCGAAGTCGGCGTTGACGTTGAGGATCTGGCCGCTGACGGTTTCGCCCAGGCTGGCGATGACCGGAATCGAGCCGGCACGCAGGCTGGCCTCGATCGGCGCCAGGTTGACGCGCTTCACCTCGCCGACCAGGCCGTAGGTATCCCGTTCGAGGTAGTCGGCTTCGAACACACCGGAAACGATGGACGTGGCGCGTGCATCGAAGGCCTGCAGCGCCTCCACCAGCTTGAGGTTCTGCGACTGGAACACGCGGCGCACGATGGCCAGCGCTTCCGGCGAGGTCACCCGCAGGCCGTTGACGGTCTGCTTGACGATGCCGGCGGCGGACAGTTCCTCGTCCAACTGCGGGCCGGCGCCGTGGATGACGATGGGTGTGAGGCCGACGTCCTGCAGGAAGGCGAGCGAGGACGTCAGCGCCTCGAGGTCGTCGCGCAGCACGGCGCCGCCGACTTTCACCACCGCGAAGCGCTTGGCGTCGAGCTGCGAGAAACGCTTGAGGTACTGCGAGATCTCCTTCGCGCTGGCCATGCTCGAGAGCAGGCGCACGATGGTCTGGCGGGTCTGGATGTCGCGGGCGTCGTTCATCTTTGAGCGGTATGGGTACGTTCTTGCATCTGCTTCGGGCCGGCGGGGTCCGCTTCGCGGCCCCCTCAGGGTCTAGTGCCAGATCCCCGCCTCGCCTTCGGCGAGGCCGCCCCCTTGACTCAAGGGGGCTCCGGAAGCGGGCTTCCGGTCGTGGTCAGGCATCAGGAATGTTCGAGGATGCGGGTTACCGATTCGGTGTAGCGCAACAGCTGCTCCAGAGCGACCCACTCGTCGGCGGTATGGGCCTGGGCGATGTCGCCCGGGCCATAGACGATCGCGGTGAGTCCGGCGGCGGAGAACAGCGAGGCTTCCGTCCAGAAATCCACGGCGTTGCCGATCGGCAGGCCGAGGGCATCGGCCAGGTCGCGGCCTTCCAGGCGCCGTCGCTCCGCATCGGCGACGTCGCCGGACGGCAACGACGGACCGCGGAAGGTTTCCTCGTAGCGTTCGATGCCGCCGGCTTCGATCAGCGTGCCGAAGGTCTCGTGCAGCGCATCGATGGACATCGACGGCAACGGACGGAAGCCGAAACGCAGCTCCGCACTGGGCGCGATCATGTTGGCCTTGATGCCACCTTCCACGCGACCGATGTTGAAGCGCAGGCCGGTGAGGCCGCCGAAACGCTGGTGCGCCTGGCTCTCGACGAAGTCCAGCGCGTGCCCGCCCCAGCGGATCGCCTGGTGCAGCGCGCTGGCCTGCAGCGCGTTGGCACCCGACGCGTGGCCCGCCACGCCGCGGAACTTCAACAGCACCGAGCTGATGCCTCGGTGCGCGAGCACGGCTTCGCATTTCGTCGGCTCGGCGACGATCACTTCCTGGAACGAATGGCCGCTGCCGAGGAACGCCGCGATGCAGCGCGCGTCGTTCGCCTCTTCGTCGGTGGAGAACAGGAACGCCGCATCGCCCTGCGCGACCGAGGCCGCCGTGACCAGGCCCGCCGCGGCGCCCTTGATGTCGCAGGCGCCCAGGCCGATTGCACGGTCGCTCGTCACGCGCAGGCGGTGCGGATCGGCGCTCCATGCTTCCGAGGAAGGCACGGTGTCCAGATGCACGTTGAACAGCCGGCGCGGATTGCCGCGCACGGCCAGCATCGACACCGCGCCGTCGCCATGGTCGATGACGTCGATGCGGAAACCTTCCAGCTGCGAACGCAGGTAGTCGAAGATCCCACCGGTACCGATATCGCGCGGCGGATTGCGGGTGTCGAACGACACCAGCGCTTCCAGGTGCTTGAGCGTCTTGGCGAGCACGTCAGCCCTTCCCGCCACCGCGGTTCACTTCGGCCCACAGCGTGCTGCTCATGCCGAACAGCTTGATGAAGCCTTCTGCCTCGGCCACGCCCCAGTCCGCCGCCTGCGCATAGGTCGCGCCCTTGGCGTTGAGGATGTGCTTGGATTCGATGGCAACGGCGGTGACGGTGCCGCCGTTGGTTTCCAGCGTGACTTCGCCGTTGACCGTGGACTGGCTCGACTGCAGGAAGGCTTCCAGGTCGGTCTTGAGCGGATCGTGGAAGAAGCCCTCGTACACCAGCTCCACCCACTTGCGCGCCACCTCGGGCTTGAAGCGGTTCTGCTGCTTGCTCAACACGGCTTCTTCCAGCGCGCGGTGCGCGGCGAGCAACGCGGTCAGGCCCGGCGCTTCGAAGATGATGCGGCCCTTCAGACCGATGGTGGTGTCGCCGGTGTACAGGCCACGGCCCACGCCGTACTGCGCGAACAGGCCGTTGAGCCTGGCCAGCATCGTGTGCCCTTCGATCTTCTGGCCGTCCAGCGTCACCGCTTCGCCGTTGACGAAGCCGATCTTCACGCGCAGGGGCTGCGCCGGCCATTCGCTGCGCGGCTTGCACCAGCCAACCGCGCCTTCGCCCGGTGCCTGCCAGCGGTCGATCTCGCCGCCGGACATCGTCAGACCCAGCAGGTTCTCGTTGATGGTGTAGGCCTTCTGCTTGGCGCGCACGCCGAAGCCGCGGTCTTCCAGGTACTTCTGCTCGTAGGCGCGGACTTCGGTGTGTTCCTTCTGGATCTCGCGGATCGGCGCCACGATCTCGTAATCGCCCAGCGCCTTCACGGCCAGATCGAAACGCACCTGGTCGTTACCCATGCCGGTGCAACCGTGCGCGATGGCCTTCGTGCCCAGTTCGTCGCAGCGCTTGAGGGCGGCGTCGACGATGAGGTAACGGTCGGACACCAGCAGCGGGTACTGCGACTGGTAGCCCTCGCCGGCCCACACGAACGGCTTGACGAAGCCTTCCCAGATGGCCGGGCCGCCGTCGACGGTGACGTGCGAGGCCACGCCGAGTTCGGCGGCGCGCTGCTCGATGAAGGCGCGTTCTTCCGCGTCGACGCCACCGGTGTCGGCGAACACGGTGTGCACGTTCCAGCCGCGCTCCTTCAGGTAGGGCACGCAGAAGCTGGTGTCGAGGCCGCCGGAGAAGGCGAGGACGATGTCTTTGCTCATGTCTGGATCTCTGTGGGGTCTTTGCGTTTCGGTATCAGCGGCCGGCGAGCGTGGCCATGATGGCCTTCTGCACGTGCAGGCGGTTTTCGGCTTCGTCGATGGCGATGCACTGCGGCGAGTCCATCACCGCGTCCGTCGCCTTGACGTTGCGGCGCAGCGGCAGGCAGTGACTGAAGACGCCGTGGTTGGTGAGGGCCATCTTGGCCTCGTCGACGATGAAGTGCTTGTACTGGTCGCGGATGGGCTTTTCCGGTTCCCAGTTGCCGAAGAACGGCAGCGCGCCCCAGCTCTTGGCGTAGACGACATCCGCACCGCGGTAGGCGCTTTCGATGTCGTGGCTGACGGTGAACGAACCACCGCTCTCGGCGACGTTCTGCTCCGCCCAGCCCATGTAGCGCTCGTCCAGAAGGTAGTCCTGCGTCGGGCACAACAGCGTGACGTCCATGCCCATGCGCGTGGCGATGGTCAGCGCGGAATTGGCCACCGCGGTGTTGAGCGGCTTGGGGTGGTAGGTCCAGGTCAGGACGTACTTCTTGCCGCGCAGGTCGGCGGTGCCGAAGTGTTCCTGCAGCGCGAGGATGTGCGCCAACTCCTGGCACGGGTGCGTGATGGTCTCCATGTTGATCACCGGCACCGGCGAATACTTGGCGAAGCTGTTGAGCACGATGTCCTGGCGGTCGTACTGCCAGTCGACGAACTTCGGGAACGCACGCACGCCGATCAGGTCGACATACCGGCCCAGCACGCGCGCCACTTCGGCGATGTGCTCCTCGGTGTCGCCGTCCATCACGGTGCCCAGGTTGAACTCGATCGGCCACGCGTCCTTGCCGGGCTGCAGCACCACAGCATGGCCGCCCAGCTGGAACGCGCCCAGCTCGAAGCTGGTGCGGGTGCGCATGGACGGGTTGAAGAACACCAGCGCGATCGACTTGCCCTTGAGCTGGTCGCCCAGCTTGCTGCGCTTGAACTGCGCGGCCTGCGTCAGAAGCGCGTCGAGGTCGGCGCGCGACCAGTCCTGGGTGTTGAGGAAGTGCTTGTGGGTCATCGGGTGCATTCCGGTGGGAGAGGATCTGCTGGGCCCGAAAGCAAGAAAGCCCAGCGCGTAGGCTGGGCTTTCCGTATGTCACTTCGCCTGTTGCGAATGGCGCGTGTGACCGTTACCCAGCGGATTGGCGGGAATACGGTCGGCGCGCGCGCGAGGTCATGCCCGCCGCCATGTAGGCGGAGGTGAGGACGTCGGCGTCGGCGTAGTGGGCGTTCATCGAGGGTGCGAATGCTCGCATGCACCCGCGGCGGGTGCAAGCATCGGTAAGCGACAGGTCAGCGGCTGCGCGGCGCCTGCACGACCGGCGTCACGGAAACGCGGATGCGCAGACGGTTGCCCGGGTCTTCGGGCAGGCGCGAGCGGTACTTGGAGCCCTTGTAGACGTAGTCCACGTCGTAGGCGATGGGCCGGCGGAACTCGCGTTCCACCGTGACCGGCTTGCACGCCTCCTGCTGCTCCTTCTGCTCGCGCGTCAGGGCCTCCTTCACCGCCCCCACCACCCGCGACAGGCGCGAATCGCCCTTGTTCTCGGCGTTTTCGCACTGCTCCTCGACCGACGTGGCGCGCAGCGTCTGGTAGACCGGTGTCACCCGCAACACCTGCGCATAGTCGAAGCGCACGTTCTCGGCCTGGATGACGGTGTTCTGCGCGCGTGCCGGCCCGGTGCCCGCAACGACCAGCACGAGCCCAAGGATGGGCGCGGCCAGGACAGGCAGGAACGGAACTGGACGGGCCATCACACTCGCTAGGTCGGAAAAACGTTCAGAAATTGTAAGCGGATCGGGAGCCCGAGGTCTGAATCTTGCCTTTAGCATCGGGCCGATGCGAGTGGGCGAGCCCTCCCGCCTCCGCCGACCCGGCCGAGCGACCGGCCCTGCCGCTAGAATGGCCGGCACTTCCGGCGGTAACCCCATGAGCCTGCACCTTTTCAACAGCCTGACGCGACGGGTCGAGCCCTTCGCGCCCCTCGATCCCGCCCGCCCGACCATGTACCTGTGCGGGCCCACGGTCTACAACTTCATCCACATCGGCAACGCCCGTGGGCCGGTCGTGTTCGGGGTGCTGGCCGAGGTGCTGCGCCGCCGCTACGGCGGCCTGGCCTACGCCCGCAACATCACCGACATCGACGACAAGATCAACAACGCCGCCCGCGACCAGGGCGTGCCGATCTCGGACATCACCACCCGCTTCACCGCCGCCTACCGCGAGGACATGGCCGCGCTGGGCGTGAAGCCGCAGGAACTGCAGCCTGAAGCGACCGCCCATGTGCCGCAGATCATCGCGATGATCGAGCGCCTGATCGGTTCCGGCCACGCCTATGAGGCGCAGGGCCACGTGCTGTTCGCGGTCGCCAGCTTCGCCGGATACGGCAAGTTGTCCCGCCGCGATCCCGAGGAACTCCTGGCGGGCGCACGCATCGACGTGGCCCCTTACAAGCGCGATCCGGGCGACTTCGTGCTGTGGAAGCCGTCCACCGACGACCTCCCCGGCTGGGATTCGCCCTGGGGCCGGGGCCGTCCGGGCTGGCATATCGAATGCTCGGCCATGGCCGCCGCGCATCTGGGCGAGACCATCGACATCCACGCCGGTGGCGTCGACCTGCAGTTCCCGCACCACGAGAACGAGATCGCGCAGAGCGAGTGCGCGCACGGCGGCAAGGTCTTCGCGCGCTTCTGGCTGCACAACGGCATGCTGAATTTCGGCGGCGCCAAGATGGCCAAGTCGGTGGGCAACATCCAGCGCGTGCACGACCTGATCGGCGAATACCCGCCCGAGGCCCTGCGCTATGCGCTGCTCTCGGCGCACTATCGCCAGCCGCTGGAATGGTCCGACGGCCTGATCGACCAGAGTGTCCGCACGCTGGACCGCCTGTACGGAACTTTGCGGGATCTGGCGAATATCGCCGCGACGGCTGAGATTCCCGCGGCCATCGAGGCCATGCTCGACGACGACCTCAACACGCCGCAGGTGCTGGCCGAAATCGCCCGCATCGCCGCGGAGGCGCGCAAGGCCGAGTCGGCCGAGGACAGGCAACGCCTCAAGCGCGAGCTACTGGGCGCCGGTTTCGCCCTGGGCCTGCTCCAGCAGGATCCGGCGACATGGTTCGCGCGCGGTGCGGGCAACGAGGACGACGCCCGCATCCAGGCGCTCATCGACGAACGCATTGCCGCCAAGAAGGCACGCGATTTCGCCCGCGCCGATGCCATCCGCGAGCAACTGGCGGCCGAAGGCATCCTGCTGGAGGACACGCCGCAGGGCGTGCGCTGGAAGCGCGGATGAACCCTCCGGCGTGCGGCCTCGCCGGTCGCGCGCCGAATCCCGCCGCGTGCGCAACGCAGCAACCCATCCGCATGAAGCCCGCGTGGGCAAGCCCGCCGCGTCGCGGGCGTAAAATCGTCATCGCATGAACGCCATCGCCGCTCCCGTCAGCCCGTTCCCCACCGAAGCCACCACGCGTGAAGCGCAGGCGGCCATCCGTGACGAGTTCGCGTTCTTCGGCGACTGGTCGGAGCGCTACCAGTACCTGATCGACCTCGGCCGCAAGCTGCCGGACCTCCCGGCGGAATGGAAATCCGAGGAACACCGCCTGCACGGCTGCCAGTCGATGGTGTGGATCGTCGCCGAAGGCGACGCCAACCGGCTCGACTTCCACGCCATCAGCGACTCGGCCATCGTCTCGGGCCTGATCTACCTGGCGCTGCGCGTGTATTCGGGCCGCAGCGCACGCGAGATCGCCGACACCGACGCTGACTACATCGGCGACATCGGCCTGGCCCGCCACCTGTCCCCCACCCGCAGCAACGGCCTGGCCGCGCTGCTGGGCTTCATCCGCGAACGCGCGCGCGAGCAGCTGTGAGCGCGCGCAAGTGAGCGAGGCGACGCTCGACGCGACCGCTCCATCCACCGACATCCGGGCGCTGCTGAGAAACCGCGGCTTTACCGGGCTGCTCGCCTATCGCCTGCTGGCGATGCTGTCGTACCAGATCGTCGCGGTCACGGTCGGCTGGCACGTCTACGAACTCACGCGCGATGCGCTGGCGCTGGGCCTGATCGGACTGGCCGAGGTCATCCCCTATTTCTGCTTCGCGCTCTTCGCCGGCTACGCGGTCGACCACCTGCCGCGACGCAAGCTGGGCATGGCGGCCTGCGTGGGCCTGCTGCTGACGACGACGACGCTGGCGGGCGTGGCCAGCGGCGTGCTGCCAACCGGCATCGGCGGCTTCGGCACGCTGGTGATCTACGCGGCGATCGCGGTCAACGGCATCGTGCGCGCCTTCCTGGCGCCGGTGTACATGTCGTTGTTCGCGCGGGTGCTCAAGCGCGAGCAGTTCGCGCGCGGGGCCGGCGTGAGCAGTGTGGTGATGCAGACCGGACTGGTGATGGGCCCGGCGATGGGCGGCCTGATCGTGGCCTGGGGCGGAAAGACCGCCGCATATCTGGTCGCGGCGGCCTTCGCACTGGCGGCGGCGATCGCGGTGATCTCGCTGCGCGTGACCGAACCGCCGCTGCCGGCCGAACGTGCGCCCGTCTTCAAGAGCATCGGCGAAGGCCTGCGCTTCGTCCTCAACACCCAGGTGGTACTGGGCGCGCAGGCGCTGGACATGTTCTCCGTGCTGTTCGGCGGTGCCGTCGCGCTGCTGCCGGCCTTCATCAGCGAGATCCTGCACGCCGGCCCCGAGGCGCTGGGCCTGCTGCGCGCCTGCCCCGCCGTCGGCGCGGTGCTGATGGGCGTCTATCTGGCGCGACGCCCGCTGCAGCGCCACGCGGGCCGCGTGCTGCTGATCGCCGTGGCGGGTTTCGGGCTGTGCATCATCGGCTTCGCGCTGTCGCGGCATCTGTGGATGGCGATGGTGATGCTGATGCTGTCGGGCATGTGCGACGGCGTGTCGGTCGTGCTGCGCTCCACCATCCTGCAGTTGGCCACGCCCGATCACATGCGCGGACGCGTGTCGTCCATCAACGGCATCTTCATCGGTTCGTCCAACGAGCTGGGCGCGTTCGAATCGGGCCTGGCCGCGCGACTGCTCGGCCTGATCCCGTCGATGATCTTCGGCGGCAGCATGACGCTGGCCGTGGTCGCCGTGACCGCGAAGCTGGCGCCGAAGCTGCGCCGGCTCGACCTGCGCGAACTGCACGAAGCCGATCCGGACAAACAGCGCGCCTAGGAGCGCGCGAACTCAGCGCCGGCGATCGGCCCATTGCGCGTACAGGCCGTCCTCGCCCTGCGGCCGCAGCGGCAACACCGTCAGCGACTGACGCGACGGCGGCTTCGCCATCTCCTCGTAGACCGCGCGGGTCGACAGCCCATACGGCTCGCCGTCCTCGTTGGTGTATGCGAAGTACACCGCGGACACGCCGCACAGATGCATGGCGGCCAGGCACATCGGACACGGATGCCCGCTGGCGTAGATCTCGCACCCGTCCAGGCGCGGCGAGTCCAGGCGCTGCGCGGCCTGGCGGATGGCCAGCAGTTCCGCGTGCGCGGTCGGATCGTGGGTGTCGTGGATGCGGTTGGCCGCGCGGGCAATGATCTCGCCGTCCAGCACCAGAACGGCACCGAACGGCCGGCCGCCCGCGGCGACGTTGGCATGCGCGAGGGCGAGTGCCTCCCGCATGAAGTCCAGGGATCCAGGCATGGCGGCGCTCCAGTTCGCGAGGTCGACAGCATGCGCGCTGCGGGCTCCGCGCACGTGGACCGAACCTGTCCGTTCACGAAAAAGCCCGGCTTGAGCCGGGCTTTCGCGTCCCGCTGGGGACGACGTCCGAGGTGGCGGACGGCGACGGTTCAGTCGCCCATCTGCTTTTGCAGGTGCTCCCAGCGTTCCTGTGCGTCGATCGTGCGCTCGGCGGTAAGGCGCGCCTCCAGGCGCTCCAGGCCGATTTCCTCGCCGGTGTCGACGCAGTAACCGTAGTCGCCCGAGTCCACGCGCTTGAGCGTGCTGTCGATCTTGCTGATCAGCTTGCGGTAGCGGTCACGGGTACGCAGCTCCAGCGAGTTCTCGGTCTCGCGCGTGGCACGCTCGGCCTCGTCGCCGACATCGCGCACTTCGTCCTTGAGGTTCTCGATGGTCTGCTTGGACTCCTCGACGAGGTCCGTGCGCCATTGCAGCAGGCGCTGGCGGAAGTACTCGAGCTGGAGCGGGTTCATGTACTCCTCATCGACCGCGGGCTTGTAGCCCTTCGGCACGATGGGGCGCCCGGTGGCTTCATCGGTGGTGTACGGCACGACTTTGACCTTGCCTTTCGGCGCGGGTGCCTGCGGCTTGGCAACGACGGCCACGGCCACCTTGCCGGTCGGGCGTGGAGCGGTCTTGGTCGCGGGGGTGCTGGCGGCCGCCGCCTTGGATGCAGGCGCCTTGTTGGATACGGACTGTGTCACTGGATTCTTGGCAACTTCTGGCTTGCTCGCGACCGGTACCGCCTTGGACGGGGTCGGTGCGCTCGGAGCGGGTTTCTTGACGACGGGCTTGCTCTCCGGCTTAACGGCCGCAGGCTTGCTTTCCTTGGGGGGTGCGGAGCGGACCGGCGCGGCTTTCACCGGCGCGGCCTTCTTCGCGGGTGCCGGCGCCTGCTTGGCAACGGGCTTCTTGACCGGCGCCGCCTTCTTGGCGGGCACCTTCTTGCTGGCAGCGGCCGGCTTCGCCGGCGCCTTCACAGGCGCCTTCTTGGCTACGGCCTTCTTGGCGGCAGGCTTGGCCGGCGCGGCTTTCTTGGCGACAGGCTTCTTGGCCGGCGCCTTCTTCGCGGCCGGCTTCTTGGCCGGTGCCTTCTTCGCTGCGGGTTTGCTGGACGCGGCCTTCTTTGCGGCCGGTTTGACGGTCTTCTTGATGGCCTTGGCGGCCTTCTTCGCGGTTTTTTTCACTGCCACGAGCGACGTGTCCTTCTGTTCCCTGAGGTCCTCCGGACCGGAAAGTCCGAAGGCGGTGCGGAGCACAGCATGCCCCACTTTGCGTTACGGCATGCGAGTGCCGGAACCCCTGCGCGAACCGGTCGTCTGACACCGGTTCCACGATCTCCGGACGACCCGTTTCGATCGCCCGGACCTGAAGCCTTGTGACGGGAAAGCGCGCTGTTATACCCTGCCCCGGCACCTGCGGCAACCGCATATTCAAGTGCCTGTCCGCATTAAGGAACCGTGATCGACCGACTGCTCATTGTCGCGCTTCGCGGCTACAAGCGCTGGCTCAGCCCGCTGCTTGGCCCGCGTTGCCGATTCCATCCGACATGCTCGGAATACGCCATGCAGGCCATCGCCCGCTTCGGCGCGTTCAAGGGCGGCTGGCTCGCGTTCCGCCGCATCCTGCGCTGTCATCCCCTGCATCCCGGCGGGCTCGATCCCGTACCCGATGCGCCTTCCGGAAAACACTCATGCCCACGACACTGATCGTCAACGCCCGCCTGGTCAACGAAGGCCGCGAATTCGACGGCGACCTGCGTTTCACCGATGGCCGCATCGAGGCGATCGGCAGCGGGTTGTCCGCGCGAGCGAACGAGACCGTGATCGATGCCGAAGGGCGCCGGCTGCTGCCGGGCATGATCGATGACCAGGTGCACTTCCGCGAACCCGGCATGGAATACAAGGCCGACCTGGCGACCGAATCGGCGGCGGCCGTCGCCGGCGGCCTGACCACGTTCATGGACATGCCCAACACCAACCCGCCCACGCTGGACGCGGCGGCGCTGGAAGACAAGTACCGCCGCGCCGCGGGTCGCGCGTGGGGCAACTTCGGCTTCTACATGGGCGCCAGCAACGACAACCTCGCGGCGATCCAGGCGCTGGACCCACACAGCGCGCCGGGCATCAAGGTCTTCATGGGCGCGTCCACCGGCAACATGCTGGTCGACAACCCGGAGATCCTCGACGGCATTTTCCGCGATGCGCCGACGCCGATCATCACGCATTGCGAAGACACGCCGATGATCGACGCGCAACTGGCCCGCTACAAGGCCCAGTACGGCGACGACATCCCGCCCGCGTGCCATCCGGACATCCGCTCGCGCGAAGCCTGCATGAAATCCACGCAGCTCGCGCTGTCGCTGGCGCGCAAGCACAACTCGCGCCTGCACGTGCTGCACATCAGCACCGCCGACGAGCTGGCGCTGTTCGAGCGCGGCCCGCTGGTGCGCGCCGACGGCAGCCGCAAGCGCATCACCGCCGAGACCTGCATCCATTTCCTGCGTTTCGACCGGGCCGACTACGAACGCCTGGGCAACCTGATCAAGTGCAACCCGGCCATCAAGGACGCCGGCGACCGCGAGGCATTGATCCAGGCGCTGGCCAACGATGTGATCGACGTGCTCGCCACCGACCACGCGCCGCACACGCTCGAAGAGAAGGCGCGCCCCTACACCGGCGCGCCCAGTGGCCTGCCGCTGGTGCAGTACGCGCTGGTCGCCGCGCTGGAGCTCGTCCACGAAGGCCGCCTGACCACCGCGCAGGTCGTGCAGAAGTTCGCGCACGCGCCGGCGCAGCTGTTCGACGTGAAGGGCCGCGGCTTCCTGCGCGAAGGCTACGCCGCCGACCTGGTGCTGATCGACGATACGCCCTTCACCGTGCAGCGCGAGGATGTGCTGTCCAAGTGCGGCTGGTCTCCGTTCGAAGGCACGACGTTCCGTTCGCGCATCGCCTCGACCTGGGTCAATGGCGAACTCGTGTGGGACGGCCGCCAGCTGGTCGGCAAGCCGCAGGGACAGCGACTGGCGTTCGACCGCTGATGCGCGCAAGGACACTTGTGCCGTCGCTGTTGGCGGCGGCGCTGTCGGCATGCGCGGCCACGCCGGCCGCTTCAACGCCACCCGGAACGAATGCTCCCGCCGCCGACACCCGCGTGGTGTTTCCCTCGTCGGTGCAGCAGGGTGCACTGGTGTTCGGCAAGGTGCCGGCCGGCAGCACGGTCCGCTACGGTTCGCGCGTGTTGCACGCGACACCCTATGGCACGGTGGTGTTCGGCGTCGGCCGCGACCAGGCGCAGCCGGTCGCGGTGGACGTGGCCACGGCCGACGGCCACTCCCGCACCATTCGCATCGCGGTGACGCCGCGCGACTGGCCTGTCGAGAACGTCCAGGGCGTGCCGCCGAAAACCGTCGAGCCTCCCCCGGACATCGCGGCACGCATCGAACGCGAGCAGGCGCAGGTGACCGCCGCGCGTGTGCGCGACGACGACCGAACGGACTTCGCCCAGCCCTTCGCCTGGCCGGTGCGCGGCCGTATCAGCGGCCGCTTCGGCAACCAGCGTGTCTACAACGGCATTCCGAAGGCGCCGCACTCGGGAATGGACATCGCCGCGCCGACCGGCACTCCGGTCCTCGCGCCGGCGGGCGGCGTCGTGACTTTCGCCGCGCCCGACCTGTACCTCACGGGCGGCACCTTGCTGATCGACCACGGCCACGGCGTGAGCTCGAACTTCCTGCACCTGTCGCGGATCGACGTGAAGGTGGGCGACCGCATCGAGCAGGGCCAGGTGATCGGCGCGGTCGGCGCGACGGGACGTGCGACCGGGCCGCATCTGCATTGGGGCATGAACTGGTTCGACGTGCGCATCGATCCACTGCTGGTGCTGGAACGAACGCAGTAACCGCTGGCGCTGTCGTTCAGTAGATCGTGCTGGTGCTGTGCGTGTTGGCCGTGTTGGCCGCCGGAGTGGCCGCCGTGGTCCGCAGGCGCGAGGCGGTGTAACCGGTGACGCGGTCGCGTCCGGTTTCCTTGCTCGCGTACAGCGCGGCATCGGCGCGCTCGAGCAGTCGCTCGACACTCTCACCGTGATGCAGTTCGGCCACGCCCAGGCTCAAGGTGGCGGTGAACAGGCGGTTGTCGATCGACAGCGGCCGGCAGTTCACCGCGGCGCGCAGGTTCTCGGCCACGCACAATGCTTCTCGCAGTTGCGTGTCGGGCAGAACAACGAGGACTTCGTCGCCGCCGTAACGGCCAAAGAGATCGTAGGTACGCAGCCGGTTGCGCGTGCGCAGCGAGACGATGCGCAGCGTCTGGTCGCCGACGCGGTGACCGTACTCGTCGTTGATCTTCTTGAAATGATCGATGTCGAAGAACACCACCGACAACGGCCGGCGCCCGCGCTGCGCGGACTCCACCAGTGCGTCCAGGCGCTCGGTGATCGCCGAGCGCGTCAACGCGCCGGTAAGCACGTCGTAGGTCGCCAGACGGCTGGCATGGTCGCGGTCGCGGCGCATCTGGTGCATGTGGTCGGTGAGGCCGATGGTGAGCACCAGTCCGCCCATCGCCAGGCCGATCGGGAATGCATATTCCATCCATTCCGGGTTGCGCCAGCCGCCCAGCAGTTCGCCCATGCGCAGTAGCGCCAGCACCAGCATGGGCGTCCACGACAGCACCATGAAGTACGCCTCGCGCTGGCGTTTCAGTGCGCCGGCCGCGCTGGCGGTGAAGGTCACCACGGCGCAGGCGAGGAACACCGCACTGGCCAGCACGCCCAGCACGTTGGCGGCACTGCCGACGTTGGCCAGCAACAGCAGCAGCAGCGCGGCGTTGCACACGTGCAGTGCGCGCATCAGGCGCGTGTGGTGGTCGTTGAGGTTGAGATACAGCGCGACGAAACTGTTGCTGGCCAGCACGCCCAGCAGCCCGAACATGCGTCCCACGCGCGGATCGGCACCGATCAGGTCGGCGAGCCACGGCACGCCACGCACCTCGCCGCCCACGCTGGCCAGGTACAGCGCCTGCGCCGCCAGCGTCAGGAACAGGTAGGCGTAGCTGCGCTCGCCGATGCCGATCCAGAAGCCCACGGCCAGCAGCGCGAGCACCGACAGCGTGCCCAATACGAAGGTGCGCATCGCGACGTGGCGCAGGTCCTGGCGATGCACCTGCGCGAGCGGCTCGACATCGACGAACATCGGCGCCGGCGTGAGCGTGTGTACGCGAATGTAAATGGCTTCGCCCGTGGCCAGGCCCTGCGGCAAGGGCACCACCAGCGCGCGCGTGGAGAAGCTGAAGTCCGCGTCATGCCCTACCAGGCCGCGTCGCACCGGCATGGTGTCGCCGGGACGCCAGACTTCGACATGGTTGAGGTAGGGGAAACGCAGCACCAGGTGCGGCGCTTCGGCCGGCGATATCGGTGCACGTGCGGTGAGGCGCCACCAGCGGGGGCGGCTGCCGGTCTCGTGGATGGACTGCCCTTCGACCGAGGCGAAGTCGCTTTCGACGCTGCCGGCCAGGACTTGAGCGGGGACTGGATCGCCGTCGAGGCGGGCGACATCGAAGGTCTGCGCCGACGCCAAGGTCGCCACGAGCAAGCCGATCACTGCCAAAGCAGCCTGCCACCAACGACGTAAGGGTTTCCCCATAACCCGTCCGGCCCCCTGCAAGGTCGGACAGCATACCCAAATGAGACGCCCGTCGCGAAAGCGACCCGATGAAGGGCCGCTGGACGGGGGTGGGCGGCGTATTAGTCCCGGGCGGCGCCCTGCCCGGTCACCCGGGCCACGGCGTCATGCGCGTGCAGGCTTTCGAAATGGGACACCCGGGCGTCGAAACGCTCGACCCGGACATCGGCCGCCAGGGCCGAAGCGACGCGGCGGGCCGCGTCCTCGCAGAACATCAGGTTCTCGGCGTTGAGGCGGGCGAAGGCCTGCTCGTCCTCACGCTTGACGGCGGTCTGGACCGGAGTGGCCAGGACCTGCTCCAGGGCATCGATGAGCGAGACCAGCGGCAGTTCGTCGAACGAGGGCCGCAGCTCGACACGCACCTCGGCGCGGCTGCGCTGGGCGTGCGGAGTGGCAGCAAGACCACGCTCGGAGGCCAGCCACTCGCCCACCACCGCCGTGGACAGCGGCCGCGCGGCAGCGAAGTCTTCGGCGAAGCGCTCGGCATTGAGCTGGCGCGACAGCGCGGCGGACGCAGGACAGGTGCTGGAGTACTCGACCGAGAACCCCAGGGCCAGGTGCAGGTGGCCGTCGCGCAGGCTGGCGTCGATCTCGACCGGATAGCGCTTCCAGCCGGCATTGGCGCTGGCCAGCGCGGATCGCAGCAGCAGTTGTTCGTATCGCAGCACCAGGCGCGCGGCACTGGAAATGCCGCCCTGTTGTTCGATCAACGTCTGCAGCACGCGGCGCAGGCCCGCGGGCGTCACGGTCTCGCTGGCGAAGGCGTTCTGCAGTTGCAGGTACATGCGCGACATGTGGATGCCGCGCGCGTTGGCGTCCTTGAGGTCGACGGATACATCGACGGAGGCGGCGACCGTGATGACCTCGCCGTCGGCGGAGGCCACGCGCAGCGGCAGCGCGATGTTGGACATGCCAACCCAGTCGAGCGGTCGCGCCGCGGCGGCGGCGTCGAAGGCGACATCGGGGAGACGGCGCGGAGCGGGCGAGTTCGTGTTCACGGCTCAGGAATGGGGACGGCGCGGGGGAGCGCAAGCCGGGCCATTGTAGCGGCCCGATCCGGGACGCCCGCGGGACAGCCTGCAACAGTCAGTTGCAGCCCCTGACGCCGGCTATCGACCCGATAGATAGGCGCCCCTCAGCCGCGCACGCCGCGCCAGGCCGCCATCAATGCGGCCAACGGCGGCAGCGGCAGCGCGGGGTCGCCGCGGCGCAGACGCTGACGGGCCAGGGCCGACCACAGTCGACGGGGCCGCGACGCGCCCGAACCGGCCGGCCACCTCCGCAGGAGCTCCGCGCCCCATGCACGGGCCGGAGCGCCCTCGCCCGCCTTCGCGAGCAGACTCAGGGGCACGGCGGCCTCACCGGCGATCAGCAGGTGCCCGTGCAATACCGTGGCCTGCACAACGGCCAGGCCCGTTTCCGGCCCATCGAACAGCGCCGCTTCGACCGCAACGACAGCCTCCGCGAACGGCGCCACGGCGGCCAGGGCGTCGTCGGCATCGCGCGGACGTTCGCGACCGGCCTGCAGCGGCGGGATGGCCGCGGCCAGACGACCCCAGGGCGCCGGCAGCCGTTGCAGCGACGCTCCCAGGGGATGCCGGCGAATACCACGCGTCCATCCCTGCAGTTCTTCCATCCACCACGCCAGCTTGGCTTCGCCGGGACGCGCGTCGCTGCCACCCCAGGCGGCGTCGGTCAGTTCCTGCTGCAGCGACGCCCAGGCCAGTGCCGTTTCACGCTGCGACGCAGGTACGAACACCTGCGCGACGTTCCACTCCGGCCAGCGTCCGCGCCATTTGTCGAGGAAGCTGTCGAGGGCGTCGTCGCGTGCGGGGGCGTGCATGCTCATCGCGTGCGCGGCCAGGCCGACGGCAGTCGCAACGCGTCGGGGTCTTCGATCATCACGTCGCCATGCCAGGCAATCGGGTCGTCCTCGTCGAGGCGATAGCCCCACAACGCCACGACCGAGGGCATGCCGGCCGCGCGCGCGGCGATGATGTCGCGCTCGTCGTCGCCGACATAGATGCAGTCCGCCGGTGCGACGCCGATGCGTTGCGCCGCGACCAGCAGCGGCAACGGGTCGGGCTTGCGCGCCTTGAGTGTGTCGCCGCCGATCAGCACCGCGCAGCGCTGTTCCCATCCCAGCAGGGGAACCAGCTGGCGCGCGAGGTATTCGGGCTTGTTGGTGACGATGCCCCATGCGCAACCGGCATCCTCCAGCGCGGCGAGCATCGCCTCGATGCCATCGAACACGCCGCCATGGCGACCGAGTTCGCGCTGGTAGTGATCGAGGAATTCCGGAATCCAGCGCTCACGTTCGTCCGCGTCAACCTGCGGAAACGCCGCGGCCACCATCGCGCGCGCGCCCTTGGACACATGCGGACGCAGGTCGGCCAAGGCCATCGGCGGCTGACCGCGCGCGGCGCGCATGGCATCGATGGCCGCCACCATGTCCGGCGCGCTGTCCAGCAAGGTGCCGTCCAGGTCGAACAGCACCGCCTTTGGAAACACCACCGGCTCCACCACAGCCGTCACGCCGCGTCCGACGCGGGCTTGACCGCGCAGGCCAGGTAGTTGACGTCGGTGCGCCCGATCACGCGTGCGCTGTTGTTCCAGGGCTCGTACATCAGGCCGCTCACGTCCTCCAACTGCAGCCCGGCGTCGCGCAACCACGCGCCAAGTTCATGCGGCTTGATGAAGTCGCGGTACTGGTGCGTGCCCTTGGGCAGCAGGCGCGCGATGTATTCGGCGCCGACGATCGCCAGCGCGAACGCGGCAGGCGTGCGGTTGAGCGTGGACAGGAACAACCGCCCGCCCGGACGCAGCAGCGTCGCGCAGGCGCGGATGATCGATGCCGGATCGGGTACGTGCTCCAGCATTTCCATGCAGGTGACCGCGTCGAACGCGCCAGGCATTTCCGCCGCCAGCGATTCGACCGACTGCAGCCGGTAATCGACCTTCACGCCGCTCTCCAGCCCGTGCAGGCGCGCCACCTTCACCAGTTCCGGCGCGAGATCGAGCGCGGTGACCTGCGCACCTTCGCGCGCCAGCGCCTCGCTCAACAGGCCGGCGCCGCAACCCACGTCGAGCACCTGCGCGCCGCGCAAGGTGGTGCGCTGCGCCACGTAACCCAATCGCGCCGGATTGAGTGCGTGCAGCGGCTTCTGCGGGCCATCGGGATCCCACCAGCGCTGCGCGAGCGCGCCGAACTTGTCGAGTTCGGCCTGGCTGTAGTTGGTGTCGTGCGTCTGCGTCGTCATGGAGTCCTCGCGGCAGTCATTCCCGTGGCGCGCGGGATGACGAACATGAAAGATCAGGTCAAACGGATCGCGGCGATGCGCGCCCGCCATTGCTTGGCGTTGGCGACCAGTTCGGCCGGATCCATGTCCACCAGGATGCGGTCGCGAAGGCGTACGCGGCCGGCGATCCACACGTCGCTGACCTGGTTGCGGCCGGTGGCGTAGATCAACTGCGAAATCACGTGGTGCAGCGGCTGCGTTTCCAGCTGGCCCAGGTCCACGCACACCAGGTCGGCCTGCTTGCCCGGTTCGATCGAGCCGATGGACGCGTCGAAACCCAGCGCACGTGCGCCACCCAGCGTGGCCGCGTGCAGCGCGCTGGCGGCATCCAGCGCGGAGGCGTCCTGCGCCACGGCCTTGGCCAGAAGCGCGGCCGTCCGCGTCTCACCGAACATGTCCAGATCGTTGTTGCTGGCGCAGCCGTCGGTACCGATGGCCAGGTTCACGCCGGCCTTGAGCAGCTTGCCGACCGGGCAGAAACCCGAGGCGAGCTTCAGGTTGGATTCCGGGCAATGCACCACGCTGACGCCACGCTCGGCGCACAGGGCGATCTCGGCGTCGGTCAGCTGCGTCATGTGCACCGCGATGAGACGGTCGTTGACCAGCCCCAGGCGGTCCAGTCGCGCGATCGGCCGCTGGCCGTGCTTGTCGTGCGACTCGACCACTTCCTGTGCGGTTTCGTGCGTGTGCAGGTGGACCGGCACATCGAGCTGGTCCGACAGCATGCGGATGCGTTCGAAGTTGGCATCCGACACGGTGTACGGCGCGTGCGGGGCGAACGTCGTCGCCACCAGCGCATCGTCGCGCCACTGGTCGTGGACCTCGCCGGCGCGGTCGAAGTATTCGTCGGAGGACTTCGCCCACGCGGTCGGGAAGTCGATCACCGGCAGGCCGACGCGCGCGCGGAACCCATGGCGCTTGTAGACCGCGGCCTGCACGTCGGGAAAGAAGTAGTTCTCGTTGGCGCAGGTGGTGCCACCGCGCAGCATCTCGGCGATCGCCAGCGCGATGCCATCGGCGACGAACTCGGGTCCGATCACCGCGCCTTCGACCGGCCAGATGTGCCCCTGAAGCCACTCCATCAACGGCAGGTCGTCGGCGATGCCGCGCAACAGCGTCATCGGATTGTGCGTGTGGGCGTTCACCAGCCCGGGGATCAACGCCGCTTCCGGGCGCGAAACCGTTTCGGCAGCGGCGAAGCGCGTGCGCGCCTCACGCGTGGGCAGCAGCGCGACGATCGCACCGTCGCGCACGGCCACGGCGTGATCCTCCAGGACCACGCCGTGCGGTTCCACCGGCACCACCCAGCCGGCTTCGATCAACAGGTCGCAGGGCTCGGGGCGGGTCTCGGGGGTCATGCGGTTCCTTGTTGACGCGTTCCCGCCGGGGGCGGGAACCCAAGTGTCTTCGCCCGATGCGGGACGAAGACAACAGCAACGATGAAGTCGCTGGATCCCCGTGTCACGGGGATGAGGTTTTGCCGGGGCCCGCGCACTGCGCGGGCGGCCCATGCATCACTTCACTCGGCTGACGTACTCACCGGAGCGGGTGTCGACCTTGATCACTTCTTCCTGGTTGACGAACAGCGGCACGCGCACGACGGCGCCGGTTTCCAGCGTCGCCGGCTTGCCACCACCGCCAGAGGTGTCGCCACGCAGGCCAGGATCGGTCTCGACGATCTTCAGCTCGACGAAGTTCGGCGGCTGCACGGCGATCGGCGTGCCGTTCCACAGCGTCACCACGCACTCTTCCTCGCCCTTGAGCCACTTCTCGGCGCCGGCCATGCCGGCCTTGTCGGCCTGCACCTGCTCGAAGGATTCCTGGTTCATGAAGTGCCAGTACTCGCCGTCGGCGTACAGGTACTGCATGTCGGTGTCGACGACGTCGGCCTGCTCGACGCTGTCGGTGGCCTTCATGGTCATTTCGACCACGCGGCCGGACTTGATGCTGCGGTACTTCACGCGGGTGAACGCCTGACCCTTGCCCGGCTTGACGTACTCGGTCTCGGTGATGATGCACGGGTCGTTGTTGACCAGGATCTTCTGGCCGTTCTTGACGTCGTTCATGCCCAGGCTGGCCATGATGGAACTCCTGCTTGCTAAGTGAATAGGTATCGGGGTGCCGGCCGCACAGGGGCAGCGAAGGCTAGAATGTCGGGCTGTTGTGCCCGGCCCGCAGGCCGCGGCGCAAGGAAAACCGGTCCGACATGATACCCGCTGCCCCCGCCCCCCAGCACGCCCCCGTGCCCGCCACTCCGCCCACGCCGCGCTGGCAACAGCTCTGGCGGGACGCCGTGCGCGACCCGCGCGAACTGCTGGCACAGCTGGGCCTGGACGCGGTCGCCGGCGGCCTGGGGCTGTCCGACGACGCGGCAGTGCAGTTCCCGCTGCGCGTGCCGCAAGGGTTCATCGCGCGGATGCGCCATGGCGATCCGCACGATCCGCTGCTGCGCCAGGTCCTGCCGCTGGACGCGGAAATGCAGCCCATGCCGGGCTTCAGCCTGGATGCCGTCGGCGACGGCGCGGCCAAGGCCGGGCACGGCGTCATCCGCAAATACCGTGGGCGTGCGTTGCTGATCGCCACCGGCAGCTGCGCCATCCACTGTCGCTACTGCTTCCGCCGCCACTTCCCCTACGCCGAAGAGACCGCGGCCGCCGCGGGCTGGCGCGACGCGGTGGACGCCATCGCCGCCGACGCGGGGATCGATGAGGTCATTCTGTCCGGCGGCGACCCCTGGTCGCTGGCCACGCCCAAGCTGGCCGAGCTGACCGACGCCCTCGCGCAGGTCCCGCACCTGAAGCGGCTGCGCATCCATACGCGACTGCCAGTGGTCCTGCCGGAACGGGTCGACGAAGCGCTGCTTGCCTGGCTGTCGGCCCTGCCGTGGCCGGTCACCGTGGTCCTGCACGCCAACCACGCCAACGAATTCGACCCGGCGGTCGATGCCGCTCTGGCCCGCCTGCGCGGCGCGGGCGCTCTGCTGCTCAACCAGGCCGTGCTGCTGCGCGGCGTCAACGATTCGGTCGACGCCCTGGCCGCACTGAGCGAGCGCGGTCATGCGGCCGGCGTATTGCCCTACTACCTGCACCAGCTCGATCGCGTGCAGGGCTCGGCCCATTTCGAGGTGCCGGACGACGTCGCGCTGCAGCTGCACCGCGAACTGGCCGCACGGTTGTCGGGATATCTGGTGCCGAAGCTGGTGCGCGAGGTTGCCGGCGACCCGGGCAAGCGCCCGCTGACCTACGCGTAGCGTCGTGCGGGCGTTGCGCGACGATGGTCTCAAGTTCGCGCCATGTCGGTCGTTAATCCGTCATATCCCCCCGTTTCAGTTCATGGCGCATGGACTGAACAGGCTGTTCATGTCATAAAAAGGCGCTTGGGGGAGGTGACGCAATGCAATTCGGCAAAGACACGGCGCTGCGCCTGCTGATCGTCGACGACAGCGTCGAGGCAGCGGAGGCCATCGTCAGCGGCCTGCGAAATACCGGTATCGCGGTACGCCCGTCGCGTCCGGAAAACGAAGGCGAGCTGGCTTCGCTGATCGCCAGCCAGCCGCAGGACCTCGTGCTCGCCGCGCGCGAAGCGCGCAACGTGCCGATCACCAAGGTCATGCAGGTGGTCGACGCCAGCGGCAAGGACCTGCCGGTACTGGTCCTGCTGGACAGCGTGGACGAGACCCGCCTGATGGAGACCGTCACGCTGGGCGCCCGCGGGGTGATCCTGCGCAACCATTCCGAGCACGTGCAGGCGCGCGTTCGCGCCGAGTGGGCCGACCTGGAGGCGCGCCGCACGCAGCGCCGCCTGGAAGCCCAGATCCGCGAAACCGAGCGACGCTGCGACGCGCTGATCGATTCCTCGCGCGAACCCATCGCCTACATCCACGAAGGCATGCACATCCGCGCCAACGCGGCGTACCTGGAAGTGTTCGGCTTCGAGTCCTTCGACGAGATCGAGGGCATGTCCCTGCTGGACCTGATCGCCCCGGCGAAGGTCGAGGGATTCAAGCAGCTGCTCAAGCAGATTTCCAAGGGCGATGCCCCGCCGCGCCACGAGACCGAGGCGCGCACGCTGGACGGCAACCAGTTCCCGGCGGTGATGGAATTCACCGCCGCCACCTACGAGGGCGAGAACTGCCTGCAGGTGATCCTGCGCCGGCAGGAGGTCGATCCCGAGCTCGCACGCGAGGTCGAGGAACTGCGCCAGCGCGACCAGGCCACCGGCCTGCTCAACCGCGCCACCTTCCTGCGCTCGCTGGAAGACGCGGTGGCGACCTCTGCACAGAACGGCACCCACCATGGCCTGCTGCTGCTCGAGCCGGACCACTTCAACCGCCTCCTGCAGGACATCGGCCTGGACGCGGCCGACTCGCTGGTCGCCGCGATGGCAGGCCGCCTGCGCAAGGCGGTGGGCCCCAACGATGTCGTGGCGCGTTTCGGCGAGCACCAGTTCGCGGTGCTCACGCCCAACAGCGACCACCGCCAGACCACCGGCCTGGCCGAAGCCCTGCGCAGCGCGTTCTCCGAGAACGTGCTGGAAGCGGGCGACCGCTCGCTCAGCACCACCGTCAGCATCGGCGGCGTGCTGATCGGCGAGAAGATCGCCAGCGTCACCGCCGTGCTCGGCAAGGCCAGCCAGTGCCTGCAATCGGCCAGCGGCGTGGGCGGCAACCGCACCGAACTGTTCGATCCCGGCGCAGCCGACCGCGCCGAGGAAGAACGCATCGAAGCCTGGGTCACCCGCATCCGCGATGCGCTGGACGCCGACCGCTTCATCATGGAATACCAGCCCCTCATCGGCCTGCACGGCGAGCCGGTCGAGATGTACGAGGCCTACCTGCGACTGCAGGGCGAGCACGGCGAACTGGTGCCGCCGCTGGCCTTCCTGCAGATCGCCGAAGAGCACGGCCTGTTGTGGGAAATCGACCGGTGGGTGGTTGGCAAGGCCATCTCGGTGATCGGCGACCGCATGCGCGCCGGACGCCAGACCACGGTGCTGGTGAAGATCACGCAGGCCTCGCTGCAGGACAACACGCTGCAGCAGTACATCCAGGAAAAGCTGGCCAAACACGGTGCGGACGGCCGCATGCTGGTCCTGCAGCTGCCCGAGTCGAAGGTGTTCACGCACCTGCGCGCCGCGCAGGAATTCCAGGCACAGGTCGCGCCGTACGGCGTGCGCGTGGGCCTGGAGCAGTTCGGCGTGGGCTTGAACTCCTTCCAGCTGCTCACCCACTTCAATGCCGATCTGCTCAAGATCGACCGCAGCTTCATGCAGGAACTGGCCGGCAACGCCGAGCACCAGCAGCGCGTGCGCGACATCGCCGACAAGGCGCGCGAGCTGGGCAAGACGACCATCGCCGAGTTCGTGCAGGACGCGGGCAGCATGAGCATCCTGTTCGGCGCGGGCATCGACTACGCGCAGGGCAACTTCCTGGCGCCGCCGGGGCCGAACATGGATTACGAGTTCTGACGGATACGGGGATTCCGTATTCGCGGAAACGAAAAAGCCCGCCGGAAGGCGGGCTTTTTCGTTGCATTGCGCAAGCCGTCAGCTGACGACCGTGCCGCGCACCTGCTCCAGCGGCGCGTTGCGCAGGGTCTGGATGCGCTCTTCCAGCGGCGGGTGGCTCATCAGCAGGCGACGCAGGCCGTGGCCCACCGCGCCGCTGATGCCGAAGGCCTGCACCGTCTTGGGCAGCGTGCTCTCGCCGTAGGTCTGCGACAGTCGCTGCAGCGCGGCGATCATCTTGTCGCGGCCGGCCAGGCGCGCGCCGCCGGCGTCGGCGCGGAACTCCCGGTGACGCGAGAACCACATCGCGATCATGCTGGCGAACAGGCCGAAGATCATGTCGAGCACGAAGACGATGACGAAGTAACCGATGCCCGGGCCGCCTTCGCGGTTGCCGCTGATGAAGCTGTCGATGACGCGGCCGACCACGCGCGACAGCACGATCACGAACGTGTTGAGCACGCCCTGGATCAGCGCCATGGTGACCATGTCGCCGTTGGCGACGTGGCTGACCTCATGGCCCAGCACGGCCTCGGCTTCGTCGCGGTTCATCGCGCGCAGCAGGCCGGTGGACACGGCCACCAGCGAGTTGTTGCGGCTGGGACCGGTGGCGAAGGCATTGATCTCCGGCCCGTCGTAGATGGCCACTTCTGGCATCTTGATGCCGGCCGCTTCGGCCTGGCGACGCACGGTGTTGACCAGCCACTGTTCGGATTCGTTGCGCGGCTGCTCGATGACGTACGCGCCGGTGGAGCGCTTGGCGATCCACTTGGAGGTCATCAGCGAAATCAGCGAGCCACCGAAGCCGAACACGGTGGCCATGACCAGCAGGCCACCCTGCCCGCGCAGCTGGATGCCGAAGAAATTCTGCAGTACCGCCATGACGATACTGAGCAGGGCCAGGACGGCCAGGTTGGTGGCCAGGAACAGGGCGATGCGTTTGAACATGACGGAAACCTTCCGCGCACCATGCGCGTCACGACAGGAAAATGTGGCACGCTCGCGTTGAATTCAAGTGAAACGGCACGCTCGCTTTCCCGACGAGTCCTCTGTGAGCTTTCCCCCTCCGTCCATCGGCTACCGCGGCCGTTTTGCTCCGTCCCCGACCGGCGACCTGCATTTTGGTTCGCTGCTGGCGGCGTTCGGCAGCTGGCTGCTGGCGCGCCAGGCCGGTGGCGCCTGGCTGGTGCGGATCGAGGACGTGGATGCCGCCCGCGAAGTCGCGGGCGCAGCGAAGCGCCAGCTGGCCACGCTGGCAGCGTTCGGCTTCGCGCCCGATGGGGAGGTCGTCTGGCAGAGCCGGCGCTCGATGCTGTACCAGGCCGCGCTCGATCGTCTGCTGGCGCGGGGCGATGCGTTCGTCTGCCATTGCAGCCGCGCCGACCTCGCCGCTGCCGGCGGCATCCATCACGGCTGCGTCGCGCAGCGGGAACGACGGGACCCATCGGTGCGCCTGCGCGTGCCTGAGGGAAGCCGGGTGCGGTTCCACGACGCGGTCCGCGGGTGGGTCGAACAGGATGTCGCCAGCGAGGTGGGCGATTTCGTGCTCCGGCGCGCCGACGGGTACTGGGCCTACCAGCTCGCGGTGGTGGTGGACGACGCCGCGCAGGACATTACCGACGTGGTCCGGGGGGCGGACCTGCTCGACTCCACCCCGCGGCAGATCCTGTTGCAGCGTGCACTCGGCCTGCCGACGCCGCGCTACGCGCACCTGCCGCTGGTGCTGGGCCCGGACGGACGCAAACTGTCCAAATCCGACGCAGCCCTGCCCGTGGATCCCACCGACCCCCTGCCCGCCCTGCGTGCCGCCTGGCTGCGGCTGGGCCAGACGCCGGTCGCCGAGACGGGAGATCTCGCCGGATTCCTCCAACGGGCCGTCCCTGCGTTCGAACCGGACCGGATTCCCGCGCCGGAAGACGCGTTCGAAATGTCATCGACCGTTCGTACGATGGCCGACTAGTTTTCCCTACTAGAATCGAATCGAAGGCGCCGCTCCGCGCCCCCCATCAGGAGAGGACGACATGCAGTCTCGCGTGGCCCTGGTCACCGGCGGTACGGGTGGTATCGGCAGTTCCATCATCCAGCGTCTGGCCCGGACGGGCCACCGCGTGGCGACCAACTATCGCGACGAAGCCCGTGCGCGGGAGTGGCAGGCGCGCATGCGCGAACAGGGCTTCGACGTGGCCCTGGCGAAGGGCGATGTGTCCTGTCCGGATCAGGCGCAGGCGCTGGTGGAGGACATAGAACGCCAGCTTGGCCCGGTGGAGATCCTCATCAACAACGCCGGCATCACCCGCGACTCCACTTTCCATCGCATGACTCCCGTGCAGTGGAACGAAGTGATCGGCACCAACCTCAACTCCTGCTTCAACGTCACGCGCCCGGTGATCGAAGGCATGCGCGAACGCAAGTGGGGGCGCATCGTGCAGATCAGTTCGATCAACGGCCTGAAGGGCCAGTACGGCCAGGCCAACTACGCCGCGGCCAAGGCCGGCATGCACGGTTTCACCATTTCGCTGGCGCGCGAGAACGCGCGCTTCGGCGTCACGGTCAACACGGTCTCGCCGGGTTACGTCGCCACCGACATGGTGATGGCGGTGCCCGAAGACGTGCGCGCGAAGATCGTCGCGGAGATTCCAACCGGCCGGCTCGGCACGCCGGATGAGATCGCCTACGCGGTTTCCTTCCTGACCGCGGATGAGGCGGCATGGATCACCGGCTCGAACCTGGACATCAACGGCGGCCACCACATGGGTTGGTGACCGCGTCGAACGGTGACGGCTCGCGTCGGATTGCGACGTTTTTCAGGCGGCGTTGTCCTTGCCGCCAGCCGGCTCCCCGTTCACGCAGGCACGTGTGGGCCGCGCGCGTCGACGGTCCGCCTGACGGCAGTTGCAAGGCCCGCCGCGCTGAGCCATGCTGCGAAGCATCACGATTTAGAGCCGAAGCTCCATGGCCTCGACGCGCGTCATCAAGAAGTACCCGAACCGACGGCTCTACGACACCGAGATTTCGAGCTACATCACCATCGAGGACGTGCGCCAGCTCATCGTCGATGGCGAGGAGTTCGAGGTGCGTGACGCGCGCAGCGGCGACGACCTCACCCGCCAGGTGCTGCTGCAGATCATCGCCGAGCACGAACAGGACGGCGAACCGGTCCTGTCCACGCAGCTGCTGAGCCAGATCATCCGCTTCTACGGCGATTCGCTGCAGGGCTTCATGGGCAGCTACCTGGAGCGTTCGATGCAGGTCTTCCTGGACCAGCAGCAGCAGTTCCGCAACCAGATGGGCGGCATCCTCGGCCAGACGCCGTGGGCGCTGATGAACCAGCTGACCGAGCGCAACCTGCAGATGTGGAACGAGTTCCAGCGCAACCTGTCCGGCAACGTCGGCCAGAGTCCGTCGCCCCCGCCGACCAAGGCCAAGGGCGAGCGCGAACCCAGCAAGCGCTGAGCGCGCGCACCGCGCGCTCGATTTCCTGTTATCGCACCGAGGCCGTCGCCTGCGCGCCGGTGCCACAGTACTGCGCGCGGAACTGCTCCGCCTGCGGCATCAGCGACTGCAACACCTGGATGCGGTTGGCCGGATCGGGATGGGTCGACGCGAACTCCGGCGGCCGTTCACCGCCTCCGAGCTCCGACATCCGCTCCCATAGCGGGATCGCCTCCTTCGGGTCGTAACACGCGGCGGCGGCCAGCATCAGCCCGACCTTGTCGGCCTGCGTTTCGTGATTGCGTCCGTACGGCAGGACCAGCCCGTATTGCGCGCCAGCGCCGAGTGCGGCCATGACCGCCTGCTGCTGCTGCGGATCCATCCCGCCCACGGCGGCGCCGGCAGCCATCTGCCCCATCTGCACCAGTTTCTGCTGCGCCATGCGCTGGCTGCCGTGGCGCAACAGGGCGTGGGCGATCTCGTGCCCCATCACCACCGCCATCGCGTCGCGGGTCTTCGCGACCGGGATCAGGCCGGTGTAGACGGCCATCTTGCCGCCGGGCAGGCAGAACGCATTGGCCTGGTCGGACTGGATCACCGCCACGTCCCACTGGAAATTCTGGTGTTCGGTGGGCACCTGCTGCCCATTCTGTGCGGCCAGCGCGCTCGTCACCTGCGGCACGCGCTGGATGAGCCGCTGGGCGATCTCGCGAATGTCACGGCTGGCCTGTGCATCCGGCGGCAACAGCGCACCCTGCGCGTTGGCATCGCCCAGCACCTGCTGGAACGCCTGCGCACCCAGCTGCACTTCCTCGTCCGCGGTGGTTCCGTAATGCGCGGTCTCCCCCGTGTAGGGATCGACCCGCGCACTGCCGAACCACGACCAGGCGGCATAGCCGGCGAACAGGATCAGGATCCACCAGCGGATGCCACCGAAGCCACGTCGTGGGCGTCCCTGCTGTCGCGCCTGGCCCAAAGGATCGACCCTCATCTGCGTCTCCCGCTCGGTCCTGGAGCCTTCACTGTAAGTCGCGCGTACGGGCGTGAATCAGATTTCCCGGACCACGCGGAATCCTACCCGCGCGCTCGTGGCGTTGGCGTCGTTGCTCTGTCGCCACGCCGACCGGGTGTGCTCCGGCGAACTGGCCCATGAGCCGCCCCGCACCACCTTGGAACGGCAACCGGGATTCAGCCAGGCCGCGCCGTCGCGCGGTGCGCGACGGAAGGTGTCGTGCCAGCAGTCGGCGACCCACTCGCTGACATTGCCGGACAGGTCGTGGATGCCGAAGGCATTGGGCAGGAAGCTGCCCACGGGTGCCGGTCCCCACGCGCCATCGCCGTAACCGGCGAACGCGTTGCGCCACCGCCGACCGCTGGGCGAGACGTCCCTGGCGCCGGTGAAGTTGCCTGCGCGCGCAGGCGGAGCGCCGTCGCCCCACGGATAGCGACCGCGTCCGCCGGCACGCAGGGCATATTCGAATTCCGCCTCGCTGGCCAGCCGATAACGCTGACCGGTCTGCGTGGAGAGCCATTCGGTGTACGCCTGTGCGTCCTTCGCGCTGACGTGCACTACCGGCAGGTCGTCGCGGGCGGGCTGCCCGGCGTAATCGGACTGCCAGTCCACGCCGCCACGTCGCACCAGGTTGCCACTGCGCTCGTCGTAGGCGGTCGAATAGCCGCGTCGCGTCGCGCGGGCGCGGTGTTTGGTGGCCTGCATGAAGCGGCGGAACTCGCCGACGGTGATCTCCGTGCGTGACATCGCCAGACCGCGCTCGAACCGGATGTTGCGCGCCGGACGCTCGGATTCGGCGCCTTCGTTCTCTTCCGACCCCATGCGGAATGCGCCGTGCGGGATCACCACCAGCTGCGGGCCGCGACCGCCGCTCTGCATGGCGTCGGTGAAGACCTGCCCGGGTCGGAACAGGCCGTAGTGCGTCGCCAGGTCGATGCGCTCGCGCAACTCCGCGGTCGCCGGATCGCCCGTCGGCGCGATGCGCAGCAGCACGCCGAGCTGACGCCGTGCCTCGTCGATACCGCCCTCCCGCGAAAGCGCCGCCAGGCCGGCATCGCGCAGCGCGTTCACCCGCGCGATCCGCTGCATGGCCACGCGTGCGCGCGCGTCGTCGATGGTGGCGCTGGACGGCCTCACCCGGGCGGCGATGTCCAGCTCGCGTTGCGCGCCGACGTAATCGTCGCGATCGGCCGCGACTTCGGCCCGGCGGATCAACGCGCTCTCGACCGCCGCCACGCCCTGCCGCGCGCGCATGTCGCCGGGGCGAAGCGCCAGAGCAGCGTGGAAATAGGTCAGCGCCTCGCCGGCGGTTGCGTCCACGCCCAGACGGCCGGCATTGAGCGCTTCCTCACCCAGGCGGTTGGCTTCCTGTGCTTCGTCGGTGCGGTCCAGGCGTTCGAGGTAATCCACGACATCCAGCTGTGCCGGCGCCACGGCGCGCGCGACAGCGGCGATTTCGTGCGCGCGGCGCAACGACAGCGGATCGCGGTCGAGTTCGGCCAGCGCTTCGTCGCCCCGTACCAGCAGTTTGGCCAGCGCCCGGTCAAACCCGGAGTTGGCGCCGGCATCCTCCGGATCGAAGCGACGCAGCGCGTAGTAGACGGGAATCGCATCGTCCGGGCCGCCGAACAGACGACCCTCGCGCAGTGCAAGCGCCGCCGTTTTCTTCAGTTCGTCGACGTTGGCGTCGGTGACCGCGACAGGCGGCACGCGCCACGCCGGTACCGGCGACACCGCCTGGTCCGCGCTGATGGTGACAATGGGCGTCCGCGCAGCGGCATCGTTCGCGGGCGCGGCGGGCTCGCGCGAGCATCCGCCCGCCACCAGCGTCATTGCCGCGATGCCAGCCAACAACCGTGCGCGCAATCGTCCTCCTCGCCTCTCTCGTGGCCTGCGACCTTGTCCCCGACCGCCTTCACGGACCATGGCACCGGGAGCGTCGAAAGTAGGCTATTGTCGCCCGCCCCGGCAACCCGCCGCCCAGCCCTACGACCCACTCCACATGCCCGTCGCCTGGATTTCCGCCCCCGCCGATCTGAGCGCCCGCTTCACAACGCCGCCGTCGCGCATCGGCCTGGACACGGAATTCATCCGCGAACGCACGTACTGGCCGCAGCTGGCGCTGGTGCAGATCGCCGTGGACAACGGCACGGACGACCCGGACATCCTGCTGGTCGATCCGCTGGTGGCGGGGATGCTGCCCGCGCTGGCGTCGATCCTCTCGGAGCCCGCCACGCTCAAGATCATGCACAGCCCGAGCGAGGATCTTGTGGCGTTCATGCATGCGTGTGGCGTGGTACCCCGGCCTCTGTTCGACACCCAGCTCGCTGCGGCGCTGGCCGGAGTGGGCGGCGGCCTGGGCTACCAGAAGCTGGTGGAACAGCTGACCGGCATCGTGCTGGCCAAGGGCGAGACGCGTTCGGACTGGATGCGTCGTCCGCTGTCGGCCTCGCAGCTGGAATACGCCGCCGACGACGTGCGCCACCTGTTCGAACTGCACGACCAGCTGGACCAGCGCCTGGACATGCTGGGCCGGCGCGAATGGCTAGCCGAGGACGCGGCTCGCACGCTGCACAATGCGGAGACCGAGTCGGGCGAACGTTGGCCGCACCTGTCGATGCGCAGCGCGCAGTTCCTCGCGCGTGACGCACAGCTGCGCCTGCTTCGGCTGTTGCGCTGGCGCGATGCCTACGCCCGCGACAACGACCGTCCGCGCAGCTGGATCCTCGACAACGAGCTGGCCGTCACTCTCGCGCGCAACCCGCCGATCGACCGCGCTGGCCTGCAGCGTGCGCTCGACGCGCATCCCAAGGCGCCCCGCAAGCTGGGCGAGGCCGTGTGGAACGCGTTGAACACGCCACTGCCGGACGAAGCCAGCGCGCCCGACGCCACCGCCGCCGAAACCCGAGACAAGCAGCGCCTGCGCAAACTGCAGGACGTCGTCGCCGCGCGCAGCGCCGAGCTGGGCCTGCCCGACGGCGTGCTCGCCTCGCGCCGCTGGCTGGAAGCGCTGATGGACCAGGGCGAATGGCCGGACGCCCTCGCCGGCTGGCGTCGCAAGGCGCTGGAGCCCGGCCTCGCTCCGTTGCTGGCCGAGCCCAACTGAGCCACGGCGTAGCTCAGGCTGGTCGCAACAGGCGCTCGCCGTCCTCATAGACCCGCGATGCCGGGCCAACGATCAACGGATCGGGCGTGCCGATCGCGGCGCGATCCTGGGCGGTGTAATGGAATGTCCCAAGAACGGCGCGCATGGCATTCACCCGCGCACGCTTCTTGTCGTCGGAACGGATCACCGTCCACGGCGCGTCGGGCGTGTCGGTGGCGATGAACATCGCCTCCTTCGCCCGCGTGTACTCGGCCCACTTGTCCAGCGAAGCCAGGTCCACCGGCGACAGCTTCCACTGTTTCAGCGGATCCCTCTTGCGCTTCGCGAACCGTGCACGCTGTTCCTCGCGACTGACCGAAAACCAGAACTTGAACAGACGCACGCCGCTGCGCACCAGCATGCGTTCGAAGTTCGGGCACTGGTGCATGAACTCCAGGTATTCATCGGTGCTGCAGAAGCCCATCACCCGCTCCACGCCGGCACGGTTGTACCAGGAGCGATCGAACATCACGATCTCGCCCGCGGCCGGCAGGTGCTCGACATACCGCTGGAAATACCACTGACCGCGCTCGGTTTCGGTGGGCTTCTCCAGCGCCACCACGCGTGCGCCGCGCGGATTCAGGTGCTCCATGAAACGTTTGATGGTGCCGCCCTTGCCGGCAGCATCGCGGCCCTCGAACACGATCACCACGCGCTGGCCGGTTTCTTTCACCCAGGCCTGGAACTTGAGCAGCTCGATCTGCAGGCGCCGCTTCTCCCGCTCGTAACGGCGGCGCGACATCCGTCCGCGCAGGACAGGCTCGAGCGGATCGTTGGACGGTTCCCCGGCTGCCGTCGCCGAATGGCCGACGTCTGCGACCCCGCCCACGGGACGGACGGCATCGGGCGAATCGGCAGCTTCGGCTTCGGGCGGACCCTGCGTGGCGGGCGTGTGCATCGGTATTGCTCTCCGGGGACAGGCGCTCACTCTCACGCGCCCCCGAACGTCGCCGCTTGACCTCGATCAACCGCCCTGCGCGCCCCCGACAGACGATTTCGCAGCCAGGGCTGGCGCCCTGCCCGATGGCCCGCTAAACTTTGGCCCTTCGTGGGGCGGTAGCTCAGCTGGGAGAGCGTCGCGTTCGCAATGCGAAGGTCGGGAGTTCGATCCTCCTCCGCTCCACCATTTATCCAGCCAAAACAGCGCTTTACACCTTGCGGTGTAGTGCGCTGTTTTGCTTTAAGGTGCAGTCCTTGCCACACCACGTGTGGCAAATTTGTGGCACTCAGGGGATGTCCAGGGAAGCCCGCCCGCGGCGGTGCGCGCGATCCTGCAATGTATTGCAAGGTGCGGCTAGGATTCAGCCTCCCCACCCTGAGCAGCCTCATGGGACCAGCCACCTCAGATAATTTTGCCCGCGATCGAATCGTGGCCGCTCAAGCCATTCTCGCGAGCATCTTTGCTTCTCAGCGGGCGTTGCGTGCCCTTGCTCCGGAGTACTCCTGGGCCGGCCTTGGCAACCTCCTCGGCGATTTCGGCGAACTCCTTGCAACTGACCACTACGCCCTAACCAAAGCACCAGCCGGTTCAGGCGACTACGACGCCCGCAGGCAAGATGGCCTCTCCGTCCAAATCAAGACGAACTACGCATCAAGCCAGATTGGATTTCGAGGCGAAGCAGATTTCCTGCTCGTTCTCGGCGTCAAACATGATGGCTCTTGGGAGGAGATCTATTACGGACCCTATGCGCCAGTCAAAGCCGCAGCACGCTTCTCCGCCCGCGACAACAAACATATGGTTGCGGTGGGTCGGCTGAGAGCTCTCGCAATAGCAAATCACGCCGGAAACATTGAGGTTGGCACGACCTGATCACTGGTTGCTGCCGGCGGCTCGCCGGCGACCGCTCCCCAGGTGGGCGGACCATACAAGGCATTGAGTGCGGTCTACTACTGGAAACGCAGCAATGATCTTCTCGGACATCGAACGAACGGACGCAGGTCCAAAACTAAGCCGGGAAACTGAGTTTGGCTTCATGAATCGCAGTGCGCGACCTGAGATCGCCGCCGTCAGATGTCTACTCGAACAGCTTGCAGGGGAGTACCCCGCCAGCGAGCAGTCAGATCTCGTTTCGCGTTTTCGCTCGGGCGATGACGCAGCCTATAAGTCCGCGGAGTTCGAACTGATCCTCCATGCGACTCTCCGTCGCCGGGGATACGAACTTGAGCCCCATCCAACGCTGCCCAACGGGAGCAGTGCTCGCCCCGACTTCCTCGTGACAACGCCCGATGGGAGCAAATTCTATCTAGAGGCGATCAATCCTTCGGAGACAAACGAGGACATGTCCGGCGACAAGCTCACTGAGCAAACATTGGATGTACTGAGCACTCACGCTCATCGAAACTTTCTTGTCGGTGTAAAAACAAGGGGGCATCCAAAGACGCAGCCGAGTAGGAAAAAGTTCTTGCAGTGCGTTCTTCGCTGGCTGGATGGCCTTGATCCTGATGCCGTTGACAAGGACGTAAAGGAGCATGGCTTTGGCGATCAGCCAACGATGACTTGGCGCCATGAGGAACTTGAGATCGAAGTCAGCGCCATCCCGATTAGGCCTGAGCGGCGAGGAAAATCTGAAAGACTGCTCGGGATCCATTCCGGCGGTGCGGGATGGATAAGCCCGAAGACTCCCGTGCGTGATGCGATCCGCTTCAAGGGAACCAAGTATGGGCGCCTCGACCAACCCTTTGTCATCGCGGTCAATCACGACGGGTACGGACTGCGTCGTGACGACGAGGTTGAGGCACTCTTTGGGGACGAGGTCATCGTCTTCCAAGTCAATGCCCCTAACGATGACGGCCAACTAAGAAGGAAACCAAACGGCGCGTGGGTCGGAGCAAATGGTCCTGAGTTCACACGCGTGTCTGGGGCCTGGATCTTTGACCGCCTTTCGCCATACACGCTCACCGAACAAACGGGAACGCTCTACTTCAACCCGTTCGCAGCGAATGTGGCACCGCTGGGCCTGCGCGAGTTTGCGCATGCATATGGCATCGATGGGCAGCTTGTATGGAGCGACGGCCCTACGATTGGAGACATACTTGGACTAACTAAGGACTGGCTCAACCCGCAGCAGCAAGGGTAGCGGGCTCTATCGTTAGCGCCCCACCCTCGCTTGACGAACAAATTCCGCCATCTCGGCCCCGTGCTCCAGAATCTCTCCAATATCCATCTCCACAACTCGAGCACCTCGGTCCAACGCCCTTATCAGCACCTTGACCTCGTCGACAGCTTCGGCACGCCAGCGACTCGACCCGACCGTAGCGTCATACTGCTCAGGACCTCCCCGCCCCTCCTGCTCGACCAGCGGAAAATACAGCTCCCACATATCGAGCGAATATCGAAGGAACACGGAGAGGCCACTTAGCCTAGCCTTGATAGCCTCATAGGCTCTTCGATCCTCAAGGAAATCAGCGCGATTTGCCAGCCCAGCGATTGCGTGGCCCAGACCTCTAACTTCTCGGTATAGCTCTAAGGGACCGGCAACGCTCGGCCCTCTAAAAATATGTGCCTTGAGAGCACACTCGGCGGCCATGATCACGTCAACAAAATTCTTGACCCTTCCGGCCTTGTTGAAGTCCTCGGGCCGCAGACTCTCATAGCGCTGAATGAAGTGCATCGCGTCATGGTGATAGTAGTCGGCTACGGAATCCCGAACAGTCACTTTAGGCTCCATTTTTCATTCACGTGGGCGTCCTGGCAGCAACGCATGCACTCACAACATTCAGAGACTGACATTGACATCGTATCCAAGCGCACGAAGGGCCTTGCTCGAGCGCTGATTGCGTGGCGGATACATGTCGGGATTGGCCCAGCCCACAATCTCACCAAGAATACTGACACCAATATGTGGAATCCTCCACGCAGCGCTGTGGATACCATCCCATAGGCGCTGCGTTAGATTTCCGTCGCCCCAGATCACGAAATACAGTAGATCCAGAATTGAACTTCCGCCCGCTCCTCTTTGTATCCATAGCCAGCGTGCGAAAGCCTCGTGCTTCGTATCTTCGTCTTGCTGAACTTCCGGCAATCCGAGCAAGCGGTTGGACATTTTGACGCCATGGTCGCGGAGAGCGTGCACCCGCGTGGCGGCCTCCACCCATTGAGACTCAGTAAGACCTCGAATTCTGTCCTTGGCAAACGCAGCGCGTATCGTCGGAGCCCACTCCCTGATGGTGCGGTCCTCCCACTCGAAATCGAACGCCCCTATCCTCCAATCATCCAGGGCAGACTGGAGCGCTGCCTGAGGGTTCTTCCGATTCCGGTCGTGGAAGACTTTGTACGAATCCTTGACTTGCTCTCCGCGCACGGTCTGGTAGTAATAAGCATGTAAGAACTGATCAGCCTGCACACCGCCAGGCACGTTGCTATCAATCCAATCCGGCCTGTTCGCTACTACCTGCGCTGCTAAACCGCGCATGTGCTGGAGCGTCTCCTCCCATTCGCTAGCAAAGCGCGCATACCGCGTAGCTTCAGTCCGCGCCACTACTGCGGGAATCGGGTCCTGGGCGCCATTGACGAATGAGTCCGTCGTGTCGAACGCCTCAGCCACCCTGCTCAGCTGCCTCTCCAATTGCTCACGCTGCTTGAATAGCGCCCACTGCGCCTTGCACATTTCATCTGTCAGAGGCTTAGCTACGGCACGAAGACCATCAAAGAAGGCCACAAGCTCCTCGAGAAGACCAAAGTGATCCAGCTCCTCATGCGTAAGGAACAAGCCTGCCTCGAAGTTCTTGATCCACGCGCGGTCCGTCATGTTGGCTGAGCCAATGTAAGCCCCTGCCCCGACGTACCAGATAACCTTGGCATGCAACCACTTCGGGACCGCGAAATACTGGAAATTTGGCGAGTTCCTCTTAAGGAACCAGTCCAGGATCATCGGATCGATTGGACATGACCCATCGTAACGACCGAAGAACTCCAATGCCTTGCTCTGACCCATGCAACTGTCCAATAGCTGCATGTTGTCGCGAGACGCATAGGCAATCGCCGCCCTCACTCGCTCACAATCCGGAAGATGCTTGATGTGAAAGTTGGCTAGCTTCTTAACCGACGCATCAGCAGGCAGCTCGGCCACCAGGTTCAGCGGCATAGGTCGCGCAATCAGATCCATGTTTTCCCCTGTCCATACTCACTGGCGACGCCCAACTTATGTGGCGTCCGCACCTCGCTTGACAATGCTGATTCTACGCATCAATCTGCACCGCAATGCGAATCAGGAGGCGGAGCTACTAACGTCTCCTCTCGCATGGTTGCATCCAGGCAAGGGCCCTCGCGCGTACCGCCTGCATCTGTTCAGAACACGCTCTCTCTAGATCATTGGTGGTCCTGGGCTTGGAAGCCCTTATTCCCCAGCTCCCAGGTGCGGCGGACTGCACCTGATAGAGCCAGAAACTCGGCCGAGTATGGCGCTAGGAGCGTCCACGGCCTACCTGCAGCGGCGATTGAATTGCCCTGCGGTTTCGACACTCAGATGGTGTCGCGACGTAGAGGGACGAGTCCGGAAATCTGACCCGCTAAACCGCACTCAGTGCGGCGAGGCATCTCATTTCCGAGGCCACCATGCGCAAACTATCCCGCGACGTCCGAGTCGCCGCTACTACCGATGCCCCTCAAGCACGCGCACTGCTCCGCGTTGAGGATTTAGCTAAACGCATTCATAAGTCCGTCGCGTCTATTCGAAGCGACGCTTGCCGCAGCCCGCATTCGCTCCCGCCGATGTGCCGGCTTCCAGGCACCAAACGCCTCCTGTGGCGCGAGGAGGATGTGACCCAGTGGCTCGCAGAGCATGTGGTCGCCCGCACCGTCCAGACCATGCATGTGGCCAAAACCACCACGCCCACACGTCGCCGTGGCCGCCCAACAAAAGCGGACAGAATGCAGCGAAAGTCTAGGGAGCGTTGAGGCATGAGCATCAAGCTAATGACTCTGTCCTGGGATCTGGACATGCAGCCGACGAACAAGCTTGTCCTGCTAGCGCTTTGCGACTGGGCAAATGATGAGGGGCTTTGCTTCCCGAGCGTCAGCAGCATCGCTCGGCGGGCTTGTCTATCTGAACGACAAAGTCAGCGCGTCATGCAAACGCTCGTAGCCGCACGTTGGATCGACGTAGTCGGCAACGAAAATGGAGGCAGGTCATCGCGAAGGTACCGGATCAACGTCAACGCGCTACGTAGGGGTGACACCGGCGACAGGGGTGACACTGGCGTCAGGGGTGACAATCTGACACCCCCGACTCCCACGTCACCCCTGGGGCGTCACTCACGTCGCCCCAGCGGTGACATCAACGACGCCCCAGGGGTGTCGCAGTTGTCACCCGAACCGTCATTTGACCCGTCAAATGAACCATCAACGAAACCCATCGGCGCCGACGGGCTTGTGTGGCCCAGCCCGCTTATGAAGAAGGACGCAGTTGTGGTTCGGTCGTTGATTGAGTGCCTAAGCCCGGAGCTCCAACAGCTCGTTCTCGACGAGATGCAGGGCGCATTCGATCAAGGAAACCCGCCCAAGGACGTTCGTAGGTGGACTAAGGCCGTTGTTGGCCTCGCGAGGCGAGGCGAGTTGGCTCCTAAGCGAGCGCTGCAGGTAGCTCGAAGGCGCCACACGCGCGCTCAGGAAGCGGCAGAAGCCATGGCGCGACAGGAGCTATCTCGCAAATTGGCGCGAGCCAAGACACCCGAAGAGCTTGCGCGGCGCCGCGCGAGGGTGGACGAGGCCGCCGCGGAACTTAATCGCTAACCTAAACCCAAGCACATCGCCCGGTCCTGCCACTGATCAGCTATGCGAGCCGCCAGGCCTCGCGCTAGCCAATGCTTTCGACCTAGCGTCAGCGATGAGTAGCGCGCGCGCTTCCTCATAGGTGATTTCGCCGGAAAGCATCCTCCTTGCCACTGCAACCGCGTACGTTGACATACGCAGTCCGTCGATGCGCTGCGAGGCTTGTGCATAGGCCAAGGCCTGATCGGGAGTCAGCGGCATCGGAGCAGGAGGCCTCACGAGAACGACCCATTCTACCCCTGACCAGACCCCGGGCATTCAGCAAGTTCTACGGGCCAACTGTTTGCGAAGTTCTTCTCGCCGAGTAGCTCCTGCGAAAGCTCCTGACTTTTGACGAATCGTCAAAAGGCTCGCGCGCCGCCCTGCTTGCGGACCCCGGTAGAGCTTATGGAGGGCAATTGTCACCTCAGCAGACCTAGTCGCCCCGAGAAAATTGACGAATCGTCAAGTCGCTTCCGACCACTAGGGCGTTCCAGTTGATGACGTCATTTCTCGAGCGGGAGCCGCGGTCGGGTTCGCCTTTTTGACTAAATGTCAAAAAGGCCGACTCCCTCATACGATCGCCTTCGTGAGTCCGAAAACCCGTTTTTGACGAAAAGTCAAAAAACAGCGCACCGAGACCAGCAAGCCAACAGACACCGCTTCTCAGATAGACCTTTGGTCTACCCAGCACTACCCACAGCAAAGACCACACTCCTCTAATAGTGGAACATAAAGGGTGTATTACTGTAGGTCGTTTGAGCGAGCTGTGAGGCCCGTTCTATGAGGCCCTAGCGCGTAATACACAAGCATCTGGAGCGTATTACGGAGTAATACATGAGCAAAGCACCCCGCGCCCTACGGCTTCCTCCCGAACTCGAAGCACAAGCAGAAGCCCTTGCCCGCTCTCGCGGGCATACGTTCAGCACTGTCATGCGTGATGCGCTTCGAGAGCACCTGGACAGGGAGCGCCAGCTCGACGAAATGGCCGCGTTGGAGAGGCGGCTCGTCGGATCAATGACCCGAGTCATGAAGGACGTTCGGATCGTCCGAAATGACGTTCACCTGACGATGGCGTTCATCAACACCCTGGCGGAATCGTACCTACTCCACACCCCGCCCCTCCCTGATGAGGCTGTCGATGTAGCCGCCGCATCCGCTACCGACCGTTATCGAAAGTTCCTCAAGCGAGTCGTTTCCAACCTGCAGGGTGGAGAGGGCCTGTGGTCGGAATTGCAGAACGAGCTGGACGTCGATGCGGGGACCGAGGCTTGAGTGAGTCCGTGTGACGCCTTAGCGGGCGCCGACTTTTTTGACGAAAAGTCAAAAAAGGGCCCCTATTCAAATCAGCGAGCAGCTCACATCACATCCGTGGGGATGTGCCGAAGGCTTGTCTAATGTCGATTGCGCCTTTCCTTCCGTCCAGGCGGACTATCGCCTCAAACGCTTCGTCGGCCGCGCTAAATCGCGCCATGGGAAGTTGTATCTGTCCTGCACGAGTTGGTTCACACCAGTAGGCTGACTTCGTCAACGCAAGATGTCGACGGCAACTCATGGGCCTATCCTCATAGATCCCGCAACGGCCTTGGATCAAGAATGGGCAGGGGCGCCCATGAAAATCCTCCGTGGGCCCAGGCGTAGAGAGCCGCTTGTGCCCAGTTCGCTTCTCGATGAGCTCTGCCTCGATCGGAAACACGTGGACCGCGTAATGACAGCAACTGGTGCAGCCGGCTCGACATGCTACGTAAGGGAGACAGCTTCCAGGATCTCCCCAAGGGCCCGGTAGAGCTGTCGTAGCTTGCGTATAGCACTACCAGGCTGTCTTGCCACTTCGTCGGGCAATTGATTCTCTCGCTCTTGGACTGTAGCAGGCAGCTCCGAAGCAAGCCGGTCGAAACTGGCTCGTGCATTGGATTGAGCGAGGTTTGGATCGGCTTCGAGTTCCAAGCTGCATCTCCTGAGTCTGTCTAGCCAAGCCTACCGCGGCACGCGCCACTACTCCTACGCCCCCAGACGGCAGATTCTGACGCGGTGACAAGAAAGAGAGGCATGCAGCGCCGTCCCAGGCGGCCATGCTCGACAGCACTCTCCCGGCGAGCCGGCGGGGCAGCCCTGCCTTTTTTGACGAATCGTCAAAAAACTCACCGCCATACCCGCCGCTGGCTTGACGAATCGTCGAACGGCTCCCCAACGAGACCCTTCTCACGAGGCTCAGACTTTTGACGAATCGCCAGAAAATGGCCATCCCTACGATGCTTTGCTTCTTGCTTGGCTGCGCGTACCGCGCCTCTTCGAGGGAGAGAGCTTCGCGCCGAGCCTCAATTCGAGACTGCATGACGGACATACGCCGAGAATATCAAGTTGCCCGCGTGGTATAGCATGCTATACGATCAAGCCAGCGCAAGGAGAATGGAATGAGTCGCCCCGAGGCGCGCGCCAAAGCCGCCGAGCGACGTCGAACCGGCATCAAAAACGGTGGTGGACGGATCGTCCAAATCGCCTTGCGCATAGACGGTGCGCAAGCTTTGGCGGCTCTGCAGGAACGCACTGGCAAAGGGCCAAGCGCGATCATTGAGGAGCTGCTGATCAAGGCTGGCGCCAAGCGACCGATAAGCTAATAGGAGGGACCGATGGCGTTAGTCATTAGCATTACTGACCCGGATACAGTCGTCCTGCTGGAGCGGTACCGCCAGTACGTCGACCAGGTAGATGGAGAGAAGGGCACTCTGGATCAGTTGGCAGAAGGCCTGATGCTCGGCATGCTGGATGAGCACAACCGATTCCGCGAATGGTCGCGCCAGATCATGGAGGTCGCCGCCTAATACCACAACTTCACGTTACTCCGCGGTACCGAGCGTTGCGCCTATCGCGCAGCTCGCATCTGTTCGACCACGCTTCAAATTCCAAGATTTAAGGTCCGGGGCTCGGAAGCCCTTATGCCTTAGCGAGCTAGGTGCGAGAGGCTGTACCTGGCGAGTGAGATACACGGCCGAGATATGGCGCTTGGAGCGACCACGGTCTGCCCGCGATAGGAGCAATTCCATCGCGTGATGGGCGCACAGATGGCGTCCAAGTTTGGAGAAGCGAGCCCGGATCTAGACCTGTAGCCGCACCGTGTGCGGTGCGGCATCTCATTTCCGAGGCCAACCATGCGCTACTTGTCCCGCGATTTCAGCGTCGTAGACGCTGCATTCCACGTTGCTCGCAATGCCGCCGACCGGCGCGGCCTACCACCGCGCGCCGAGCGAGGAGTCGGCATCACCCTATGTGTAGTCGGCATTCTCCTCATCAGTTGCGGCACCTACTTTAGCGTGCTCACCACCAGCGTGATCATCATGCTGGTCTTAACTTCCCTCTGCTCGTTCCTGACCCGATCCCATCGACACCTAGCACCTTTCTGTTTAGCCCTTTCCGTAGCCTTAGGTCTTTCAGGGTGCTCGTCCGATCCACAGTCAGCTAACAAGGCAGACCTGGCATCGCCCAGGCCGGCCGCCTCAGGGGTCGACGTGCACGGAAGCATCCGCGAAGCCACTCGCTACCACGATCCGCGCGAAGGGTTGAAGCCCAAGGGCATCGACATTCTCAACGGCGAGGCGAAGGCCAAGGACAACAAGGACATCTCCGATGAAGTCCGCTAAGCCCGTTCACCACACGCGGGCGCAGCAAGGGCGCGCGCGAATGGCGATTCTCGCCGGCAGCCTCGCCGTGGCCGTCCTGCTCTTCTCAGCCGCGGCATCTGCGCAACAGATCGCGCCGAGTATGGGAATGTTCGATGACATCGCCACGTTCTACATGCAGCAGGCAAAGGCGATGCAGGCGGTGCTTGAGCCCTTCGCGTACCGGCTTTTTGGCCTGTTAGCGTTCATTAGCATCGCTATGTTCTTCATCAAGCAGATGATGAACGGTGACGGCAATCTCACCACGCTCGTAACGCGCTTTGCGATGGAGATCCTAAAGCTCGGATTCTTCATGATGGTGGTCACTCATGGCCCGCAGCTGCTTTTGCAGTTCATCGGGTACTTCATCCAGAGCGGCGCGGCTGTCACCGGGCTAGGTGAATTGTCGGCCTCCGGCATTGTCGTTCTCGGGTTCGATGCGTGCTTCCGAACCTTCGACGCGATCGGCGCAATGGGATGGGGCGACACAGCCGCTTTCGGCTTGCCGCTCGCTCTCGCCGGCATGGGCATCCTGGCGTGCTTCGCAATCGTGGGAATTTTGTATCTGGTCCGAGTGATCGAGCTCTACATGGTCATGTACGGGGGAGTGCTGCTGCTGGGTTTTGGCGGCATTTCCTTCACTCGGGACATTCCCAAGAATTATCTCAGCTACATGATCGGTGCGGGCGCGCAGTTGTTCATGCTCAACGTCGTAATCGGCTTTGGCATGCAGCTGGTTACCAGCTGGCCAGCCTCGCTCACGCAGGGCACGCCGGATGCCGTGCTGCGCCAGGTGTTGCAGCTGTTCGTCGGCTCTGCGGTTTTTGCCGCGCTGGCGTGGTCGATTCCGAAAGTTGCTGGCAGTCTGGTCAATGGTGCGGTATCGCTGGGGCCGAACGATGCGATCGCGCCGGCCGTTGCGGCAGGTGGCGCGGCGGCAATGGGCGCAGCGGTGGCAACCGGCGGTGTATCGGCTATTGCTGCCGCTACACAGGGCGCAATGCAGGCGACGACGAGCGGCGTTTCGCTGGCAAAGGAAAGCGGAGCGTCCGGCATTGGTGCAGCGGTCAGGGGGTTGGGCCATGCCGTTGGCGCAACAGCATTGGAAGCCGGGCAGGCAGCGAAAGCAGGGCTTGGCCTAGCGCCCCCATCGGTCAATGCGACTGACAGCCGAGGCCGTAATGTCGAGAACATGGGCACCCGCGCTGCGAACAACCTACAGGGACAAGCTCAACAGGTACGCGAGACGAAGGCAGGCGCGCCGGCCATCGCCAATGGAGGCGAAACCGCGCCGCTCAACATCGGGAGCACGCCCGACGGTGGCGTGAGGCCGCTAACGGCGCAGCAGTCGGCCGCACCGAATGACGACGGTAGCCCGGAGTTCCGTCAGCCCGACCCGAATAACCCGAATTGGGGCAGCAGAATCGCGCCGCCTCAGCTTCCGCCTGACGCGCCGCCGGCTAGTGCCGTCTCCATCCGCCTCGACACCGACGACTAAAACAGGATCACCACCATGAAGATTCAAAAGAGCATTACTTTGGCCCTCGCGGTTGCTATTACCGGTACCGGCCTCACCTACACCCTGCCGGCAGCGGCGCAGTGGGCCGTGTTCGATCCGACGAACTACGCACAGAACTTCCTGCAGCAGCTCCGCGCGGTGCAGAGCAACGTCAACGAGGTAAGGCAGATCCAAACCCAGCTGCAGCAGTACGACAACATGCTCCGTAACACCAAGAGCCTCGACTTGCGCGACCTGGACACTGCAATCGACGCCCTTAGTCGGCTCGATCGTGTGGTTGGCAAGGGTAAATCGCTTGCGGTGACCGCGAGCGACTACGAGAGTGCCTTCAAGTCACGATTTCCCGGCTACCAGGCGACGACGAACTACAGCGAGAGCTACCGCGAGTGGAGCGAGACGTCACGCGATTCCGTGCTGGGCGCGCTTCGCGTGGCCAACTTGCAGGCGCGAGGGGCCGTGACCGAGGAACAGGGCTTAGCTTCGTTGCGTTCCGCCGTTGCCACGGCCGATGGCCAGAAGGCCGCGGTAGACGCAGGCAATCAGATTGCGCTGGCTCAGATCACCCAGCTGCAGCAACTTCGAGAGCTCATGGTGGCGCAGATGCAGGCCACTGGAACGTACATAGCCGCCAACCAGCAGTCCGAGACCAGTAAGGAGGCTTCGATACGTGAGGCGACGAAGTATCGCGATCCTCGCGAGGGGTGGAAGGCAAAGCCGATCCGAGTCGGAAACTGATCTCGACGCGTTAAAATGGCTGGCTGATCGCTCCTCCAACAGGCTCGATGAGAATGCAGATTTCTGCCAAGAACGCAATGGCGATGGCTATGGCATCAGTGGAAATGGAGGGTTTCACCGTCTCCGGGGAAGATCGTGAGCTGATGCAACGAGTAGTCAACGGAGAGATCAGCGCAACCGAAGCGATGCAGCAAATCCTGCAAGAAGCCCGGCGTGCTAATGATCTTGATTAGCACGTCGGGCACCTCGCACATTGGCACACCCAGCGGCATGGTCAGACTCTTGGACGCTCGTACTGAGATGGTCGCCGAAATCTGGGATCACGGACGAGGTCCGGCGCGTTCGCACAATGTCTTCGAGGCATGGCGCCATTCTCTAACCGCCCTCCCCCAAGACCTGCAAGCGAGTGAAAGGGCGAGGTTTTGCGCGCGCGGCATCAGGCGGCTTCGTAGAACGGGCGTCGATCGGGCGTCGGGCGCGGCAACCGCTGGCCCAGTTCCCGCCGTTTCCGCGGAATGGTCTCGATCTCCCCACGCGCCTCAAAGTCCAGTGAGAACTCGTCGCTTTCGTTCTCGGCGAGGCTCCACTGTGAGTACGCGCCCGGGATCCTTAAGAAGGTCCGGCCTACTCTCCCAGAACGAGGCCGGATGACGCTGGCTGGCGAGATGCGCGCTAGCGGGAGAGGGGTCTAGCGCCAATCCCGGCTTAACTTGCTGATTTCATAGGCGGGCGTAAGAATGGCGCGGGAGGACGGCCGCGCAACGGCGCAGCCCGTGAGACAGGGGTCAGTTACGTTCCACCAACGCGTCTCACGCATTCGTGAGCGCGCCCATCCTCCTGGCCCACCCGGGCCATTTTTTTGCGGCAGGCCGCACCCGAAAAAACAAGGCGAGTCGAATGAAATACGAGGAGCTGCCCAGGTCAGCGCTCATCAAGTTGCTGCAAGACTACGACGCCGAGCGTGCGGAGGCCGGGAAGGACGGAATTGTCCTGAACTACTCCGGGCGCGCCGCGCCTTGGCAGATCGTGCGCCAGGTCAAGCCCCGGATGTGCGAACTCAACAAGCGCGCTTCGGTGGGAGGCGCGGCAGAGGAAGTCGCCAACGAGTTGTGGGACGGTGAGAACTTGGCTGCGATGGTCACGCTCTATAAGTATCGCGGGCAGGTGGACCTGGTGTTGACCGACCCCCCCTACAACACGGGCGAGGACTTCCGTTACAACGACAAATGGGACAAGGACCCCAACGACCCGGATATGGGCGAACTTGTGGCCAAGGATGATGGCTCGCGACACAGCAAGTGGCTGCGCTTTATGACGCCGCGCCTTTGGATGATGCGCGAAATGCTCAAGCCCGGCGGGGTCATCGCCATCTGCATCGATCACCGCGAGCTTTATCGACTCGGGATGCTGATGGACGAGATTTTCCACGAGGAGAACCGCCTCGGCATCATCAACTGGCAAAAAACAACGCCGAAAAACCAGTCGTCGAAACTTTCCCTAACGACCGAGTACGTGCTGGTCTACGCCAAGTCGGCCGAGCTGGCCAAAACCGGGTTGGTGGAACGCTCCGCGCTCGCCGACGCCCGGTTCGGGAACATCGACAACGACCCCCTGTCCGATTGGAAACAGGGCGACTTGACGGGCAAGGGCGCGAGTAAGAACGCCAACTACGCAATCCAGTCACCTTTCACCGGGGATTTCCACCATCCCGGCGAACGTCACTGGGCGAACAAGCGGTCGGCGATGAAGAAGTGGCTGGAAGAGTGGGATGTGTCCTACGAAGATATGGACATTGGCGACAAACGTGGCAAGGCACTGGCGTTGAAGGGCTGGGGTGCAGCGAATGCCACTCAGCGGAAAGCGCTGTTGAAGAGGGCCGCGGATGTGGCCGGAAAGCGGTTGGACAAGGGCGCTTGGCCGTACCTCTACTGGGGCGTGGATGGGCAACAGAAGCCCGTTCGCAAGGTCTACAAGGCCCTGGTCCGGCAAGGCGGTGTTCCGACCACATTCTGGCTGGAGGATGACGAGGCCCCGCCGGCCATTGACGGCGTGTCCTGGCTGCGCACCCTCAGCGGTCGTTCCCGAGACGGCATCGAAGAGCTAGACGCGGTGGTGGGCAAGGGGCACAACTTTGAGACGGTCAAACCCCTGCGCCTAATCAAGAAAATCATTCAGATTTGGTGCCGCAAGGACGGCATTGTGCTGGACCCATTCGCGGGGTCAGGCACGACCGGGCACGCAGTGCTGGAATTGAACCAGGAACAGGATGCCAACCGGCGCTTCGTCCTGATCGAACAGGGCAACGACGCGAAGGGGGATAACTACGCCAAGACCCTCACCGCTGACCGAGTCAAGCGCGTCATCACTGGCAAGTGGAAATCCGGCGATCGCGAGCCACTGGGCGGGGGTTTCCGCTACTTCACCCTCAAGCGAGAGAAGGTGGACGCCACCGCCGTGAATGCGCTGGCCCGCGAGGAAATGATGGACTTGTTGCTGGTTAGCTACTGGGATCGCAACGACAAGGCCAAGTCCTACCTCAAACGCCTGCCGGTGGGAGAACACAAACACCTCTTCGCAGTGAACACCCGCAACGAGGGGTTCTTCCTGGTGTGGACCGCCCCCGACCAACCCTCGGCGCTGACCCGCACAGTGTTCAAAGAGATCGTCCAGGAGGCCAAGGCCGCTGGGCTAGCCGGCCGCTACCACGTCTACGCGTCCCTGGCGCCGTACACGGGCAATGACATTGAGTTCTACAAAATCCCCGACAAGGTGTTGGAGCATATTGGCTTCAACGCCCGGGCGGACGCGTTCAACAATGACGGTGGCACGGATGCAGATTGAGCTAAAACCTTTTCAGATTCGCGCCGCCAAGCAGATCGCCGAACGCTACGCCTATTACACGGGCCATCCTTACCGACCCACCTATAAGGGCAAGCTTCCCCGGCCGTTCTACCAGGCCTTGGCAGCCATCACTGGCGCGGGCAAGACTCCGGTGCTGGCTGAGGCCGTGACTTTGATGCGGCTGCACATGGGCGTGCAGCCCATTGTGTTCTGGATGAGCAAGGCCAAGTCGGTGGTCCAGCAGACCTACACCAACTTTTCCAGCGGAGGGAAGTATGCGGAGATCGTGGACGACTTCCGCGTCATCCGCGCAGCACAGCTGGAGCCAAACCTGATCGCCGACGGCAGCTCACCACTCCTCATCCTGGCGACCACTGGCCTGTTCAACAATAAGGAGCAGGCCGACGGCGCCTTGAACATTTACAAGAAGGACCAGGACCTGTTCGGCGACCAGTCGCCGTGGGAACGCCTCATCGCCCGCGATGTCGGCGGCGTCCGGCGCCCGCTCATCATCGTTTACGACGAAGGGCACAACCTGTCCGAGCAGCAAACGCAGATTCTGGCCGAGCTGGAGCCGGAGGCTTACCTTCTGGCCAGCGCCACGCTAAAGCTGCCGGCGAATTTCGCCAGGTCGGTGCTTGGTCCATTGGATACCTGGGTGGAGGAAGCTGGGCAAGAGGTTGACGGCGCCAAGGAGTTCGGCCGGCTCAGTGCGGTGGATAAGGAAGGAGTGCCAGACGCCAGCGCATTTGCCATCACCGCCGTCGACAGCAATGCCGTTATCAAGGCAGAGTTGATTAAGACCTCGATCCAGTTCGATGGCACCACCGCCCCGATGGAGCGGTGCCTAGACGATCTCCACGACCGGCTCCGGCTCATTGAGCAGGAGATCGACGCCCGGGCGCTGGGGTTCACGCCCAAGGCCATTTACGTTTGTAAGACCAACATTACCGACGACGGCGACAAGGACGACCACACCAAGCCCTTCGAACACCGCAGCGCGCCGCCCATCCGCATCTGGCGCTACCTAGTCGAGCAGAAGAAGGTGGACCCCGCCAAGGTTGCCATCTACGCCGACTTGAAGTTCAGCGAGGGCAATAAGCCCGAGGCCGTGAACCTGTTTTCTAAGGGCGAAAGCGACTTCGACGAGTTTCAGGCCGGCGATTTCCAGCACATCATTTTTAACCTAGGTCTCCAGGAAGGATGGGACGACCCGGCCTGCTATTTGGGTTACGTCGACAAATCGATGGGCTCCCAAATCAAGGTTGAGCAGATCATCGGCAGGGTGCTGCGCCAATACGATGCCAAGCACTACGACTCCGCGTTGTTAAACAGCGCGCACTTCTTCCTGAGGGTGGACAAGAAGAACGTCTTCACCGACTCCATCGAAGCCGTGCGCGCCAAGCTGCAGGAGTCTGGTACCACCATCGAAATCGTCCACACATATGGGGGCGGAGAAGGGAGCCTGGAGGACCTGGAGCCCAAAGACGACATGGCCGCGGTGCTCCACCAAGTCCACGCCGACGCGGACGACGCCGTCGAGGTCATTGCGAAGCTGGTGGGCCAGTTCCCCACGTTCAAAGAAGGTGAGATCGATACCCAGGGCGATGCGCACCGCAAGACCGAGACGGTGGAAATTTCCAATCTGGCCAAGTCAGGAAACCAGGAGTGGGCTGCCAGCGGGCATGCCAACCGCGTGCGTCTGCGCTGGCTGGTGGGCAACGCTATCCGCGCACGGTCCCCGGCCGCCCTAGCAGTGGCGGACCTCAAGGCATCTAAGTTCGATGTGCGCGTGGAGGCGGGAAGCAATGCGGCTGCCGCAGCAGAACTGTTGGCGCGTGAGATTGTGGCCACGTATTACCAACTGACTTCTCTGGTCTATGAGTCCAACCGAGAGTTCACTTTTTCTACAATGCGCGTGCCCAAGAAGGCGCAGGCCTTCGAAAACGCGCTTTATGAGCGCTACGCAGGCCTCAACAAGTTCGAAGCCTCATTCGCTTCCGCTTTGGACAAAGTGGGCGTGGCCTGGCACCGGAACCCCAGCAATGGCGGCTTCCGTATTCCCTTACTGTCCGAAGGCGACAGCGCGTCGTTTTCCCCTGACTTCCTCGCGTGGAAGGGCAAGTTGGTGTTCTGTCTGGACACCAAGGGAGCTCACCTGCTCACAGATGCGGTTGCGCGAAAGCTATTCGACATCCAGGACGAAGGCACAACTAAGCTCCTTACGCGTTTCGTTTCTGAGGGCAAGCAGACCGCTATCGGCGGCAAAGCGATCAAGGGAGGCTATACAGTGTGGAAGATGAAAGGTGGATCGCCCACCCCCATCCATGTGGCTTCCATCGATCATGCAGTCAAAGAATGCTTGAAGGCGCAGTGACTGTTTTGCCCTGAGGAGCGAATGTGCCTGACGGTTTCACTTTCATGAAAACTGACCCATCCTATTCACTTATAGAAGCCTTCTGGCCAGGTCCTCAGCACTCGGATGGTAGTAGCGTAATAGCATGCGTGGATCCTTGTGTCCGGTGACCTTTGAAAGCTCGTGCAACTGGTACACGTCGGCCAGCCGAGAAGTCGCCTCGTGACGAAGGTCGTGAAACCTTAGGTTGGTCAGAAACGTGGCATCAGCAGGCAACCCTGCCATGCGACATTCGGACTCATACTCATGACGCGCTCGCGCCACAGCCCTTTCGAAGGCGCGAGTAACCGCATCATCGCGCAGATGGAATACGCGTCCACCAGGCGCCCTATTCACCTGGGCACCCGTAGGAAGTAGGTTGGCAAGCACTTCAACAGCTGCCCCAGACAATGGAACGTTGCGCGAGCTACCGTTCTTGGTAGCCGGCAAGTGCGCGACGCGCCTGGTCAGGTCAATGTGCTCCCAACGCAAGCCAACAATCTCACTCCTGCGCATGGCTGTTTCAACTGCGAGTCGAACGATTGCTGGCAGTGTGGTTGACTCGGTGGAGGCAATGACGCGGTCCAACTCCCCCTTGGCAAGGGTGTTGCTTCCCGCCTCCGCGATCGCGGCGAGTCGCCGTGACCGCGCATTGTTGACGGTTGGCTTCCGAACAAGCTCAACAGGGTTCCCCACGCTCTCCATTCCCCATTCTCGCCTAGCCACATTGAAGACATGGGAGAGCACGGAGAGTCGACGCAGCACAGTGGCGGCCTTATAGGATCGCAACCATTCGTCCCGAAGCGCGGCCACATCCGTGCTACGTACACCGGCCACAGTGCGTCTGGCAAGTGCTGTCGAGCGCCACACACTCAACACGGAGCGTTCTTGGGTGTGCCCCTTCTTCGTGGGAACAACCTCCCGCTCATAGCGTTCGAGGAGCTGGTGCAGAGTCGTAGACTCCGCCTGACTACGACTGACCCAGACGCCGCGCGACATCTCCGATTCGATCATTGCCGACCAGGCTTCGGCTTCGGCCTTGGTTTCGAATGTCTTGCTAGTCGCCGGGTATCCGCGCCGGCGAATCTGGGCCTCCCACTGATAGGGGCCGCGCTTCCGAAAAGTTGCCATCAGCTCCTCCTGACTGTGGCAAAATTGTGGCGTTAAATCCAAGTAATCGCCACATGCGTTGATTTGCATAGCGATGCATTAGCATTCGCAATGCGAAGGTCGGGAGTTCGATCCTCCTCCGCTCCACCATTCATCCAGCCAGGACAGCGCGTTATGCCATCGGCGTGACGCGCTGTTTTGCTTTGGGCATCCGGTTTCTGGCGCTGCAACTTCAAGAACCAGCGCATCGCCCCGGGCTCACGTCCGCAGGCATCAGTGCCCCGGCAATGGCGGGCCACCCACGAACCCCGGCGGCAAGGTGAACCACACCGGTCCCGCGCGGGCGGCGCGCTCGCCTTCGGCGTAGAGCTTGGCCATCTCATCGGCGTTGAACGCGAGCGGGTCACCCAGCACAACCGAGGGTTCGATCGTCACCCAATGAAAACCGGAGCCGTTGCGTTGCGCGAAGGCGTATTCGCGGAAGAGGTCGCCGACGATGGTGGAGCGGCCTGAGGTTTCGATCACGCGACCCGCGATGCCGCGGAACGAGCGCTCGGTCGGCCCGGGCGGCGGCGCCAGCTGGCCGTTGTGGATCACGAAGATATCGTCGTGCGCGTACGCACGTCCCGCGGCGAGGTAGATGCTGGACGTATCGAACACGCCGACATTGACGAACACATTGGCGCCGACGAAACCGTCCACGTGCATCTCATCGTAACGTTGCCCACCTGCCTCCACCTCCATCAGCACGGGCGGAAACGCGATGGGAATGGAGGCCGAGGCCAGCATCACCTTGCGGAACAGCTCCAGTGCCTGCGCATTGCCGTGCGTGGCGATCAGCCCCATGTTCCAGACGACAAAACGGCGTGAATCCAGGTCCACCGTGCCCATGTAAAGCCTGCGGCCGTTCCGATGTGCTTGCGCCACTTCCGACAACACGGTGGCATCCACGTAACGCTCGATCAGCCGCTCCAGCGGCGCGCTCTGCGCGAACGAATCGCGTCGCAGCAACGCGGCGATGGGCGACAGCGGCGTGAATATGTCGTCGCGCGTGGTGGTGGTGTAGATCCGTTTCAGCAAGGCATCGTACCGGGGGCCCAGGTACGCGAAAGGCGCCATCAGCGCGCCGGTCGAAACGCCGGTGACGATCTTGAAGACCGGCCGTTTTCCTGTCGCGGTCCAGCCGTCGAGGAACCCGGCACCGAATGCCCCATACGCACCACCGCCGGACAGCGCGAGGTAGGGATAGCGCGTCGCGCCGTTGGCATCGACGGGGAAATCCGTGGCGGATTCGTCCTGCAGCGATTGCAGGAAGTCGCTCTGCATCGCGAGGCTGGGCCGTCCCGCCGTCGCGCGCACGCCGGTCATGCCGGGAATCGTCGCGGTCCCGGTCAGCTGCGGGGGAACGGGATCACGCGGCAGCGTTGCGCATCCCGACAACAAGCACAGCACGCCGACGAGCACGATCGGGACGAACCGGGCAACGACCGCCATCGGGCCTGCCACATGCGAACGCATGCACGGGGCCGAGATCGTCGTCGGGAACTTCGAGACCAGGAATGCCACGTCCGGACTCTCCGTATGGATCGCGCACGAGAGGCGCAATCGAAACGAATACGCACGATGTGCGACTTCGCCGAAGGATGAGGCGTATGCCGCGCGCCCGCAACCGTTTCCTTGATTGACATCGGCGAGCCACGACACGCGCCACTGCACGCGCTCATCACGACGCCGGGTGTATGGGCGCGGCCGCGGTTACGGATGCATCGTCACGTCGCCGGTGATCAGTAGAGCGCCCGCAACTGCGTCCGCACCGCGTCCGGCAGGTTTGCCTGGGCCTCGATGCGGTCGATGAAGTGCGCATCGTCCACCACCGTCAGTGGATCCAGCACCAGCGGCGTCACGATTTCCGAGAGCTTCTTGCTGCCGGCGCCGACTTGAGGGCGCGCGCCGGTATACACGTGCGCGAACGGCAGGTTGGGACGCAGATGGCCGCCCTCCTCCAACTCGTCCAGCGCCAGCTGCCACACCGGTTTGCGACGCGCCAGCGCCGCCACGGGGCGCGGCTCTTCCAGCTTTCGCGCGAGTTTCGGCAGTTGCTTGAGTGCCTTCGTCAGCATTTCCGTCGCCGGCCCGAGCGCGAGGCTGGCGACCGCGGGGTCCTGCGTGTCCTGCTTCAGGAACAGCGTGCGCGCACTGCCGTCCACCTTGCACGACTCGCCTTCCGACGCCTTCACGCCCAGCTTCTTCATCCATGAGGGCAATCCGCAACGCGGAACACCGTTGATCATCACCAGTGCGACGTCGCCTTCGGTGGCGCGGATCAACTGTTCGTACGGATCCTTGTCGTCGCCCTTCACCACGATCAGGTCGGCTCGCTTCCCCGATTGCAGCGAGCCCAGCCGCTTGCCCCAGCCGACGATGTTGGCACCGTTGCGCGTGGCCATCGCCACCAGTTCGCGGTCGCTGAACACGCCGTGTTCGTCGCTCCACAACTTGGCGGCTTTCAGCTCGCCCAGCAGGTTCTTGCTCCCCGACGGCGACCAGTCCGATCCAAGCCCGATGCGCACGCCTTCGGACTTGGCCGCCTTGATGCGCGCGGTCTCGCCGTACAGCAGCAGATTGCTCAGCGGCGACCACACCATCGCGCCTTCGAACTGCGCCATCGTGCGGAAGTCTTCTTCATGAAGCGCGGCGCAATGGATGCCGGCCAACGCCCGGGTGATGGCCCAGTCGGCGCCGGCCATCTTCAGCGCGAGGAAGGCATTGCGCGCCTTCGTGTCGGTGCCTTCGCTCAGGTGCAGGAGGAAACACGACTGCTTCAGCAGGCGCTCCTTGAAGCGCACGATGTCGCTGGCATCCACGTCGGGGATGCGCGTGGACGCTTCAGGGAGGTCGGCTTCGTCGGTCTGCTCCACATTGCGGATCAGGCCACGATAGAACTTGCGCACGCCAGCGCTGCTGTACAGGGCGATGCCCTGGCTGGTCGTCACGCCCGAGAGCAGGCACTTGGCTTCGACATAGCGCGTCAGGGCCGGTAGCAGTTCGGGCGTCTTGCCGACGATCTGCATCGGCCCGCTGATGAGCCTGCGGTATTCGGGCGTTCCGGCCCACTGATCGCGGTTGCTGTACTTCTTCGGCACTTTCCACAGCTGCAGCAGGTTGTAGGCCAGGTGGTTGTGGAGTTCGATCAGGCCCGGATACAGCGTGCCCTTGGTGTCGAGGACCGCGATGTCGTCGAAACCGGACGGCGCGGGCATCGCGCTGTCCTGCACCGCGACGATGTTGCCGCGGTCGATGTAGACGCGTGCGCGCGGCAACACCTTGAAGCGCGAATCCATCGTCACGGCCCGCCCCTGCAGGACGATGCGCGCGCCATTCAACGGGTCGATGGGAAGGGGCGTGTTGTCGGGCATGGCGGCAGCTCGTTCGGTCGCGTCACGCGACACTAGGGGGACGCGGGAGCGGTCCAGATCAGCGTGTGGCGGTCGTCCGGTTGCGGGCGACTGACGCTGGTGCGCTGCGGCGGCGAGGATGCGCGCCCGCGGCTGTCGTCGCCCAGGAAGGCGGGCGCACCGAACGGAAGGTCGCGCCGGGGAACCGCCGCGTAGTCGCTCTCGCGGAAGGCCGAGCCGTAATTGGGCAGGCCACTGGGCCCATCGTCGTCCGGCGTGACGATGCCGCGCAACGACGTGACCGCGCTCTTCCACTTCGCCAGCAGGACGGCTTCGTCGCGACTGCTGGGATGCGGCACCTTGAACACCGGCGTGTCGTCCTTTCCGGGCCACAGGTCCACGGCCTTCTGCGCCTGCACGCCGAACGCCACGATGGCCTGCAGGTTCTTCCCGCGCGCCATGCGGAACAGTCGATTCCGCCAAGTCACCTGCGCCGGGTCCGTCAGCACGTCATCGCCATCGCTGGACTGCGAGGGAATCAATGCATACGAAAACGCATTGAGGCACAGATACGAGCGGCTGAGCCCCAGCTTGGCGAGGAAGCCCTGCACGCGTTGCCCGGCGTCGCCGACGAGCGTCCGGCCGGCGATCCGCTCCGTCGCGCCGGGATCGGAGGCCACGCACAGCACGCGCGCGGAACCGTCCAGTCGGCCGCGATAGAACACCGGCCCCCAGTCGTACCAGAAATGCGTTTTCAGCGCTCCGTAATCCGGGCACTGCGCGAACACGTTGGCGAAGCGCTGGGGCGGTCCCTTGTCGAATTCGGCCACGGTCTGTCCTTCGGTATGAGGCTCCTGCCGAATACAACGCCGGTGAAGCGCGGTACAGGCCAGCATCGAACCGTCTGTCGCGCCGTGTCATGACACAGGCCCCAGCCACAGGCCAGGGAAAGCCTCCTCTCGCGCGCCACACGCGCGTTCCCGATCCCGACGATCGATCGCCTGCAACACAGACGGCGCCACCTGCTTCCAGACTGGCGAAGGTTGCGGATCTGCCAACGCCTGCACGTGCGGCGCGCGTTGAGCACAGCTACGATCACCCGATGCGCAAACCGGCCTGGCTCATCGGACCCGCCCTGCTGCTCGCCGGTTGCGCGGGTGGAGGCTCTCGAATGCAGCAGGACATCGATGCACTGATGCGCGACCACGATGGAACGGTGCCCGGCGCGTCGGTGCTGGTGCTTCGCGACGGACGGCCCATCGTGCGGCGCAGCTACGGCATGGCCGACATGGAAGCGCGTGTCGCCGCGACCCCGGCCACCAACTATCGTCTGGCTTCGGTCAGCAAACAGTTCACCGCGGCGTCGATCCTGTTGTTGGCACAGGACGGCCGTCTCGGGCTGGACGATCCGGTCCGCAAGTGGCTGCCCTCGTTGCCGGAGGTGGCCGCGCCGATCACCGTGCGCCATCTGTTGACGCACACGTCGGGACTCATCGATTACGAAGACGTCATGGACCCGGCCGACACCCGGCAGGTGCACGATGCCGACGTGCTGCATCTGCTCGAATCCCAGCACACCACCTATTTCCCGCCCGGACAGGGCTATCGCTACAGCAACAGCGGCTACGCGCTGCTCTCGCTCATCGTCGAGCGCGCATCCGGCCTGCGCTATGCCGATTTCCTGCGGCAGCGCATCTTCCTGCCGCTGGGCATGCAGGGCACCGTCGCCTTCGAGGACGGCATCTCGCAGGTCGCGCATCGCGCGTATGGCTACAGCCTGGAGAACGGCGCGTGGCGACGCACCGACCAGAGCACCACCAGCGCGGTACTGGGCGATGGCGGCATCTATTCGTCCATCGACGATCTGGCCCGCTGGGATGCCGCGCTCTACGACGAACGCCTGCTCAAGGCCGACTCGCTGCGACAGGCATTCATGCCCGCCACGAAGACGGACGTGGCCGACGTGGAGTACGGTTTCGGCTGGCGCATCACCGGCGACAGCCTGTGGCATTCCGGCGAAACCATCGGCTTCCGCAACGTCATCGTGCGGTATCCGAAAGAACACATGACGGTGGTCGTGCTGACCAACCGCGACGACCCGGAACCCTACGAAACCGCCAAGCGGATCGCTGTGCTGGTGCGGGACGGCGACGCCGCGCACTGACGGCGCACGCGCCGGCTACTTCACCGGAACGTCGAGGAAGGTCTTCGGCGCGGGCTCGGGGTCGAGCGTGAAGTGCCACCACTCCATCGGATAGTTGCGGAACCCAGCCCGCTGCATGGCCTGGCGCAGGCGGTCGCGGTTGGCGTGTTGCGACGCGCTCGCCTTCGGCGAATCCGTGTTGGCGAGCGGGTCGAAGAAGTCGAAATCCGTGCCCATGTCGAATGGGCGACAGGCGCCGCCGCCATCGCACTGCAGCAGCGTGAGGTCCACCGTCGCACCGCGACTGTGGCCGGACGTCGGCGAGATGTACCCGCCCAGCAGGTCGCGCTTGTCCAGGTTCGGGTAATGGCGCGCCTTGGTGGCCTGATCGTCCAGATCGTTCGCCCACGCGACGAAATGACGCACCGCGCGCGCAGGGCGATAGCAATCGAACAGGCGCAGCCGCATGCCTTCTTCACGTAGTGTCCGCTCAGCCTGTGCCAGCGCCTTGGCGGCCGGTGCAAGCAGATAGCAGCGCGGCGCCTCATAGCCGTCGATATGTGCACCGACGAAGTTGTCGCTGCCGGCGTAGCGCAGGTCGAGGTCGATATCGGGCACCAGCGTGCGGATGTCCACCAGACCGGCCGCCTGTGGCGTGGCGGCATCGGATACGTCCATCGCGGGCGTCGTCGCGCAGCCGGTCATCGCCATCGCGACAAGGCACGCAACCACACCTGCAAGCCGCTTCACGGGCACGTCCCGGTACGCTTGAACGCGAGGTCTTCGTAGTCGTAGCTGAAGTCGGCCTGCGGATCGACCTTGCTCATCGCCAGGTCGGCGCCGCCTGCATCGAAGTCCAGCCACGCTTCGGCATCCACGCTGGGATCGTTCCAGTCCACCAGCCAACGCTTTCCGACCTTCTGCACGCGGCCATCGAGCATGGGCGATTTGGCCGACACCAGGCGCACGCCCTCGCCCTCCGGGCACAGCCGGACTTCGCCGAACCACGGATCCCGATACACGCCCAGGCGCGACGACAGCTCGCGCGCGGTCGCGGCGCGGCGCGCGGAGGTATCGGGTGCCTTCTCGCTCGCAGGGGTGGCGGCGTCTTCCTTCTCGAGCAGCGCGGCGTAATGCGCGGCGTCCAGCCCGGCACCCGGACGCGTGTAGAGCTTCACCAGCGCCTGGTTGAGCACCGTGCGTGCGTCCTCGCCCTCGCCGTTGATCATCAGGACGAATCCGACGCCCTTGTCCGGCAGCATCGTCACGGCCGAGTACATGCCCATCAGCGTGCCGGTGTGCGAGACCTTGAACACGCCATCGACATCGGCCAGTCGCCAACCGTATCCGTAGGCGGAGAAATGGCTGCTGTCCCACTCGCGCATGCGCCTGGAAATGGGCATGGGCATCTGCGGTGCCCACAGCGCTTCGCGCTGCGTCTGCGACAGCCACTGCGCCGTGCCGCCCTGCGACGTCAGCCATGCCGTCACCCAGCGCAGCATGTCGTCCAGACTGCAGCGCACGCCACCGGCCGGGTCCATGGTCGAGGCCGGCACCACGTCACCGTCGCTGCGCACCGGCACGTTACGGCCGCCCTGCCGCATGTGCGGTTGTGCGACATTGCCGACCTCGGTGCGACTCCACTGCCCGACCTGGCAACGCGTCATACCCAACGGCTCGAACACTTCGCGACGCACCAGCGTCTCGTACGGCGCGCCACCGGCAGCGGCCGCAACCTCGCCGGCGAGGATGTACATCAGGTTGTCGTAGTCGTATCCGGAGCGGAAGCTGCGCTGCGGTTTCAGGTAAGCCAAGCCGTGGATGATGTCGGCACGCGTGAATGCGTTGGGTTCCGGCCACAGCATCAGGTCGCCGGCACCGGCGCGCAGACCACTGTCGTGGATGAGCAGGTCGCGTACCTGCATGTTCTCACCGACCCATGGGTCGTACATACGAAATTGCGGTAGCCACTTCGCCACCGGATCGTCCCAGCGCAGCTTGCCGGCATCGACCAGCCGGGCCAGCGTCGCGGTCGTCATCGACTTGGTGTTGGAGGCGACCTTGAACAGCGTCTGCGCGTCGATGCGCGCGCCCTCGCCTTCCACCCGTTCGCCAGCGGTGCGTGTGTACACCACGCGTCCGTCCTCGACCACGCCAAGCGCCAGTCCCGGCAAGCGGTAACGGCGCATCACCTCGTCGAAGGCAGCGTCCACCGCGGCGCGGTCCGTGCGCGGTGCCGCGTGGGCGAACAGCGGCAGCAACGCCAGCAAGCCGGCGCAGCACGCGCGCCCGAACCGGAATTCACGCTTCATGCCAGTCCTGTGGGAGTTGTTCGCCCAGCATCATCTCCGCCAGGGTCTGGCGACGACGCACGACCGCGTAGCGACCGTCATCGAGCAGCACCTCGGCGGCCAGTGGTCGCGAGTTGTAGGTGGAGGCCATGGAGGCACCGTACGCGCCGGTGCCACCGATCATCAACAGGTCGCCGGCCTCGCAGCGCGGCATGTCGCGACCGCGGGCGAACGTGTCGCCGGTCTCGCAGACCGGGCCGACCACGTCGTAGCACGCGCTTTCGCGACGCGGGCGAAGCGGCACGATGTCGTGCCAGGCGTCGTACAACGCCGGACGAAGCAGGTCGTTCATCGCTGCATCCACGATGAGGAACTCGCGGTCGGCGCCAGGCTTCACGCGGATCACCCGCGTCACCAGCACGCCGGCCTCGGCTACCAGCCAGCGGCCTGGCTCCACCACGAGCGTGCCCTTGAAGGCCGCAAACGTCTCGCGCACCAGCGCCGCGTAGTCCTCGATGGCGATGGGGCGGTCATGGCCCGCGCGATAACGCACGCCCAGCCCGCCACCGATGTCCACGCTGTGGATGGGATGGCCCGCGGCTTCGAGTTCCTGACGGAAATCCTCGACCCGGCGCAGGGCGTGACGGAAGGGCTCCAGGTTGAGGATCTGCGAGCCGATGTGGGCGTGCAGGCCGTCCAGCTGCACATGGCTCATGCGTGAGGCGCGGACGAACCAGGTGCGCGCTTCGTCGATCGAAACGCCGAACTTGTTCTCGGCCTTGCCGGTGGAGATCTTGGCGTGGGTCTGTGCATCCACGTCGGGATTCACGCGAACCGCCGCGCGTGCGCACACGCCCTCTTCGCGCGCGACCTCCTGCAGCAACAGCAGCTCGTCCGCCGATTCGACGTTGAAACGCCAGATGCCGGCGGACAACGCCGCGCGGATCTCCTCCGCGGTCTTGCCGACGCCGGAAAACACGATGCGTTCGGCGGGGATACCTGCGCGAAGGCTACGGTGCAGTTCGCCCACCGAGACGATGTCCGCGCCAACACCCTGCTGCGCCACCAGCTGCAGGATGGCGAGGTTGGAGTTGGCCTTCACCGCGTAGCAGATGCGCAGGTCGAGGCCGGCGAACGCGTCCTGCAGGGCGGTCGTGCGTTGGCGGATCACGCTGCTGGAATACGCGTAGAGCGGTGTCTGGACCCGCGAGGCGAGCGTGTGCAGGTCCACGCCATCGAACAGCCTCGCATCGTCCACGCCAGTCAGTACAGTCATCGAAATATCTCGTCCCTTGATCGTGCGTGGACCCCTTCCGTCTCCCGGAATACCGGGAGCCCACGCCGCTGCGCCTGGCGACCTTCGCCGCCAGGCGCCTTCACCACTGGCCTCAGAAGCGCCAGCTCACGACCAGCTGCGCATAACGCGGCGACTGCCACCGCGTGCCCTCCTCGAAGTACGGACGGTAGACACCCGGCGCCGCTTCGTAACGCGAGTGGATATTCACCTTCTCCTGGTTGTTGGTCAGGTTGAAGACGGTGAACCGCACCTGCAGGTCGGTCGTCTCCACCGGCAACTTCCAGGTCACGTTGGCGCCCAGTGTCCAGGTCCACGGCAGGGTTCCGTAGGCGCCGCGCGGCGTGTACTCGAGTACGCGATCCGCATACGTGTACGCAACGCCGGTAACCGGATCCCGGCCGGAACATTTATCCACGCAGATCCAGCCCGATCCGCCGCTGCCAAACTCATTGGTGAAGCTGCCGGCCGCGGTGCTGTCGTTCGGCCATACGACGCCGAAGGCCGTCACGGGACCGCCCGACTGCACCTGCAGATTGGCGCCAAACGTCCACTGCTCGTTGAGTGCGTAGCTGCCGCGCACCTTGATCTGGTGGCGGTGGTCGTTGAACAGGTAGCCGTAGCGCTCGTTGTTGGCCGGGTGATCCCAGTGCTGGACCATGCCGGTATCGCCATACCCCAGGTCCGAATTTACCGGGCCTTCGAAGTTGCCTTCCGACTTGGACCACAGGTAGGAGGCATTGAGCGCCCACTTCTCGTCCCACGCGCGGTCGATCTGGAACTCCACCGCCTTGTATGTGCGCTCCGGATCGTAGTAGCCGATGACCTCGCCACTGCCGCCCTTGCGGTAGCCGTCCTTCGAGGTGTCGATGGTGATCCAGCCCTCGGTCGCGCAGCCGATGCTTTCGTCGCCCCAGATCGTCATGTTCTCGCCGGGGTTGCCGATCGGGAACAGCGTGCTGCCGGTCGGTCCGCACGGCGTGTGGTTGATGCGGATGTCGTCGAGCGCGCGTTCCATGCGGCGGTACGTGCCATTGACGCCCCAGGACCACGCCGGATCGAGCATGGCCTGGTAGCCCAGGATGAACTCGTCCTGGTAAACCGCCTTGATGTCGCGGTCCACGCTCTGGCGCAGGTCGCCGCCGCCGACGTTCAGGCGGTCGTCCACCGGGCCGATCTGCGGGCCCAGCACGGGCGCCAGGTAAGCCGCGCCGGTGACCGGATTGGTCTGCTGGCTCCATCCGTTGAGAGCGTAGTAGGTGTGCTCGTCGATCAGGCCACCAGCGAACGACACGTTGATGTTGTTAGTGACGGGCAGGTAGTAACGGCCCAGGTTGCCGTACAGCTTGGTGCTGCCATCACCCTTCATGTCCCACGAGAAGCCACCGCGCGGCGCAATCATGTCGTCGATCTTGATGAAGCTGTCGCCGGCCGCCGTGCGGTTGTCGAAGCTGTCCCAGCGCACGCCAAGGTTGAGCAGCAGGTTGGGCGTGACGTTCCAGTTGTCCTCGATGTAGAACGCATTGGCCTCCGTCTCGAACGTACCGCCCAGCAGGCGCCTGCGCGCGTCGATGGCCTGGGTGACGCCTGCCGGCACGAATGCGCCCGACGTGTCCCAGATCTCCTGGCCGGGCACGACGGTGATGGCGGTGTAGGTCTGACCCTCCGGGCCCGGATAGCGCGAGGACTGCTCGGTGGTCATCAGTTCGCGATCGAAACCGAAGCGGAGCAAGTGATCCCCCAGGCTCCATTCGAAGTCCAGGCGCGAGGCTTCGCGCTCATCGTCGCGATGGACCACCGAGTTACCGGTCGGGTGGCAGCCAAGCACTGGCCTGCCCATCGAGTTGTAGATCGTCGAGTAGCTGGAGCCCGCCGTCACGCGACTGCACTGTTCATCCAGTGCCGAGCGCACGAAGCTGCTGCGGTTGTTGATGCCGTACATCGCCTTGGCGACGAAGTTCTCGGTCATGTGACCGGTGTAGGTGAGCGACCAGTTGTCGCCACCCGTCGTGGAGAAGCTGTCGCCCTGGTAGGCGCCGATCTCGCCCGTGGCGAAGACGTAGTTGTACGCCGCCGCCTCCGTATCGGACTTGTCGGAGAAGGCCAGTACTTCAAGCAGGTGGTTGTCGGTGATGTTCCAGTCCAGCTTGGCGCCCCAGAACCCGTCGCTCGTGTCGCTGTCAGTCCAGGTGTTGCCGGGGTCGTTGGTGTTGCGCTCGCCGGTGTCGCGCTGCTCGTACATCGCGAACAGGAACAGGCGGTCGCGCACGAGCGGGCCGGACGCCCAGACGTTGGCCTTGGTGAACTGCTGCTCGTCGCGGCTGGCCAGCGCATGGACGGTGCCGTCCTTGTGGTACTGGTCATCGGCCGAGGAACGCATCGCGGCCGGCTCGAACGTGATCTCCACGCCACCTTCGACTTCGTTGGTGCCCGAACGCGTGATCGTGTTGACGACGCCGCCGGTGCTGCGACCGAACTCGACCGAGTAGCCGCCCGTCTTGATCTGGAATTCGCGGTAGAAGGCGAACGGAACGCTGGAGAAGCCCTGCCTCGTGTAGAAATCGGTGACGTTTAGGCCGTTGATGTACACGGCGTTCTCGGCCACCGACGAGCCACTGAACGTCAGTCCGCCGAAGGTCGCATTGCCCGCCTGCACGCCGGGCGCGAGCTGCACCACCGCTTCGACGCTCTGCTGCACCGGCAGGCGCTTGAGTTCCTCGCGGGTGATATTGGTCGCCGTTTCAGTGGACCTGACGTCAACGCGGTTCACCACGCGCGAGCCGATGACCTGGATCGCGGCGAGGTTGACGACCTCGCCCTGTGCGCCCAGGTTCACCGTGGTGGTGCCACCCAGCGCTACATTGACCGCAACGGCCTCACCGACCGCTTGCCCTTCGCGAATCACCTGCAGGCGGTAATCGCCCACCGGCAATTGGCCGAGTCGATACGTCCCGTCGGAACCGACCGTTACGGTGCGACTCAAGCCGGTGGCGTTGTTGACGACGGTAATCTGGTCGCCCGCGCTCGCGCGGCCGCCGACGGAACCGGTGACGTTCTGCGCGCTCACCAACGGCGCCATGGTCGCGATGCACGCACCCAGCGCCATGCACAACGCCGCCTTACGCAAAGCCTTGCCGCTCATCCCCTCTCCCCTCTCAAATGGTTGGATTCCAGAAAAAATCGGTTTGATCTACTTCCCCGCGACCGGCAGCACCTGCGCACGGAACGCGTAATCCCACTGGTCGAAATAGAGGTTCCCCCCGGCCCACTCCACTTCGCCGCGTTGCGAATCCACGGTCTCCGACCGGAAATGCTGTTTTGCAGGAACGAAGTCCGTTCCGAAGTCGTCGTTGAAGGCGATGCGATACGCGTCCAGACCGCCGAGGTAGAACCACTCGACCTCCGCGTCGCGCGCGCCCTTGAACTGACCGGTGGTCACGTCCATCGGCACCCAGCCGTAGGGCGCCAGGTACAGCGCTCCCCAGTCGTGCAGGTTGTCGTACGAGCCGTCGGAATAGACCATGCCCGACTGCCACTTCGACGGGATCCCGTTCAAGCGCAGCAGCGTCATCAGCAGCAACGTCTGCTGGCCGCAATCGGCGTGGTCGGCATGCAGCGCGTAGTCGCTGATGTTGGTGATCGTCGAATACTCGCGCGCACCCCCCCAGGGAATGCGGTCCACTGCCTGGAACAGCTTCTGCGCGATGCGGTACGGATTCTTCTCGTCGCCGACCACCTGCTTCGAGAACGCGCGCAGGTCGTCGGTGAACGCCATGTGCGGCGGGCGCTCGGCTAGCTGGGCGGCCATGTCCTCACGCTGCTGCGCGGTAAGCGGAACGACCTTGTCCGGGTCGATGCGGTGGTGCTGGCCGTACACGGTCAGCTCGTAGCTGATCGAGAACGTGGTCGGCTTCCCCGCCACCGCGGGTTGTTCCAGGTAGACCGTGCGCTGCATCGTCGATTCGGGCGCGACCGAATGCGTCGACGGCGCGCTGGACAGGAAACGGATGTCCTCCTGCTGCCCGGGCAACGCACGCGGATACGGAATCCATGCGCGCAGCGTCTCGCCCGCGGGGACGGCGTCGGCATTGACCGTGATGGCCTGCGTCACGCGCACGCGTCGCGGCGCCACGCTGGTCCTTCCACCCGCGCGGGCTTCGGCGACGGCCTTGTCGTGGTAGGCGTTCGCGTTCTCCATCGGCCCGTCGTTACGCCGGAACGGCGTGGCCCGGCGCGCGAGCGCCTCGGGACTCACGCGGAACAGGTTCGAGACCGAGCGGTTGAAGTAGTACGGGGTGCCGTCGATGACCATGTGCTCGAGCTGGTTCGACGCGGTCCAGCGCTGGAACTCGTCCTCGCGCAGGTCAGGGATGGATTCGCGCAGCCTGGCCCTGGCCTGATCCGCACTGAGGGTGAAATCCAGACGGATGCGACGCATGCGTTCGCGCTGGAATTCGAGGGCGCGGGCGGTGTCGGCGTCGATGTCGGCGGCCGCGAGGTGGGCATCGATCTCCGCTCGCGCGGCGGCGAACTGGCCGGCATCGATCCGCGCGGCATTGCGCTGCACCGCGTCGGGCACGGCCTGCGCCATCGCGACCTGCACGGCAAACGCGATGGCCAGCGCGGCACCGGCCAGTGCGCGCGGGGTGCGCGTCCGGGGCATTGGCGATTGGAGCGGTAACCAGGGACCGTTCACGCGCTTCCTGCTCACAGGGCGGTTTCACCGCTGTGTAACATGAAGGGAGTACGTGGTCAATAATTTATTCTTGACTAATCCAGAAAAGGAAGTATCTATTCTGACCCGCAGGCCGCCGCCTTCCTTCGGTGGTCATGAGGGGACGCAATGATGGGAATGGTCTGGTCCTGCGAAGCGTTGCGGCGCCTGTCCGATTCCTTGGCCCCGGCCCTTCGTCGCGCCCCGATGCCCCGCACCTTTCCGCCGCGGCCCAGCACGCCTGATTCCGGACTCCGCGCCATGCGCCCCATTCGCTTCCTTGTCCTCTCCGCCCTGCTGGCCGTCGCCGTATCGCACTCCGCGCTGGCGTTCGAACGGTCGTGGAGCGTCCCCGCGGATACGGGCGTCGTCGGCGTCGAGAAGGCGCAGCTGGACCCCGCGTTCTGGATCGCGCGCCAGGCCGATCCCGACCGCGTGATCCTCGACGCCGGGGCAATTGCCGCACAGAACGCGCGCCTGATGGCGACCGACCGCAGCATGCATGACCTTGCCGCGCTGCCGAAGACGCTGGACCGCGCGCAGGTCGCCGCATGGGTAGAGGGGCTGTCGAAGCGGCCCACGCGGCCCCTGTTCGACGAACGCGGGCAACCGGTCGCGACGCAGGTGCTGGACGACATCGTCGTCAACGCGAACCTCGCGGCGATTCCCGCCAACCAGGCGACGCGCTTCGGGCTGGTCGTCCACCGCGCGGATCTGCGCAGCTTCCCCACGCGGACCCGGGTATTCAGCGCCAACGACGACCACGACATCGACCGCTTCCAGGAGAGTGGCCTGTTCCCGGGCGACCCGGTGGCGATCGTGCATGAAAGCCGCGACGGCGAATGGTGGTTCGTCGTCAACACGCGCTATGCGGCGTGGATCGAGAAACGCCACGTCGCCGAGGGCACCGCCGAACAGGTACTGGGCTACGGAAACAAGACACCGTACCGCGTGGTTACCGGTGCCCGCGCGACCACTGTCTTCACCCCGGAAGAACCCGCGGTTTCGGAGCTGCAGCTCGACATGGGCGTGCGCGTGCCGGTGCTGGCCGACTGGCCGATGGGCACGCCGGTGAATGGCCAGCACGCCTACACTGCGCACGTCATCGAGCTGCCCGTGCGCAATCCCGACGGCAGCCTGCGCTTCGCGCCGGCCCTGCTGCCGCAACGCGAACCGACCCAGGCGCAGCACCTCGCCCTCACCCCGCGCCACATCATCGAACAGGGCTTCAGGTTCCTGGGCGAACGCTACGGATGGGGCCACAGCTATAACGCACGCGACTGCAGCGGCTTCGTGTCCGAGGTCTACCGCAGCATGGGCGTGCAGTTGCCGCGCAACACCAGCGACCAGGCCGTCAGCCCGGCGCTCAACCGCATCGCCCTCAGCGAGAAGGACGGCCGCGACAAGCGCTTGGCCGTGGTGCGCGACCTGCAGGTGGGCGACCTGGTCTACATCCCCGGCCACGTGATGATGGTGATCGGGCAGATCGACGGCGAACCCTACGTCATCCACGACACGACCGGCCTGAGCTTCGCCGGCGCGGACGGCACCACCGTCCGGGCGAAGACCAACGGCGTGACGGTCTCGCCGCTCACGCCGCTGCTGTTCAACGGCAAGCAGACCTTCGTGGACCGCATCACCAACATCCAGCGCATCCGCCCGTAAGGGCCGCGCCGCCATCCCCTTTCGAACTGCGAACTTCCGGACCCAATGAAAATCACCGATATCCGTTTCGGCATGCTGCGCGTACCGCTGAAGACGCCGTTCAAGACCGCGCTGCGCACGGTCGAGGCGGTGGAGGACATCGTGGTCGCAGTGCACACCGACACCGGGCACATCGGCTACGGCGAAGCGCCGGCCACCGCGGTCATCACCGGCGACACGCACGGCTCGATCATCGAGGCGATCCGCAAGTTCATCGCGCCGCGCCTCATCGGCCAGGAAATCGCCAACCTCAACCGGATCACCCAGCTCATCCAGACCGCGCTGGAGAAGAACACCAGCGCCAAGGCCGCGGTGGAGATCGCGGTGTACGACCTGTTCGGCCAGCTCTACGGCGTGCCGCTGTACAAGATGCTCGGCGGCGGCGACCCGGTGATCACCACCGACATCACCATCAGCGTCGATTACATCGACAAGATGGTGGCCGATTCGATCAGCGCCGTGGATCGCGGCTTCGAGTCGCTGAAGATCAAAGTGGGCAAGGACATCGGCGTCGACATCGAGCGCGTCAAGGCGATCTACGCCGCCGTCGAGGGCCGCGCCCTGCTCCGCCTGGACGCCAACCAGGGCTGGACGGCCAAGCAGGCGGTGCACGCGATCAACATGCTCGAGGACGCCGGTGTGCGCCTGGAACTGGTCGAGCAGCCGGTGAAGGCACAGGACCTGGACGGCATGAAGTACGTCACCGAACGCGTGCACACCCCGATCATGGCCGACGAGAGCGTATTCGGCCCGACCGAGGTGATCGACCTGATCCGCATGCGCGCGGCCGACATCATCAACATCAAGCTGATGAAGACCGGAGGCCTGTCCAATGCCATCCGCATCGCCGACATCGCCGCGCTGTACGACGTGGAATGCATGATCGGCTGCATGCTGGAAAGCAGCATCAGCGTGGCCGCGGCCGTGCACCTGGCGGTGGCCAAGTCCAACGCCATCACCAAGGTGGACCTGGACGGCCCCTCGCTCAGCGCGTTCAATCCGGTGGACGGCGGCGTGATCTTCAACGAATCGGAGATCTCGGTGACCGACGCGCCCGGCCTTGGCATCCGCGAGATCCGCGGCCTCGAACTGCTTCCCGACTGAGCGGAGCCCGGATGTCGCCACTGTTGAAGATCCGCGCGGAACGCGACCAGATGTCGGCGATCGAACGGCGAATCGCCGACTTCCTGCTGGAAAACGCACACCTGCTGCGCGACTACTCCTCGCAGCAGTTGGCCAACGCGTTGGGCATCAGCCAGTCCAGCGTGGTCAAGTTCAGCCAGAAGCTGGGCTACAAGGGCTATCCGGACCTCAAGTACTCGATCGGCCAGGCCGTGGCGCGTGGCGATGGCGGAGAAGAAGCCGGTACCGGCGAGACACGCCGCGATGACCCGCACGCCGCGCTGGCCGAGAGCCTGTGGCACCTGAAGGCGCAGGCCGAGGCGGAAACGCGGCTGATCAATCCGCCCGAGCGCATCGATGCCATCGCCCACGCCATCCAGCAGGCGGGCAAGGTGTTCATCATCGGCCTGGGAGAGGACGGCATCCCGGCACGCGCGTTCGCCACGCGCCTGTCGATGCTGGGCGTGCTGACGGTGCATTACGTCGACGCGATCCTGATGCAGGCCGGCGTGTCGACGGCCGCACCCGGCGACGTGCTGATGGTGTTCTCCGAGCACGGCCGCCAGCCGTCGCTGTGCCAGATCAGCCACCTGTTCCGCGAGCGCGTGGGCAAGGTGGTGTCGGTCACGCGGCACACGCCCAACCCGTTGCGCGCGCACGCGAACGATGCCCTGCTGGTATCGGCGCACGACGAGCGTCGCCACATCGAACCACTGCTCTACCAGTCGGCGCTGCAACACCTTCTGGACCTCATCTTCATCCTGCTGTGCGATGCCAGCGAGGATCGCCGCATGCAGCTCGACGTGAACTTCGAGCGCATGCAGGACCTGCTGGACAGCTGACATCCACCACGAGACATGCCGATGCCTTTGACCGACGGGTTGCGACGCACCTGCCTGATCGCCCTCCTGCTGGGCGTGTCGGCCTGCGCGGGAACGGCGACGAAGAAGACCGCATCGCAACCGTGGGACGACGCCCGCCAGCTGGTGCTGGTGACGACCCCCGACTGGAACGCCTCCACCGGCACGCTGCAACGCTTCGAGCGCGATGGCGCGCAATGGCGCCAGGTGGGCGAAGCGCAACCGATCTCGGTGGGCCGCAGCGGATCGGCATGGGGTGTCGGCTTGAACACGGCGCAGGCGGATGGCCCACAGAAGCGCGAAGGAGACGGTCGCGCACCGGCCGGCGTGTTCCGTATCGGCACCGCATTCGGCTATGCGGATTCGGCTGCGACCGGCTGGCCTTACCAGGGCATGACGGCGTCGGACTGGTGCATCGACGTCAACGATTCCCCGATCTACAACCGCATCGTCGACGCACGCGAGGTGGGCGAGGACGCCGTGCAGGGATCGAGCGAGCCGATGCGTCGCGATCTGCACGCCGATGGCGACCAGCGCTACAAGCTCGGCTTCGTGATCGAGCACAACCCGGACAACCGCAGCGGCGCGGGCAGCTGCATCTTCGCCCACCTGTGGAAGGCGCCGGGCGAGCCGACCGCGGGCTGCACCGCGATGGCCGAACCGGCGATGCAACAACTGCTGGCCTGGCTCTCCCCGGAGCGGCACCCGGTGTTCGTGTTATTGCCCGATAACGAACTGGCACGGCTGCATGCGGCCTGGGGGCTGCCCATTGCCTCCCCGACGCGACCACAATAGGCGCCGTCCTGCCTCCGACCTGGCCGGATCCGATCAACGCCCACTGGATAGCTGATGTCGCCCACCGCCCGCGTACTGCTCGCCCTGTTCCTTGGTGCCGTCATTGGCCTGCTGCTGGCCTGGGGCGATCCCGCGCTGGCGGTGAAGGTGGCCGACGTGGTCGCGCCGGTGGGCCGGCTGTGGCTCAACGCCCTGCAGATGACGGTGGTGCCGCTGGTCGCGGCGCTGGTGGTGATCGGCGTGAACAACGCCACCGACGCCGCCGCGTCCGGTCGGACCGCGCGCCGCGCCATCGTGACCTTCGTGGTCATCCTCAGCGTGTGCGCGGCCTTCGCCGCCATCCTCGCGCCGATCCTGTTCTCGTTCGTGCCGCGCCAGGAAGGGCTGGCCGATTCGCTGCGCGCCGCCACCGCGGGCGCGGCGCAGCTGACTTTGCCGAGTTCACTGTCGGAATGGTTCGCCGGCATCATTCCCAGCAACGCCATCGCCGCCGCCGCGCAGAGCGCGATGCTGCCGCTGGTGGTGTTCGCCCTGTTCTTCGGTTTCGGTCTCACGCGTATCGACGCCGGTCGACGCGCCCGCGTGCTGGAACTGGTCCAGGGCATCGCCGACGTCATGATCGTGATCGTGCACTGGGTGCTGTGGGTTGCGCCGATCGGCGTGTTCGCGCTGGTGCTGGCGGTCTGCGCGCGCGTTGGCCACGGCATGATCGGTGCCTTCGGCTGGTACATCGCCATCCTGTGCACCATGTACCTGTGCGCGACGGCGTTGATGTATCCCATCGCGGTGATCGCCGGTCGCGAACGCCTGCAGCGCTTCGCTTCGGCCATCCTGCCGGCGCAGGCGGTGGCGGCCAGTACGCAGTCGTCGCTGGCCTCGCTGCCGGCGATGATCGAATCCTCGCGCGAGCGCCTGGGGCATCCGCTCAGCGTGACCTCGCTGGTGCTGCCGATGGCGGTGTCGCTGTTCCGCATCACCAGCCCCATCCAGTACATGGGCGTGGCGGCGTTCGTCGCCTGGGCCTACGGCGTGGACCTGAGCGTGGCGCAGTGGGCCGCAGCGGCCGCGCTGGCGGTGGTGATCAGCATGGGTTCGGTGGGCCTGCCGGGCCAGGTGAGCTTCATGGCGACCAACATGCCGGTGACGCAGGCGCTGGGCCTGCCGGTGGAACCCCTGGGCGTGCTGCTGGCGCTGGACACCATCCCCGACGTATTCGCCACGTTGGGCAATGTCACGGGCGACCTAACGGCCACCACGGTGGTGGCGAAAGGCCAGCACGAGGCGGTCGATCCCGCCGCACCGGTCGAGCCTTCCGTCTGACATGTCCGGTCGGGGGCCCGCAAAAGCCGGGCCCCGATCCGGCGGGTTCATGCGAAAATGCCCGGCTCATGGCCCCGTAGCTCAGTTGGATAGAGCGGTCCCCTCCTAAGGGACAGGTCGCACGTTCGAATCGTGTCGGGGCCGCCATTGCGACGAGCGCATGCACCCGCACCGCCGGAAGCCCCCGCTTCCGACCCGGGCGCCCGTCCCAGCCCAAGGAGCCTTCGATGACCCACCCCGTACTCACCGCCCTCGGTCTCAACGACACCGAATCCGGCACCTACCTCGGCCATGGAGAGTGGTCCGCCACCCGCGACGCGGGCGTGCTCGAACCGGTGAACCCGACCAACGGTGACGTGCTGGCCAAGGTCCACGCTTCCTCGCAGGACGACTACGACACCATCGTCGAGCGCGCCCAGGCTGCCTTCAAGGTGTGGCGCACCACGCCGGCACCGCGCCGCGGCGAAGCCATCCGCCTGTGCGCCGATGCGCTGCGCAAGCACAAGGACGCGCTGGGCTCGCTGGTCGCGCTGGAGATGGGCAAGTCCAAGCCCGAAGGCGATGGCGAAGTGCAGGAGATGATCGACATCGGCGACTTCGCCGTCGGCCTGTCGCGCCAGCTCTACGGCCTGACCATGCATTCCGAGCGTCCCGGCCACCGCATGTACGAGCAGTGGCACCCGATCGGTCTGGTCGGCGTGATCTCCGCCTTCAACTTCCCGGTCGCCGTGTGGGCCTGGAACTCGTTCATCGCTGCCATCTGCGGCGACATCACGATCTGGAAGCCCTCGCCGAAGACCCCGCTGTCGGCGATCGCCTCGATGAAGATCTGCAACGAAGCGCTGAAGGCCGGCGGCTTCCCGGACATCTTCTTCCTGTTCAACGACGCCGGCACCGAACTCGCCTCGAGCTTCGTCGACGACAAGCGCATCGGGCTGATCAGCTTCACCGGCTCGACCAAGGTCGGCCGCATCGTCGGCGAGCGCGTCGCACGCCGCATGGGCCGTTCGCTGCTGGAACTGGGCGGCAACAACGCGATCATCGTCGATCCCTCGGCCGACCTGAAGCTGGCCATTCCCGCCATCGCGTTCGGCGCGGTCGGTACCGCCGGCCAGCGCTGCACCACCACGCGTCGCCTGTTCGTGCATGAGTCGATCTACGACGACGTGCTGGCCAAGCTCATCGCCGCCTACAAGCAGGTCGAGAAGAAGATTGGCGACCCGACCGACCCGACCAACCTGATGGGCCCGCTCAACAGCCGCGACGGCGTGCAGGCCTACCTGGACGCGATCGAGAAGGCCAAGGCCAGCGGCGGCAAGATCGAGACCGGCGGCACCGCGATCGACCGTCCCGGCAACTTCGTACTGCCGGCGATCGTGACCGGTCTGTCGAACGACGCCGAGATCGTGCAGCACGAGACCTTCGCACCGATCCTGTACGTCATGAAGTACAGCCAGCTGGACGAGGCCATCCACCTGCAGAACGACGTCCCGCAGGGCCTGTCGTCGTCGATCTTCACCCAGAACCTGAAGGCGGCCGAGGCGTTCCTGTCGGCGGCCGGTTCGGACTGTGGCATCGCCAACGTCAACATCGGCACCTCGGGCGCGGAGATCGGCGGCGCCTTCGGCGGCGAGAAGGAAACCGGCGGTGGCCGCGAGTCCGGCTCGGACGCCTGGAGGGCCTACATGCGCCGCCAGACCAACACCATCAACTACTCCGACGCGCTGCCGCTGGCCCAGGGCATCAAGTTCGATCTGTAAGGACCGTCGCGATTCCGGGCGGCGAAATCCATCGCCGCCCGACTCGACGCCCTGTGTTCCGTTAACCTGCGATACCGACCACAACTCCGAACCCGGCATCCATGTACGGACTCGTTCGCCCCTTCCTGTTTGGCCTGGATGCCGAAACCGCCCACGGCGCGACGCTGCGGGCGATGGAAGTGGCGTACCGCACGGGTGCGGGCGCCCTGCTGTCGCGGCGCCCGGCCCCGCTGCCGACGCGTGCGTTCGGTCTGACCTTCCCCAACCCGGTCGGCCTGGCTGCGGGCCTGGACAAGAACGGCGCCCACATCGACGCGCTGCTGGCGCTGGGGTTCGGTTTCGTCGAAGTGGGCACGGTCACGCCGCGCCCGCAGGAAGGCAACCCGAAGCCGCGCATGTTCCGCCTGCCCGACCAGCAGGCCGTCATCAACCGCCTGGGCTTCAACAACGGCGGTGTCGACGCACTGGTGCGCAACGTCGAGAAGGCCAAGCGCCGGCACGGGCTGCTGGGCATCAACATCGGCAAGAACAAGGACACGCCCAACGAGTCCGCCGAGCAGGACTACCTGCTCTGCCTGGAGCGCGTGTACCCGCTCGCCGATTACGTCACGGTCAACATTTCCTCGCCCAACACCGCGGGCCTGCGCGAGTTGCAGGAAGAACAGGCGCTGCGTCGCCTGGTCGGAACGCTGCGCGAGGCACAGGAACGCCTCGGTGCGCTGCATGGCAAGCGCGTGCCGATGCTGGTGAAGATCGCGCCCGACCTCTCCGACGAGGACGTCGAGGCCGCCGCGCGCGTGCTGGGCGACCTGCAGGTGGACGGCGTGATCGCCACGAATACCACCGTCTCGCGCATCGGCATCGAAGGCGCGCCGCACGCGAACGAAGCCGGCGGCCTGTCCGGCAAACCGTTGCTGGGCCAGGCCACCGCAGTGCTGCGCATGATGCGCACGCGCCTGCCCGAATCGATCCCGATGATCGGCGTGGGCGGCATCCTGTCCGGCGCCGACGCGGCCGCGAAGATGGCGGCCGGCGCGACACTGGTGCAGTGCTACACCGGCCTGGTCTATCGCGGGCCCACACTCGTGCACGAATGCGTGGAAGCCATGCGCCGGCGCAAGGAAGCCCCGAGCCGCGGCAACATGCCGCCCATCGTATGATCCCTGCCCGCGAATCCGCTTCGCCGTTCCCGCTTCCCCGGGAATGATCCCTCCGGACGACATGAGCGACCCGATCCGAATTCTGCACGACGCGCCGCTCGATCGTCGCAACACCTTTGGCGTGGCCGCACGCGCGCAGGTACTGGCCGAAGTGCGCGACGCCGCCGCGCTGCCCGACCTGCTCCGCCACCCCGACTTCGAAGGGCGCACGCCGCTCGTATTGGGCGGTGGCAGCAACCTGCTGTTCGCAGACGACCCGACCGCGCCGGTGCTCGCGCTGACCGGCCAGGACGTGCGCGTGCTGACCGATGGCGACGTCGCCATCGTGCGCGCGGACGCAGGCGTGGTCTGGCACGGTTTCGTCATGCACACGCTGGCGCTGGGGCTGGCCGGCCTGGAAAACCTCGCGCTGATCCCCGGCACCGTCGGCGCCGCGCCCATCCAGAACATCGGTGCGTATGGCGTGGAAGTGCGCGATTCCATCCATGCCGTGGAAGCGCTCGAGCCCGCCACCGGACGCGTGCACCGCTTCGATGCGGCGACCTGCGCGTTCGGCTACCGGGACAGCGTGTTCAAGCACCAGCCGGATCGCTACATCGTCACCGCGGTGGAATTCGCCCTGTCGCGCACACCGTCGCTGAAGCTGGATTACGCCGGCATCGGCGACGAACTGACTGCCATGGGCATCGCCGAGGCCACGCCGCGCGATGTGGCGGATGCGGTCATCGCCATCCGCCGTCGCAAGCTGCCCGACCCGGCCGTGCTCGGCAACGCCGGCAGTTTCTTCAAGAACCCCATCGTCCCGGTCGCGCAGGCCGAAGCCCTGCATGCGCAATACCCGACCATGCCGATATTCCGCGGCAACGACGTCGGCACGCGCAAGCTGTCGGCGGCGTGGTTCATCGATGCCTGCGGCTGGAAGGGCCACCGCGACGGCGATGCCGGCGTTGCGCCGACGCACGCGCTGGTGCTGGTCAACCACGGCAACGCCACGGGACGGCAACTGCTCGACCTGGCCCGCCGCATCGCCGAGTCGGTACGGCAGCGTTTCAACGTCGCCATCGAACCCGAGCCACGGGTCATCGGTGCCGACTGGTAAATCAGAAGAACACCCGTGAGCGCGACGACGACGATCCACCACCCCCTTCGCGCCGCGGGCTTCATGCTCGCCAGCACGCTCTGCTTCGGCATGATGGCCATCGCCATCCGCCTGGCCTCGCACTCGCTGAACACGCTGGAGATCGCGTTCTTCCGCAACTTCTTCGGCCTGCTCACGGTGCTGCCGCTGGTGATGCGCATGGATCCGTCCTCGCTGCGCACGAAGCAGCTGCCGCGCTATTTCGTGCGCTGCCTGATCGGAATCTTCTCGATGCTGTGCGGCTTCTGGGCGATCGGACACCTGCCGCTGGCGCAGGCGATCTCGCTGTCGTACTCATCACCGGTCTTCGTGACCATCCTCGCCGCGCTGATGCTGGGCGAACACGTGCGCGGACGCCGCTGGGCCGCGGTCGCGATGGGCTTCGTCGGCGTGCTGGTGATCGTGCGCCCGGGCTCCACCGAGTTCACCTCCGGCACGCTGATCGCCCTGGCCGCCGCGGTTCTGAGCGCGGTGGTGGCGATCCAGATCAAGCAGCTCTCGCGCGTGGATGCGGCCAACACGATCGTGCTCTACACGTACCTGTTCTGGGTGCCGATGTCATTCGTGCCAGCGCTGTTCGTGTGGGAATGGCCGCAGGGCATCGCGTGGCTGTGGGTGATCGGCGCCGGTCTGTTCGGTACTGGAGGACAGGTGCTGTGGACGCACGCGCTGCAGCTGGGCGAAGTGTCCGCGCTGACGCCCATCAGCTTCATCCAGTTGCCGCTGGTCGCGACGGTGGGCTGGTTCTGGTTCGACGAGCGGGTGGACACATGGACCTGGGTCGGCGCCGGCATCATCCTGGCGTCGAACGCCTACATCGCCCACCGTGAAGCGGTGTTGCTGCGCCGGCACGCCACCCATGCCCCGGTCGAGGCGGCCAAGCCGGGCGAATAGGCGACCCATTCGACAGCCCCGTGCGGCGTGCCTAGGATGTGCGCGTCCACAGGGGGATTCCGCATGAAGGCAAGGATGGCTGCCGCGGTACTGGTTCCGCTCGTGCTGCTGACCGCGTGCGACACGCGCAGCGGGAAATGGTGGTGGGACACAGATGGCGCGGAGGCCTCCGCTTCGTCCCCTGCCGCAACATCGTCCGCCCCGCCACGTGTTGCCGCACCAGTCCCGGCGGCATCGCCCGCGTCGACGCAGGACGCTCCTCCCGTCGCCACATCGATCCCATCGGCGTCGACGGACGCACCTCCCATCGCCCCGGCCGCCGCAACGCCCGCTGCGGATCCTCGCCTGGTGCCATTCAAGCCGGCCACGTCGCGCGCCGACATCGCGCCCGCGCAGTGCGCCTTCGACGGCCTCGCATTGCCGGCGGCATTCGCCGTCTATGCGGCCGGCGCGTACTCCGGCCGCACGCTCGATTACCAGATCGACCAGAGCGGCCACGAAGCCACGCAGATCGACGTCGCGGTGGACGAATCCGCAACGCCGGTCGTGCTCATGCTGGGCGCTTACGAACCCACCGTCTGGAACATCGGCTGGACGCCGCGCACGCGCATCCTCGCCGTGCTGGTGAGCGGCTATCACCGCCAGGCCATCGCCGGCCTGCCGCCGTCGGTGCCGCGCCTCAACAGCAGCTACGACAACAAGGGACCGTGCGGTTACTTCTATGTGAGCCAGGACAAGCTGGGGCAGCTCAATCCGATCGCGCGCGGCATGTTCGGGCGGCCGGTCACGCGGGTCTTCCTGGCCAAGGACGGATTCGTCGTCATCGGCAACGGAACGACCACCGGACTGGTGACCGATGCGAACCAGCCGCCGGAACAGTTCCGCGATCGTGAGGCACCGCTCGCCGGCGAAGCCGGACTGCGTGACGCGGTGGCCAAGGGCCTGCTGCGCGAAGCGCGCTCCAGCGACCTGCGCGATTGGCAGACCGCTTTCGATGCGGCCAACCGGCGCGATGAACCGCCCGTGTCCGGCGCGACCGCACCGGACCGCAGCGATGCCCGCCTGCACAACGCCTTTGTGGTGCTTCGTCCGATGCAGTTGCCGGCCGGGCTGTACGGCGCGCACTCGGCGACCTTCATCGTTCCGCGCGGCGTCCAGCGCCCCACCGGCAATCCCGGCCATTCGCGCGTGCTCGACTACAACACGCTGACCTGCATCGGAGCGACTTGCGGCCGCGAGTAGCGCCGGGCGGCACCTGCGAGCCGCGCACGAATCAGGGGCGGGCGCCCGTCCCCGAATGCCGATGCCACGGCCGCAGGCGCACGCCGTAGACCGACAGGAACACCGCGGCCACCCAGGCGCTTGCCACGGCCCAGCCTGCCAGGATGTCTGAGGGGTAATGCACGCCCAGGTACACGCGCGACAGGCCGACCAGCAGCACGAACGGCACCATGACCGCGATCGCCAGCCAGCGCCAGCGCGTGTGCCAGGCCAGAAACACCAGCGTGCACGCCAGCGTCATCGAACCCATCGCGTGACCGCTGGGAAAGCTGTAGTTGGTTTCCGGCGCGATGGACTCCCACAAGGAGGGCCGTTCACGCGCAAACACCAGCTTCGCGCCGATGTTGAGCAGCGCCGAGCCGCCCAGCGCGATCGCTGCGAACGTGGCTTCGCGATATCGCCGCATCACCGTCAGCGCCAGCACCAGCACGATGTCGAACGGCACCACGCCCCAGGCATAGCCCAGCTTCGACACGAACACGAAGAAATCGTCGAACCCCTGTCGCGCCATGGTGTGCGCGAACAGCAGGATCGGTTCGTCGAACGTGATGGCTTCCTGCTCGTGGATCTCGTCGGCCAACTCGCCGAAGGCCCACAACGGCAGCAGCAGCGCGACGAATACCAGCAGCAGGCGCCGGCCATGGCGGCGCAGCACCTGCGCGCCGTAGTGCAGCGCGGTGGCGGGCGCGGCGTCGCGCTCAGCCGCCACGCGCGACGTCGGCTCCGTACTTGCGTTCGACGTACTGGTCGATCAGCGCCACGAACTCGTGGGCGATGTTCTCGCCGCGCAGCGTCACGGTCTTCTCGCCGTCCTCGAACACCGGCGCCGATGGCGCTTCGCCCGTACCCGGCAGCGAGATGCCGATGTTGGCGTGGCGCGATTCGCCCGGGCCGTTGACCACGCAGCCCATCACCGCCAGCGTGAGGTTCTCCGCACCGGGGTGGCTGATCTTCCATTCGGGCATCTTCGCGCGCACGTGTTCCTGCACGGTCTTTGCCAGTTCCTGGAAGAACGTGCTGGTGGTGCGGCCGCAACCGGGGCACGCGGTCACCATCGGCGTGAACGCGCGCAGGCCCATCGTCTGCAGCAGCTCCTGCGCGACGATCACCTCATTGGTGCGCGACTGGCCGGGTTCCGGCGTCAGCGAGATGCGGATGGTGTCGCCGATGCCTTCCTGCAGCAGCACGCCCAGCGCGGCGCTGGAGGCGACGATGCCCTTGCTGCCGATGCCGGCCTCGGTGAGGCCCAGGTGCAGCGCATAGTCGCCACGACGGGCGAGTTCGCGGTACACGGCGATCAGCTCCTGAACTCCGCTGACCTTGGCGCTGAGCACGATGCGCTCGGCCGCCAGGCCCAGCTCCACCGCGCGCGCGGCCGAATCCAGCGCCGAGCGGATCAGCGCTTCGCGCAGCACTTCGGCGGCGTCCAGCGGTTGCGCCAGTTTGTGGTTCTCGTCCATCAGCTGCGCGGCAAGCGCCTGATCGAGCGAACCCCAGTTGGCGCCGATGCGCACCGGCTTGTCGTACTTGATGGCCAGCTCGATCAGCGTCGCGAACTGGCTGTCCTTCTTCTTGCCGAAGCCGACGTTGCCTGGATTGATGCGGTACTTCGCCAGCGCTTCGGCGCAGGCGGGCTCGGCGGTGAGGAGTTGATGACCGTTGTAATGGAAGTCGCCGATGATCGGCACGCTCACGCCCATCATCGCCAGCTTGTCGACGATGCGCGGCACCGCCGCGGCGGCCTCGACCGTGTTGACGGTGACGCGCACCATCTCCGAGCCGGCGCGCCACAGTTCGGCGACCTGTTTCGTGGTCGAGGCGACGTCGGCCGTGTCGGTGTTGGTCATCGACTGGACGACGACCGGATGGCCGCCGCCGACGTCGACGCCGCCGATGCGCACCGCGCGCGTGATGCGCCGCGGCAGGGGTCCGAAGGCTGGGTGGGCGCAGGGCGCCGGAGCATGCGAATTCATGGGCCCATTGTAGGCCACGGCCCCGTGCCGCCCGCACAACGGCGGCCGCGCTTTCACGTGACCCGCGCCCCGCTCTGCGCTACCGTGGCCGGCCGTCGACGACCGCCGTCCATGAGCCCCGTCCCCGACTCCAGCCGCCCCGACCAGGTGCTCACGCCCAGCCAGCTGAACACGCTGGCGCGCGACCTGCTGGAGGGCACGTTCCCCTCGATCTGGATCGAGGGCGAGCTGGGCAACGTCTCGCGGCCGTCCTCCGGGCACCTCTACTTCACCCTGAAGGACGCGCGCGCGCAGATCCGCTGCGCCATGTTCCGTCCCAAGAGCAGCTGGCTGCGCTTCACTCCGCGCGAGGGCCTGCGCGTGCTCGGTCGCGGCAGGCTCACGCTGTACGAAGCGCGTGGCGAGTACCAGCTGGTGCTGGACCACATGGAGGAAGCCGGCGAAGGCGCGCTGCGTCGCGCATTCGACGAACTCAAGGCCAAGCTGGCGGCCGAGGGGCTGTTCGAGGCCGAGCGCAAGCGCCCGCTGCCCCGTTACGCGCGCCGCATCGCACTGATCACCTCGCCCACCGGCGCGGCCGTGCGCGACGTGCTGAGCGTGTTGTCGCGCCGTTTCCCGCTGGTCGAGGCCGACGTGCTGCCCGTGCCCGTGCAGGGCGACACCGCGGCGCCGCAGATCGTGGCGATGTTGCAGCGGGCCATCGCCGCTCAGCGCTACGACGTGATCGTGCTGGCGCGCGGTGGCGGTTCGCTGGAAGACCTGTGGGCGTTCAACGACGAGCGACTGGCGCGTGCCATCGCGGCCTCGCCCGTGCCCATCGTGTCCGCGGTCGGCCACGAGACCGACTTCAGCCTCAGCGACTTCGCCGCCGACGTGCGCGCGCCCACGCCCTCGGTCGCGGCCGAGCTGCTGGTGCCGCAGCGCGACGACCTGCTGCACCGCCTGCGCGTGCTGGAAGCGCGCCTGCGCAGCCTGCAATTGCGCCACCTGCGCCAGGCGATGCAACGCGCCGATCGCGCCTCGCTTCGGCTGCAGGCGCTGCGTCCGCGGGCACGACTGGACCTGCTGCACCGTCGCCAGGTCGATGCGCTGCGCCGCCTGGAATCCGCGTGGAAGCGTCGCCTCGAAGGCGAGCGCGCACGCCTGCGTCATGCCGACGCCGTACTGCGCGCGACGCACCCGCGCGGCCGCATCGCGCGTCTGCGCGAGCGCCTGGCCGCGCTGGGCCCGCGCCCGCAGGCGGCCATCGTCCGCCGACTGGGCAAGGAAGCGCTGCACCTGCGCGGCCTGGCCCGGTCGCTGGAAGCCGTCAGCCCGCTGGCGACGGTCGCGCGCGGCTACTCGATCCTTCAGCACCGCGACGGCCGCGTCGTGCGCAGCGTGCTCGATGCCGCCCCGGGCGATCGCCTGTCGGCACGGATGAGCGACGGCGAACTGGCCGTGCGCGTGGAATCGCACGAGCCCACGGACGACTGACACCGGCTGCAACGCTGTGTCACGCCCGCGCTCACGCGGGCAGCACTACCATGTCGGCGCACGCCACCGGCAAGGGGAGTTCGCATGACGAAGGCCTCCGATCTGTTCGTCGCCGCACTCGAAGCCGAAGGCGTCGAGATCGTCTTCGGCATCCCCGGCGAGGAGAACCTCGACCTGCTCGAATCGCTGCGCACGTCGCGCATCCGCCTGGTGCTCACGCGCCACGAGCAGGCCGCCGGTTTCATGGCCGCCACGTACGGCCGCATCACGGGCAAGGCGGGCGTGTGCCTGTCCACGCTTGGCCCGGGCGCGACCAACCTGGTCACGGCCGCGGCCTACGCGCAGCTGGGCGCGATGCCCATGCTGATGATCACCGGGCAGAAGCCGATCAAGACCAGCCGCCAGGGCCACTTCCAGATCGTGGACGTAGTCGACACCATGCGCCCGCTCACCAAATACACGCGGCAGATCGTCTCCGCCGACGCCATCCCGGCGCGCGTGCGCGAAGCCTTCCGCCGGGCCGAGGAGGAACGCCCCGGCGCGACCCACCTGGAACTGCCGCAGGACATCGCGGGCGACGAGACCGCCGCGAAGCTGATTCCAGCCTCGTACTCGCGCCGGCCCGTGGCGGACCTCAAGGCCATCGAACGCGCGGTGGATGCGATCCGCCAATCGCGCCACCCGTTGCTGATGATCGGCGCCGCCGCCAACCGCAAGACCACGGCACACCAGCTGCGCGCGCTGGTCGACGCACTGGGCATCCCCTTCTTCACCACGCAGATGGGCAAGGGGGTGATCGACGAGCTGCACCCGTTGTGGCTCGGCAATGCCGCCTTGTCCGACCACGACTTCGTGCACCGCGCCATCGATGCGGCCGACTGCATCGTCAACGTCGGGCATGACGTCATCGAGAAGCCGCCGTTCTTCATGCGCGAGGGCCGTCGCACGGTCATCCACGTCAACTACGCCGGCGCGGAAGTCGATGCGGTGTACTTTCCCCAGATCGAAGTGGTTGGCGACATCGCCCACACCATCTGGCAATTCACCGAACGCCTTGGACCGCAACCGCACTGGGACTTCGCCTTCTTCGACCGTGTGCGCGCGGAACTGCTTTCGCACCTGGCCGACCGCACCGGCGACGACCGCTTTCCGCTCGTCGCGCAACGGCTGGTCGCCGATGTGCGCGCGGCGATGGGCGAACGTGACGTGGTCTGTCTGGACAACGGCCTGTACAAGCTGTGGTTCGCGCGCGGCTACCGTTGTCGCGAACCCAATACGTTGCTGCTGGACAACGCACTGGCCACGATGGGCGCGGGGCTTCCTTCGGCGATCGCCGCGCGCCTGGTCTGCCCGGACCGCAAGGTGCTCGCCGTCTGCGGCGACGGCGGCTTCATGATGAACTCGCAGGAGCTGGAGACCGCCGTGCGGCTGGGTCTGGATCTCACCGTGCTGGTGCTGCGCGACGATGCGTACGGCATGATCAAGTGGAAGCAGGCGCACGAGCGTTACCCAAGCTTCGGCATGGATCTGGGCAACCCGGATTTCGTCGAGTACTCGCGCAGTTACGGGGCGCGCGGCCATCGTCCGGGGAGTGCGGACGAGTTCGCGCCGCTGCTTCGCCACGCACTGGACACGCCGGGTGTGGACGTGATCGAAGTGCCCATCGACTATGACGACGACGACCGGCTGCTCAACGACGAGATCCCGCGCCTGAGCGCCGCGCTGGACTGACCCCGCGCTCACGCCACGCCGCCTACCCTGCCCCTTTCCGGAGTTTCCCATGGCCAAGAAGAAACGCGAGTCGCGCGGCCGCTCGGGTCTGAAGTCGAGCTACCCCTACTACCTCGCCAACCGCCCGGTCGCGCCCAACACGGACCTGGAGGTGCTGGACAAGTACAGCGGACAGCGCGCCACGCGCGTGGCGATGGCCGACGCGGCCGCGGTGCGCAAGGCCATCGTCGCCGGTTACCAGGCACGCGAGGCCATGGCGGCCTTCCCGCCCGACGCCCGTCGCGACGTGCTGGAACACTGCGTCAAGCGGTTCACCGAGCGCTTCGACGAACTGGCGATGGCGCTGTGCATCGAGGCCGGAAAGCCCATCCGCGACGCGCGCGGTGAAGTGACACGTCTGATCGACAGCTTCCGCATCGCTGCGGGCGAAGCCACGCGCATCGACGGGGATGTGATCGAACTGCAGATCTCGCCGCGCACGCGCGGCTACCGCGGCATGGTCAAGCGCGTTCCGGTCGGCCTGTGCAGTTTCATCACGCCGTTCAACTTCCCGCTCAACCTGGTCGCGCACAAGGTGGCGCCGGCGATCGCGGCCGGTTGCCCGTTCGTGCTGAAACCCTCGGAGAAGACGCCGATCGGCGCGCTGATCATCGGCGAGATCCTCGCCGAGACCGATCTGCCCAAGGGCGCGTTCTCGGTGCTGGCCTGTTCCACCGCGGACGCCGCGCAACTGGTGGAGGACGAACGCATCGCCCTGCTCAGCTTCACCGGCGGACTGGTCGGCTGGGACCTGAAAGCCCGCGCGGGCCGCAAGAAGGTCACGCTGGAGCTGGGCGGCAATGCCGCCTGCATCGTCGATGCGGACCCTGGCGCGCCGCTGGACGAGGTAGTGGAGCGCATGATCTTCGGCGCGTACTACCAGAGCGGCCAGAGCTGCATCAGCGTGCAGCGCATCTATGCGCACGCCGACATCCACGACAAGCTGCGCAGGAAGCTCAAGGCCGCCGTATCGAAGCTGCGCATGGGCGACCCGCGCGACGAGCACACCTTCATCGGGCCGATGATCGACGAAGCGGCGGCCAAGCGCGTGGAGGCGTGGATCCGCGCCGCGCGCAAGGGTGGCGCGAAACAGCTGGCCGGCGGCGAACGCACCGGCAACATGGTGCCGGCCACGCTGCTGGAGAACGTGCCGCACGACAGCGACCTGTACTGCAAGGAAGCCTTCGCGCCGGTCGCGCTGATCGAACCCTTCGACGATTTCGACCAGGCCATCGACCGCGTCAACGACAGCGACTTCGGCCTGCAGGCGGGCGTTTTCACGGGTCGCCTCGAACACGCGATGCGCGCGTGGGACCGGCTGGAAGTGGGCGGCGTGATCGTCGGCGACGTGCCCAGCTTCCGCGTCGACAACATGCCCTACGGCGGCGTGAAGCATTCGGGCCTGGGGCGCGAGGGCATCCGCTACGCCATCGAGGACATGACCGAACAGCGCCTGCTGGTCATCCGCGACCGCCCGCGCTGAACACGGCACGCACCGGACGCGCCTCCCTGCGACGCGCCCGGTGCGGCCCGAAACCTGTCAGTTCGCCATCAACGCGTGTTCTTCGGCGCCGGCTCGTCGACCTGCGTCACCCGCGCACCTTCACCCACGTTCACGCGGCCGCCGTTGCTCCATTCGACCAGCGGCTGCACCCACTGCGCACGAGGCTCGTGGAACAGCGTTGCGCCGAAACCGGTGTCCAGCACGATCTCCTGGCGGTCACTGACCTTGGGCGAGCCGATCCACAGCGAACGGCACGACAACGACGCGCTGTCGCCATCGTCATGGATGCCCAACACGCGACCACTCATGCGGAAGTTGTACTCGGCCTTGAGGATGGGATCGCACTGCCCGAGCAGCACATAGTTCACGTGCCGGTCGCCCACGCGCGCGGAGGTCAACGCGGCGACGGCAGAACTTGTGCCTGCGCCCACCACGCTGATGTCGTCGGCGGGAACGCCCTGCGCCATCAAGGCGCGGACTTCCTTGGCGATGCGCTTGGCGTAGGCCAGTCGGTTCTCGCCGGCGTTGGCGAGGGTGGTGACTTCGAATCCCTGTTTATCCAGCGCCTGCACGATGGCGTCATGGTCGACGCCCGCTTCGGCCGACGGCAGGTAGATCAGGTGCGGTTCCGCGATCGCGGCGGACGACGCGGCCACCAGCATCGTGGCGATGAGGACACGCAAACGGGAAACAGACTGTACGGACTCCAGGACCTTCATGACAGTTACCTCCACCGGGGGGAACGGAATGGACTGCCAACACGCAACGGTGCAGGCATCGTGGCGCGCATCCCATGCGGTACACCAGTTCGAAAGGTCACCACGACTTTCGGGATACATCGCCTGGGATGTATTGCGCGGTCGCGTCGTTTGCATGACCTCCGACACGGGTTGACCGCCGCATAACCCCATTCACCCGACCTGCGCGTTCATTCCCTGCGACCCACCTGGAGCTCGCCCGATGAACCGCACCCGATCCGTTGGCACGCGCTTTGCCCCCGCCCTGTTGTTCACCGCCGTGCTGCTGGCCCTGGCCGGCTGTCGCAGCACACGTTCGCAGGCACCCGAAGAACCGTCCGTCGCAGAAACCGCCGACGCGGCGGCAGACATGCTGGCGGTCGCACCCGCTTCCGCACCACCGCCTCCTCCGCCCGAGGGCTACGCCGTCCCGCAAGCGAAGATGGCGCGCTCGCGAATGGAAGCGCAGCGCAACCTCATGCCGCCGCCGATGCAGATGGCCGCGCCCGCACCGGCCAACACGGAGAAATACGCCGCGCGCGAAGACAACCCGGTGCAGCGCACCGCGGAACATCCGGTATCCACCTTCTCCATCGACGTGGACACCGGCAGTTACGCCAATGTGCGGCGCATGATCGAGAACGGCGTGCGCCCGCCCGCGGATTCGGTGCGTGCCGAGGAGTTCATCAACTACTTCCAGTACGGGCACGCCGCGCCGACCACGCGTGAAGTTCCGTTCCGCGTGACCACCGAACTCGCACAGGCCCCGTGGAACGCACAGCGGCAGGTGCTGATGATCGGCATCAAAGGCTACGAGGTGCCCAAGGCGACGTTGCCGCCGGCGAACCTGGTGTTCCTGCTCGACACATCAGGATCGATGGATTCGCCGGACAAATTGCCGCTGGTGAAGGGCGCCCTGCGACAACTGGTGTCGCAGCTGCGCCCGCAGGATCGCGTCTCCATCGTGGTCTATGCAGGCAGCGCGGGACTGGTGTTGCCGCCCACGCCGGGCGACCACCGCGGAGAGATCCTCGCGGCACTGGATCGGCTCCAGGCCGGCGGCAGCACGAACGGCGGAGACGGCATCCGCCTGGCCTATGCGATGGCGAAACAGGCCTTCGTGCCCGGCGGGGCGAACCGCGTGATCCTGGCCACCGACGGCGACTTCAATGTCGGCACGGTGGACGAGAACGCACTGGAGACGCTCGTCGCCGACCAGCGCAAGTCGGGCATCGCGCTCACGACGCTGGGCTTCGGCACGGGCAACTACAACGACGAGCTGTCCGAACGACTGGCCGACGTGGGCGATGGCAACCACGCCTACATCGACAACCTGCGCGAGGCCCACAAGGTGCTGGTGCGGCAGATGGGCGGCACGCTGCTGACCATCGCGCGGGACGTGAAGATACAGATCGAGTTCAATCCGGCGCAGGTCGCGGAGTATCGGCTGATCGGTTACGAGAACCGCATCCTCAACCGCGAGGATTTCGCCAACGACAAGGTCGATGCCGGCGACATCGGCGCGGGTCATGAAGTCACCGCCCTGTACGAGATCACGCCCACCTCGTCCGCCGCGCAACGCATGGCGCCGCTGCGTTATGCCACCGTGCCGTCGACGCCCGCGGACGCCGCGCGGGAAGTCGCCCACCTGCGCCTTCGCTACAAGCGTCCTGGAAGCCAGAGCAGCCAGCTGATCGAAACGCCCGTGCTGGCTTCGCAGGCCACCACAACGCCGAGCGAATCGCTGCGCTTCGCCAGCGCGGTCGCGGGCTTCGCCGACGCGTTGCGTGGCGGCGCACGCATGGACGGCTGGAACTGGGACGCCATCGCCCGCACCGCGAAGCAGGCACGGGGTGACGATGCGGAAGGCGACCGCGCGCAGTTCCTGCAGTTGCTGGAGGTCGCGCGCCGGCAGCTCGAGGCTGACGAACCGCCACGCGTGGGCGTGGCGCGATGAAACGCGCGCGATGATCCGCAGATCGGGCCGTCCGGGGTTCCCGGGCGGCCCGGTCAGTCGCGCAGTCGCTGGATCATCGGCTGCAGCCAGCGCTCATACGGCGCCCACTTCGGTCGTTCACGCACCTGGATGCGGTCGCGCACCTGCACCGCACTGGCCGTCACCACGCCGCGGCGCGACTGCATCTTCAGCATAGCCGCATCGAAGGGAAGCCCACAGAACTCGGCCACGCGGCGCATCTGCACGTCGGGCTCGCGCGTGAGCTGCGCGTAGTCGACATCCAGGATCCGTCCCGGGAACCGTGCGTGCCAGTGCGCCATGAGGCTGCGGTACTGATGGTGGTACTCGGCCAGCTCGATCGGGTCGTAGCTGTAGGCGTTCGCCTCGGAGAACAGCTCGCGCAGGTTGGAGAAACACGTCTCCACCGGGTCGCGGACCATGTGCAGGATCTTCGCCTGCGGCAAGGCCTGCGCGATGAAGCCGACATTGAGGAAGTTGGACGGCAGCTTGTCGGTGAACACGCGGTGTTCGCCACGCCGCCAGCGCGTGCCGTCCAGGTAGCGCTGTCCGGCCGCGGCCAGATCGGCCTGCGCGGCGCGCTCCACGAGCGTGCGGTCGATTACGCCGCGGCAATGGTGGTCGGTCGCGTGACGCATCGCGCTGGTGAAGTCGTACAGCTCACCCAGGCCGCGCACCTGCGGGTGGCCGTCGAGCAGCTGCTCCAGCAGCGTCGTCCCCGACCGGTGCATGCCGACGATGAAGATCGGCATCGCGTCGCTTCCATCCGACGGTGCCATCGCATTGCTGGCAGGCGCCCACGACTTCAGCGCAGCGAACAGGTCCTGGGTGACCGCCGTGTCGTAGGCCACGCGTGAACGCTTGGCGCGGCAAGCCAGCGTCAGCGCGTCCCAGGCTTCTTCATGACGTTCGAGGTCGTCGAGTTCCTTGTGCAGCGCGAAGGCCAGCAGCGCGATGTCCTCGGCCTTGCGGCCGGGGCGATGCAGCTCGCGGCGGATCGCATCGACGTGGTGGCGGTCCGGCGTCTGCTTGCGCACCCATGCCTGCAGCCAATAGCCCTGGGCGATCTCCGGCGCGCGCCGCAATGCGCGTGTCACGTCTTCCTCGGCCTCGGTGAAACGGCCCAGGTAGGTCAGCACCTGCGCACGCGCCAGCAGCGTGGGCGGATACTCCGGATCGGCGTGGCGCGCTTCATCCAGGAAAGCGATGGCGCGATCGGGCAGGTTCGCGTAGCTCAGTTGCGCGCCGACCGAGATCAGCAACGGGATCGGCATGCGCGACATCGGTTTCAACCGCTCGATGCAGGCCATCATCGCGTCGATGCGATTGAAGGTGCGCAGTCGCGGCAGCAGTTCCTTCACCTGTTCGGGGTCGGTGATGCCCGTCTCGGCCGCGGCGACGGCGAACGCATCCGCATCGCGGTAGTCGCCGCGCAACGAATGCAGGTACGACAGCTGCAACAGCACTTCCGTGCTGTCGGGCGAAAGCGAACGCGCGACCTCGCAGGCCGCGATGGCGCCTTCCCAGTCGCGTTGCGACGCCAATGTCTCGGCCTGCGCCAGCAGGCCCCGAACGGTCGTCGGCGCGGGGGAATTCATCCGCGCGCGTCCAGCCGGTCGCGCAACGGCTGCAGATGCGCCTCGTAGCGCTTCCACGCGCCCACGTTGCGCGCATGGATGCCCTCGCGCACCTGGCTGCTGCTGGCGGTGGCCACGGGAGCATCGTTGCGGGTGATGTCGTGCAGACCCGCCTGCGCGGGCAGCCCGAGGAATTCGCTGAGCGAGGCGGCGGTGCCTTCGGGATCGTCCACGAGCGATTCGTAGTCGACCACTCGCACCGCACCCGGCGCGACGGCCTGCCAGTGCGCCATCCACGAGCGCGCCTGCTGGCAGTGCGAGGCGGCGTCCTCGAGCGAATGGCTCCAGGCGTAGGCGTCGCCCTGGAACAGCTCCTTGAATGTGGAGAAGCACGCATCCATGGGGTCGCGGCGCAGGCACAGGATGCGCGCCTGCGGCAGCGCCTGCAGGATGACGGGAATGCTGAAGAGGTTCTGCGGGTTCTTGTCGATCACGTAGCGCACCGGCGGCGCCGCGCGACGCAGACGCTGCATGTACAGGTGACCGACGCGACGCATGTCCAGCGACTGCAGCAGGTCGTGATGATCGCCCTGCACCGCCGACTGGAAGAAATGGCCGGACGCTTCGCTGATGGCCGCCGACAGGTCGTTGCGTTCACCGAGCGAACGCACCCAGCCGTGATTGCCGAGCACGCGATCCAGCAGCGTGGTGCCGGTGCGCGGCATGCCGACGACGAAGACCGGCAGCGTGCCCAGCGGGGCTTCCTCCGCGACCAGTGCGCCCGGGCGCATGGCGCGCAGCGCATCCAGTCGTGCTGCGACGCGGCCGGCATCGTATGCGCCGTCGCGGTGCAGGATCGCCGCGCCCTGCGACAGCGCCGCCCAGGCCTGATCCACGTCGCCGGCGGCGTCGTATTCGCGGAACAACGCGTACAGCAGCTGCGCCTGCGCCGCGCTGCCGGCCGGATGTTGCGCCATCGCCGCACGAATGCGGGGAACGCGCGACAGGGCCTGCTGCGCCCGCGAAAGCGTGGCGATGGCCCAGTGCAGGTCCGGAAGATGGGGCGCACGGGCCAGCGCAGCCTCGTACAGGCGCGCCGCGCCGTCGGCATCGCCGAGGTAGCGCAGCACGTTGCCGCGGGTGAACAGCAACAGCGGGTGCGATGGCGTGTGCTTGTCCATCGCGTCGAGGAAGCGCAGCGCGTCCTCGTAACGGCCGGCCAGCCACAGGTGCTGCGCCAGCGTGGGCGATTGCCGGATCACGTCCGGATCGGACGTGTCGGCGGAAAGGATGACCGAGGCGACTTCCGCTTCCTCGGCGAATTCGAGCAGGCGCGCCGTCACGTAGGCGATGTTGCGCGTGCTGGCCTGCAGGCGGACGGTGTCGGCGGCCTGGAGGATGTGATCCCGGGATTCGCGATAGCGATCGGCGAACTGCTCCAGCCGCGACATCCGCAACCGGGCTGGAACGTGCTGCGGCGCAGTGGCGAGCATGGACTCGTAAAGCTCGCGCGCCTGCTGCCACTGCCCCGTCGATTCGAACTGCTGGGCACGCTGCCAGCTCTGCGCGGAGGCGGCGGCGCCAGGGTGAGGCGGCGGACCTGGGATGGCTGGATTCATTTCACGACGACCGGCTTTGAAAAAACGGCCGCCTTGCGGCGGCCGTGGAGAGAGTAAATGAAAACGTACTACTCAGAAGTCGTACTGAACCATGAAACGCACCGCACGCGGAGCCTGGAACGTACGCGCGATCAGGTACGTATCGAGCGGGGCACCGGCGACGGCATCTTCGGCCACTTCGGACACGGAGGTGACCTTCTGGTTGTCGAAGACGTTGAACACGTCGACCTTGAACTGCAGCCCCTTCGCCCAGTTGGGGAAGTAGGCGATGTTCAGGTCGATCGAGTTCGTCCAGGGCAGGCGACCCGCCGTACCGCGCGGCGCCGGACCGGCCGGAGCCAGCGTATCCGGGACTAGGTCGTTGTTGGTGTCCAGATAACCACCACCGGCCGACGTCGTGCCGCAACGGAAGAACGAGGCACCATAGCCGTGCAGATCACCGTCCGCGACGTCGCCCACCGGCAGCACGCCGAAGCAGTTGATCGGACGACCCGACTGCACGAGCAGGTTGGCACCGACCGACCACTCGTCATTGAACGAGTAGTTGCCGAACACCTTCAGGCTGTGGCGACGATCGTTGGGCAGGTAGCCGTACGAATCGACCGCCAGTTCCTTGTAGTCGAAGTCCTGCGTCACGTTGGTATCGGCCTGGCCGATGTCCGACTTCACGCCGCCTTCGGTGTTGCCCTTGTTGCGGGCCAGCGTGTACGACGCCTGGAAGAACCACTTGTCCCAGCTGCCGTCCCAGAACAGCTCAAGCGCCTGGTAGTTGCGCTTGGCCTTCGGCGAGAGCAGGTCGCCCGGAACAGTGGTGGCCTTCAGGTTGCCGTCGCCGTACAGGTCGGTCAGGAACACCGCGTCGGAGCCCGGGTTGAACATGCGGCAGTACGGGAAGCCGGCGCTCGGCAGGGCTGCTTCGCGACCATTGGCGTCGACCCAGACGTCATCGTCGTTCTTGCTGAAGCCCTCGATCGTCAGGATGGGCGTGTAATCGCAGTTGTCGTCGATGGCCGCCTTCAGCTTGCGGTAGATGCCGCGCGCGCCGACGTTCTGGTGGTCGGTCAGCTGGTACTGGAAGCCAAGGATGAACTCGTCCTGGTACATCGGATCGAGGTTCTGCGAGGCAATCGTCTCCGGCGTCTTCGGCTCGCCGAATTCACCATTGACGTAGGTCAGCCCGCCACGCGGCGTGGGATTGATCGGCGCGCCCGTGACCGGATCCACACCGCTGAAGTCGAAGTTCTGGCGGGTGAACAGCGAGGCGCTGGCGCCACGCACGGCCACGCTGGAAGTCAGCGGCAGGGCGTAACGACCGGCGTTACCGTAGACCTTGAACGTCGAGTCGCCGTGGACGTCCCACGAGAAACCCAAGCGCGGAGCAAACTGGTTCTTGATCTCGACGTACTTCTGACCCTCGCCGTTGTAGTTCTCGAACGTATCCCAGCGCGCACCGATGTAGGCCAGGAAGGTATCCGAGATGCTCCAGTAGTCCTCGAGGTAGTACGCCTGCGACTTGACCTTGACCGTGGAACCCTGGTTGACGATCTGCTCGCGGACGACGTCGAACTCGTCGCCGCTGTTCGGGTCGCCATCGCGATCGGTCGTCGAGTAGCGCCACAAGCGGCCACCCTCGTTCGAGTTGCCTGCGACCGACTCGTACTCGTCCACGTCGATACCGCCGCGCACGCGGTGGTCGCCAAGCTGCCATTCGGCGTCGATGCGGAACATGTCGCGCGTGTCGCCGGAGTCCGAACGCGGAATCGCGCCACCGGTGATGTTGCAGGTGCTCGCGTAGGTACCGGTGACCGCCTTGCGATAGCCCGGGCGGATGTCGGTGATGATCGGGCAGCCCGTGGCCGGCTGGTTCAGGTCACCGCCGTATTCCACGCGCTGGCCGCCGGCCGTGATCAGGTGACGGGAACGCGAATACTCGCCGTAGCCGTACAGCGCCGACAGGGTGAAGGTGTCGGTGAGGTATCCGGTGTACTTGGCGACATAGTTGTCACCGCCCGACTCCTCGTACGAGGTGCCCACCAGACCACCACGCGAGAGCGGCGAGGCGCCGTTCAGGTAGGTCTGACGCGTGGTATCGCGCTGGTCGGAGAAGGACGTGAACTCCAGCAGGTGGTTGTCGCTGATGTTCCAGTCCAGCTTCACCAACCAGGTCGGGTTGCCCTTTTCCTTCTCGTGGAAGTTGTTGTTCGGGAAGTAGGTGTTGCCCTGGGTGTTCCAGTAGTTCTGTTCCTTCTGGCTGTACGACAACAGACCATAGGCGAACAGGGTGTCCTTGATCAGGGCGCCGCTGGCCCAGATGGAACTGTTCCACTGCTCTTCGGTGTCCTCGGAGTTGTCCTCGCGCACCGAACCGACCGGGTTGATGTCGTTGTCAGCCAGCGGATTGGCGTAGTAGGTGCTGGCCACTTCCGAACGCAGCGACTTCGGCGACCAGAACACGTTGCCACCGGCGTGGAACTCGTTGGTACCGCGCTTGGAGATCATGTTGACCACGCCGCCCAGCGAACGGCCGAACTCGGCGCCGTAGCCACCGGTCTTGACCTGCTGCTCGGCGATCGCCTCGTACGGCACCTGAGCGAAGTTCAGGCCGCGGAACGAGTTGGTGATGTTGAAGCCGTTGAGGTAGTACTGGTTCTCGGCGACCGACGAACCGCCGAACGAGGCCAGGTTGCCGAACGCGTTGTCGCCACGGACGGTGCCCGGGGCCAGCAGCGCGACGGAGGTGGCATCGCGCGCGACCGGGATCTTGGCGATCTGCGCGGCCGTCAGGATCGTGGTGGACTCGACCGAGGACACGTCGATCGGATTGACCACTTGCGCACCGGTCACGACCACGCTCTCAAGCGTGGTGGCCGAGCCGCTCGATGCGGACGCACCGAAGCTCACCGGCGTACCCGTACCCAGGCTGACGGCGACGCCGTCGCGGACGGTGGTGGTGCCGTCGGCACGCTGCAAGGTCACTCGATAATTGCCCGGCGACAGCGCCGGCACGCGGAAGGCGCCATCTGCGCCCACGGCCACTTCGCGGCGGAAACCCGTTGCCGAGTTCTCGATCACGACGGTCTCCCCAGCCGTCGCCTGACCGAAGACCGAGCCACCGGTCTGCTGGGCGTGCACGCCCGACGCGAAGCACAGACCCAAAGCCACGGTCAGCGCGCTGCGCCGCATGTTGCGGTTCAGAGTTGAACGTTTCACTAATTCCCCCAATTCAGCAAATGGAATGCCCCAAAAGGAGCATTGCGACCCTGACTTCCGGCATGGGGATGGGTCAACGCTTAACGTACGTTCACGTTAAATTTTTGTGTGATTTGTGCTTCTTGTCACACTTTTAGTGAGATATTCACCGTTTAGTCACATGCCATTAACGAATCCATGACGCAGGAGTACCTGCCCCTGCGCGTCACGCAGGGTTGTGAGATTGGGATGGTGATCGCCGGCTGTGGAGCCGGCGACGGGCTCAGCCGGTAACGGCCAGTCGCAGGGGCACCGTATGGGTGCGCTCGGTGGGGTAGCCGAACAGATAGCCCTGGCCGTAGGCGCAGCCCAGCTCGCGCAGGGTGGCCCGCTGGGCTTCGTCACGAAAGAGCATGCCTGTCTGCGCCCCCCATGACCGCATTCTCGCGAAACTTTCCGACGGTCTACTCGCCGCCTTCCCCCTGACCGTTACGGGCAATTTTCTGCCACGACAGAGGGAAAACCCGACATCCCCCCTGTGATCCGGACGCTACCTTGCACTTGCGCTCTGAGACCGTAAGGAGGCGCACTCAATCCCTATGAAAGGAGTCATGCGTGAGCGATCCGAAAAGGACTTGGCGCCGGGCGTCGAAAATTCTGCTAACCGTTGCCGTTCTGTTAGGGGGCAGTGCTCATGCGGAACAGGCCCCTCCAATGATCAGGCCGGCGGAACTGAGCAGTTCGGAACGAGCCGAGCTGGAAGCAATGATGGCCGAGCATATCCAGCTGACACTCAAGGAAATGAAGCCCGCGGAGGGGCAGGAGTTCCCGGCCAAGGTCGTTGTACGGTTCGATCCCGAAGGAAACATGCTGATGGTTGAGCTAGGGCGACGGTTTGTACTTAAGCCCGATGGAACGTTGAACGGCGCATACGTGCCAGACCAGTTGCACATGCTCACCGCCGTCATGGACACGATGGTCGCCGAGGTGAAGTACGTCGGCATCAATTACCTGTTCGACGGCAAGAACATCGTCTACTACTACCCAGACCTGAAACCAAGAGCAAAGAAGGCCAGCAGCACCCAGCAGGACTCCAGCTACCCCCCGTTTCCGCCGTACATCCCTCCGCCGGTCAATGACGACCCTTCGCGAATGTACCTCCCGCCGCAACCCTATCCGCTCGTCGCCTACAACCCCCCGAGCGTCGCCATCAACCCTGGGCACGGACTCTACAAGCTCTACAGCGCCGGGACGCTTGATCCGAACTACCGCTGGACCACCCAGCGCGACCCGTCCAACGGCCTGGTGGAAGACGAGATAACCCCGCTTTATGCCACCGAGGTGAAGCAATGGTTCTCGGAGCGCAGCCCGGGTATCGACACCTTCTCGACGCGGTCTACCTCTCCTCTGGTTCACGAACAGAGCACTCGGGAGTCTGGCAGCACTCACCTCTGGACCGACATAGGTGCCAAGTACCATGTGGAACAGTTGTATCCGGGGCGGACGGATCTTTGGGACGTCACATCAAGAACTGACAACCAGCGTGATCGCGCAAAAGACATCAACTCCCGCGCCCTGTTCGCTGATGAGATGGGCGCGCTCGCGATGATCAGCCTGCATACGAATGCCGCACCCGACGCCACCACCGCGCTTACAGCCCGAGGGACGCAGGTCTTCTATGCCACAGGGCAGGCTGAAGGCTTAGCACTCGCTTCCAGCATTGCCTGCCATATGGAAGAACTGATTCATGCGCAACCCACATACCAGAACTGGACGATGCGTGAGACTCGACCAAGTGACCAGTACGCGGAGAACTCCGGTTCCATGCCCTCTGCATTGGTCGAGATTGCCTTCCACACAAACCCGGATGATGCCCTCGCGCTACAGGACTCGCGCTTTCGCACCGCATCGATGAAAGGCGTCGAGAAGGGCTATCGGATGTGGCGCGAAGCAAAGCCCTGCCAACCCTTGGCTATTGCGAGCGTGACGGATTCGACTGCCCCCAGGGGCGACAAAGCAGCATCTGACATCCACTTCAAAGGTTACCCAACCTTTCCAGTCACGCTGAAACTCGACATCGTGAAGTGCCCAGCGGGATGGACATGCACAGGTGGAAACTCGACCTATCAATCGAGCCAGGCATCCCCGCTGACCTGGATGTTTGCATGCAACGCGAGCACGACAGGAGTCACACGCGTCCGGAGCACGTTGATCGATGCGGATGGCGTTACGTCCAATCCGGTAGAGTCGAATGTGACGTGCACGACGTCCACTGGAACAACTGATTCAAGTCAAGGCTCGCCATTTCCTATCGTCGGAAGTGCGCAGTAACCCGTTAATTAGCCGGTAACGGCCAGCCGCAGGGGCACCGTGTGGGTGCGCTCGGTGGGGTAGCCGAACAGATAGCCCTGGCCGTAGGCGCAGCCCAGCTCGCGCAGGGTGGCCCGCTGGGCTTCGTTCTCGACGCCTTCGCCGATGGTGTGGATGCCCAGGGTGCCCGCCAGCGCCTGGATGGCGCGCACCACGGCCACGCTTTCGGGCTGGGTATCGCCCACCAGGCCGGCAACGAAACTCTGGTCGATCTTCAGGCACTCGATCGGGAACCGGTGCAGGTACGACAGCGCCGAGAAGCCGGTGCCGAAGTCGTCCAGCTGAGCCAGCACGCCGTGGCTGCGCAGCGTGCGCAGCATGCGCAGCGCGCGCGGGACGTCGTCCAGCAGGGCGACCTCGGTGATCTCGATGCGCAGGCGGTGCGGGTCCGCGCCGGCCTGGTCGATCATGCGCAGCAGGCGGTCGGCGAAGTCCGACGAGCGGAAGTGCCGCGGCGACACGTTGACCGAGATGTACCCTTCCCCGCCCCGCGCCAGCTCCTCCATGACCTGCCCGTAGAGGATCCAGTCGACCTCCTCGATCAGGCCGCTGTCCTCGCCCACACCGATGAACTCGCTGGGCGTGAGCAGGCCGCGCCGCTCATGGCGCCAGCGCAGCAGGGCTTCGTGGCCGATGACGCGCTGGTCGTCCAGGCGAACGATCGGCTGGTAGAACGCGACGAAACCGTCGCCGTTGATCGCGCGGCGCAGGTCGGCTTCCAGGTCGAGGATGCGCACGGCCTCCTCGCGCATGGCCTCATCGAATACCGCCCAGCGATCGCGGCCGGCCGACTTGGCCCGGTACATGGCGGCGTCGGCATCGCGAAGCAGTTCGGCACCGGTGCGGTAGCGCGGATGCCACAGCGCGATGCCCAGGCTTGCGGAGGGGAACACCTCGCGCCCGGCGATCCAGCACGGCTCGCCCAGCGCGCGCAGCACGCGCTGCGCGAGCTCCTCGGCGACCTGCGGGCCCTCGATGTTCTCGATCAGGATGGCGTACTCGTCGCCACCCAGGCGTGCGACCGTGTCACCGGTGCGCACGGCATCGACGATGCGGCGACCGGTCTCGATCAGCAGTTCGTCGCCCGCCGCGTGGCCCACGCTGTCGTTGACCAGCTTGAAGCGGTCCAGGTCGAGGAACAGCACGGCGAAGGTGCGGCTGGAATCGGCGTGCGCGTGCGCGATGGCCTGCGCCAGCCGATCCAGCAGCTGGCTGCGGTTGGGCAGGCCGGTCAACGCGTCGTGCATGGCCTGGTGGGTGAGCTGCTGCTCCACCCTCAGGCGCTCGCCGATCTGCGACAGCAGCTCCGCGTTGGCCTGCGCCAGCTCGCGGGTGCGCGAGTCCACGCGCTGTTCCAGCTCGGCGTGCGCGGTCACCAGGCGATCCTGCGACTGCTTGCGCGCCAGGCCGATGGAAATGTGGTGGGCGACGAAGGTGAGCAGTTCCTGGTCGCGCTGGCTGAAGTTGATCGCCGGCGAGTAGCTCTGCACGGTAATCACGCCCACGACCGCCTCGTTGCGGAACAGCGGCACGCCCAGCCAGCAGTGCGCGAGCGAACCGCGACTGCGCACCAGCCCCTGCGACTCGAGCGCGGCGATGCGCTTGCGGTCGGCCAGCAGCGGTCGACCGCGCTCGATCACGTACTCGGTCAGGCCCGAGGTGAGCTTGCGGGTCTCGCGCACGGCATCGCGCTCGTCGATGGAGTACGGGAATTCCAGCCGCTCGCCGTCATCGGTGAGCAACGCGATGTAGAAGTTGCGCGCGTACAGCAGGTCGCTGACGACGTCGTGCACCTGCGTGTAGAAGCGCTCGAGCGTTTCGGAGGTGATCGACAGCTCGGCGATGCGGAACAGTGCGCGCTGCAGGCGTTCGGCGCGCTGACGCTCGATGATCTCGGCCTGCAGGTCGCGGTTGCTCAGCTGCAATGCCTGGGTGCGTTCCTCGACGCGGCGTTCGAGTTCCTCGCGCGCATGGAAGCGGTCCAGTGCGGTGAGGATGTGCTGAGCGACGAACGCCAGCAGCGCGCGTTCCTCCTCGCCGTAGACGTCGGGACGGTCGTAGCTCTGCACCACGATCGCGCCGCAGATGCGGTCGTCGCGGCGCATCGGCACGCCCAGCCAGTCCTCGCTGTCGGGGCCATGGCGGCTGTCGCGCGCCACGCCGAGCCGTTCGCGGATGTCGGCCGAAGGGCCCTGCAGCGGCTCGCCGTGCCGCAACAGCGCGACGGTCACGCTGTTGGGCATCTCCTCGATGGGGATGTCGCGTTCGGGTTCGGCGACGTAGGTGTCGCGCTGGTCGGCGAAGTACAGGAAGCGCAGCGTGTCGCGCACATCGTCGTACAGGACGATGTACAGATTCGCCGCGTACATCAGGCCGGCGACGACGGTGTGCAACCGGCGCAGCATGTCGGCCAGTTCGAGATCCGAGCCGGCGAGGTCGGCGATCTCGAACAGCGCCTGCTGCAGGCGTTCGGACTTCTCCAGCGATTCGGCGCGCGCCAGCGTGCGCAGCGCGACCAGGTGCGCATGGATCACCTGGCGGGCCAGCGCGATCCACATCGAACGCGTTTCCGTCGCGATCGGACCGGGCAGCTGCGCCGCCATCGCCACCCGCACCCCTTCCGGCGAGGTCCAGCTGGCTTCGATGCGATGCGAGTGCTGGCCGACGGGCTCGCGCCCCAGCAGCGATTCGGCACGGTTGGCCAGGGTGCTGGTCGCCCCTGCCGAGGCCGACCCCGCCGCCACCACGCCCTGGGGATCGCGCCAGAGCACGGCCACTTCCGAGCCGGGCGGGAGCGCCTCCTGCAGGGTGTCCGCAAGCACGTCGCGGCCACTGCGGGCGTCGACGATCCTTACGGCTTTTGGCCTGGTGCGGTTGGACACTAGTGAATCAGCCCCTGGGCAGACGAAGCAGGATAGCGCGGCCTTTCGCGATCGTGTCCAACCCCATCCGGAACTGCGACCCGTTCATCCGAATATGGACCTGGCCATTGCATTCCCGGGGCAGACCCCGGCCGAAGCCGTGTGCTTCACGCCGGCGCGCCCAACCCGTACCCTGCCGCGGATGAACACGGGCGCGGACACCCCTGACGACGCACTGATGCTGGCCTGGACGGCCGGCGACGTGGCTGCGTTCGAGGTGCTCTACGCCCGGCACCGCGGCCCGCTGTACCGGTTCCTGCTCCGCCAGCTGCGCGACCAGGCGCTGGCCGACGAATTCTTCCAGGACGTCTGGCAGCGCGTGATCGCCGCGCGCCAGGGCTGGAAACCGGACGCCGCGTTCAGGACCTGGCTTTTCCGCATCGCCCACAATCGCCTCAACGACCATTGGCGCGGCCTGAAGCACCGCCCCGCCGCCCCCGCCGATGGCGACGAGCGCGCCACGCGCGTGCCGGACCCCAGCAGCCCGGAGCACGAGCTGTCGGAGTTCGAACAACGGCGGCGGCTGCAACTGGCCATCGAGGACCTGCCCGAAGAGCAGCGCGAAGTGGTGGTGCTGCGCCTGGAACAGGAGTTGAGCCTGGAGGAGATCGGCGACATCACCGGTGTGGGCCGGGAGACCGTCAAATCGCGACTGCGATACGCGATGGACAAGCTGCGCGCGAGACTGACCGAATGAGCCGCACCGACCGCGACCCGCTGAGCCCGGAAGAACGCGCACTGGCCGACCGCCTGGTGCGTCTGGGCCCGCACGACGGCCCGCCGCCCGCACTGGACGCGCGCATCCTCGCGGCCGCGCACGCGGCGGCTGCGCGTCCGCACCGCAGACGCTGGCTCGGTCTGGCCGCCATCCCGGGCGGGCTCATCACCGGCGCGGGCATGGCCGCCGCGCTGGTCCTGGTGGTCGGCGTGGTCTGGCAGTTGCGTCCGTCCAGCCCGACCGCGCGCCTTCCCCGCGAGGAAGGCGACATGGGCGTGGTCAGCGTCGACCTGATCAAGCGCGAAGCGCGGAAGCCAACGGCACCGCCGCCCCCGCCCCCGCCGGAAACCGTCGCGTCCGCGCGTGCGCTGCAAGCACCCGCGCCGGCCATGGCCCGCAAGGCCGCCCCCGCCGCGCCGGCGCCCGCCCCCGTTACCGACGAACACGACCACTACGTGGACGAGGCCGTCGCGCACACCTCCACCGCCGCCGCCGCGGCAGCCTATTCGGCCCCCGCCCCACCGCCACCACCGGCGGCTATCGCCGAGGCGGCGGAAGCCGACGCGCGCGAAGAGCAGATGCATCGCCGGATGGCGGCCCAGACCGCGGCGGAATCCGCCGCGCGCGAGCGCAGCGACGGGGCGGCAGCCGCATCCGCCAAGCGTGCCGCGATGGCGGCGCCTGCTCCCGCAGCCGCACCGGCCCCGGCAAGCGCGGCTGATGTCGCGGTCGCTCCCAACGCCTCGGCTGCGACCGATGTCGCCGCCGATGCCGCACTGGAACCGGCGCAATGGCTGCAGCGCATCCGCGAACGCCGCGATGCGGGCGACATCGATGGCGCGCGCGAAAGCCTCAGGCATTTCCGCGAAGCCCACCCGCGCGTGCGCGTGCCGCGCGATCTGCGCGAGCTCGCCGCACCCGCCCGATGAGCAGCACGCTGGCCGGTCCGACCTCGTTCCTGCTCGAGGTCAAGCACAGCCGTTTCCTGGTCAACGCCGCCGCCGTGGATACCCCGGAAGAAGCGCTCGCCTTCGTCGCGCAGGTCGGCGATCCGGCAGCCACCCACAACTGCTGGGCCTACCGCATCGGCAGCGAATACCGCTTCAACGACGATGGCGAACCCGCAGGCACGGCGGGCCGCCCCATCCTCTCCGCCATCGACGGCCAGGGGCTGGACCGCGTGGTGGCCGTGGTCACTCGCTGGTTCGGCGGCATCAAGCTCGGCGCGGGCGGTCTGGTGAGGGCCTACGGTGGCAGCGCGGCGGAGTGCCTGCGCGTCGCCCCGCGCCGCGAACTTGTCGCCTATGCGGAGTTGGCGCTGGAGTACCCGTTCGCCGACACGGGAGCCGTCCACGCCGCACTGGCCCTGTTTGGCGCACAGAAGCTCGACGAGCGCTTCGATGCGGACGGCGCGCACCTGCACGTGCGACTGCCCGCGGACCGCGTGGACGACTTGAAAGTACGCCTGCGCGACGCCACCCGGGATCGGACGCGCTTTCTTTCCGGTTGACCGGGCGGCGCGCGCCTTCGCCATCATCGGCGAAGCCGATTCCCCCGAACCCGGACCATACTTGCCGCATGAGCGACGCTTCCCCCGCCAAAGCCCCCATCGGCAGTCTGCGCACCCTGTGGCCGTTCGTACGGCGCCATCGCAATCTGTTCGTCGCATGGCTGGTAGCGCTGGCCGCGTCGAGCGCGGCGACGCTGAGCATGCCCGCCGCGTTCCGCACGATGATCGACCATGGCTTCGCCCCGGGTGCCGCCGCGGCCGGATCGGGTGCCATCGATCGCGCCTTCCTGCTGCTGTTCGCGGTGGCCGCCGCCCTGGCGCTGGCCACCGCCGCGCGCTTCTTCTTCGTTTCGCTGCTGGGCGAACGCGTCGTCGCGGATCTGCGCCGGCAGCTGTACGCCCACCTCATCGGCCTGGACGCGGGTTTCCACGACCGCAACCGCAGTGGCGAACTGGTCTCGCGCCTGATCGCCGACGCCGAACTGCTCCGCAGCGTGGTCGGATCGAGCATGTCGGTCGCGCTGCGCAGCTCGGTCACCGTCATCGGTGGCCTGGCGATGCTGTTCGTCACCAGTCCGCGGCTGGCGGCCTTCGCACTGGTCGGCATCCCGCTCGCGGTGCTGCCCATCGTGCTGGGCGGG